>DASQIB010000246.1:0-5185 GCA_035631795.1 Gemmatimonadales bacterium | reverse complement strand
TCCGCCCCCTCCCGTTCCGGTCTTCCCGTATCCGGGCCCCTTGGGCTCGGCGCGGGCCCGCACGTAGCCGAGCTCCTCGTTACGCGAGATCCGTTTCTCGGCCACCAGTCCCTCGAGCACCAGCTCGCACGCGGCGACCATCGTGCCCGGATCCTTTTTTCCGGCGAGCCCCACCTGATCGATGAGGTCGAGCAGTCCCGGGACCACGCTGAATCCCTTGAGGCACGTCTCGGACCGCTCCTCCATGGAGAGCTTGAGCGCTCCTCCCTCGTCGAACCAATGGACGATGTCGTCCACGTTGGCGCCGCCCACGCGGGCTTCGAAGGTCTGCCCGGACGCCCGCCGGATCAGATCGCGCGCGATCGACTCCGGACCCTGGAGCTCGCCTTCGTATTCGAGTTCGAGCTTGCCGGTGATCGCGGGCAGGGCGGCGTAGATGTCCGAGATACGCGGCACCACCACCTTCTCCTTGGTGGCGATGGTGCGCCGCTCGGCGCTCGACACCACGTTCTCGAGCACGCTGATCGGCAGCCGCTGCGACACGCCCGACCGGCGATCCACCCGCTTGTCCTCCCGTGCTTCGAACGCCACGCGCTCGATCAGCTCCGCGATGAAGTCGGGCAGCTTGAGCGGACGTCCGGTGCGCTCGAGCCACGCTTCCTGACGCGTGATCGCCGCGCCGAGATCGACCGTGTGCGGGTAATGCGTGACGATCTCGGATCCGATACGGTCCTTGAGCGGCGTGATGATCTTGCCGCGCGCCGTGTAATCCTCGGGATTGGCGGTGAAGACGAGCGCGACGTCCAGGTTGAGCCGGACCGGATACCCTTTGATCTGGACGTCCCCCTCCTGCATGATATTGAACAACCCGACCTGAATCTTCCCCGCAAGGTCGGGCAGCTCATTGATCGCGAAGATCCCGCGGTTGGCCCGCGGCAGCAGTCCGAAGTGCATCGTCAGCTCGTCGGACAGGAGATGCCCGCCCCGCGCGGCCTTGATCGGGTCCACGTCGCCGATGATGTCGGCGATGGTGACGTCGGGGGTGGCCAGCTTTTCCACGTAGCGCGAGTCGCGGGGCAGCCACGCGATCGGCGTCCGGTCGCCCCGCTCGGCCACGAGCTCCCGGCCGTACTTCGAAATCGGCGCGAAGGGGTTGTCGTTGACCTCGCTCCCCTCGAGCACGGGGATCTCTTCGTCGAGCAGGGTGACGAGCTGGCGCAGGATCCGGCTCTTGGCCTGCCCGCGCAGGCCCAGCAGGATGAAGTTGTGGCGAGACAGGACGGCGTTCACGAGCTGCGGGATGACCGTGTCCTCGTACCCTACGATGCCCGCGAACAGCGGCGAGCCGTTCTCGAGCAGACAGATGAGATTCTCTCGCAGCTCGTCCTTCACCGTCCGCTGAACGCGGGCCGGACTCGCCCATTCGGTCTGTTTCAGGTCGCCTAGCGTGGTCGGCTTGGTCATACGGCGATAGTTAACCGGCTCCCTCCGGCGATGTAAAGAGTCGCAAGGCCGCGGTCCCCCACGCGGGCAAGTCGATCGTCGCGCGGCCGTCGGGCTCAACGGGGATCGGGTTGCCGTTCATCTCCACGAAGTTCACGCGCCGGGCCTGACGGAATCCGCGCGCGCCCGGCCACACGCTCACGCGGCGCGCAATGCCGCTGACGTCGACGAGCTTCACGATCGTACCCTCGCCATCGTCCGCGGGCTTGGCGCCGACCACCTGCACGCCGCCATCCGCGATGAAGAGCGCCGAGTCTTTAGGAGCGAGCGGGCGCTCGGCCGCGCTCGTGTACGGCGCGCTGACATACAGGGGATCGCACGCCGCCCAGCCGCGCCGCACAGGCTCGGCGGGGTCGCTTCCCGGAGCCAACGCCGATATCCGAAAGCGGAAGGTCAGCTCACCGCCCTGCCGGGCGGGGAAGTTCGTGTACCAGTAATTGTGCAGCGCGTACGCAAACAACGTCCCATCGGGCGCGATGCGACGGCGCCACTCACCTCGGAAGACGTCGTTCAGGGTCAGGAGCGGCGTGTCCGGCCCACTCCACAGGATGCCGCCCGTCGCGTCGTGCAGCCACACCCAATGCACGTGACTGTACCAGTCCCGACAGCTCCCAGGCTGCTGGTCCCGCTCGACGGTCATCCGGCCGATGGGCACCTCGATCTCCACGGTCGGGCTCGACAGCGCGAACGGGAAGGCGACGTACAAGGCCTCCTTCTCGAGCGTCGGCGCCTTGACGATCCGGTTCTCGATGTCCAGCCAGGGAAGGTCGTCGTACAGCGTCACGACGGACGAGACACTTCGTGCGCCGGAGAGCGTCCGCTCGATCGTCAGGCGCGCGCCCACGCCGGGCAGGCGCTCGCGACGCACCGAGGAGAGCTCCGCTTGGCTGATGCTCAGGTCGGGTGGGGTCCGTAGCTCATCCTGTGCCGGACTCGTCCACAGCGCGCTGTGCGCGCCGCCGCGCACGTAGACGAGCTGATTGAGCCCCGACCAGATGCCGGGTCGGACGCGCTCCTTGCCGTCTCCCGTGGTCAGGGAACGAACGGCTCCACTGGCCGGATCGAGCACCACGTGGAAGCTCCCAGCCTGAACCTCAAGCGCCGTACCGTCCGCCGTGGGTGGATTGCGCGGGCCAGCCAATTCGCGTTCCCTGACGGCGAGGTAGCCCAGGGCAGGCACGTCGCGGGCGACCACGAGTGCGGAGCCGTCGGGCATGTCCACCGCGGGCCAGTCGTGGCCGCCGAAGGACAAGCGCAAGCCGGCGCCGCCCGGGACGCGTACGACGTCGCTGCGCGCCCAGCTCGCAGCGTTAACCACAAGGCGACCTGGCCCCGGGCCGGTGCTGAGCCCGATACGGAGAAGGCCCGCCGCGACCTGGCCGTCGGCCGTCGTGCGCGCCCGCGCGAGGAAGCGCTTTTTCTCCTCCCACTGTGCCAGTGTCTGCGCGCCGTCCGGATCCGACACGCTCGCGGATGATCCCCAGGTGTGCTCCCCGAACAGCAAGAGCTGGCGCCACATGCGCCGGCGGTCGGCGGCTCGACGCTCGATGCGTGCCGCCGCGCCGTTCCGAGGCTCGGTTTTCTCATCCCAGAGCGCCAGTAGCTCGGCCACCCGAGCGGCCAGCTGCGTCGCGCGAAACTGTGCGAGCTCCGCCGCTGCGGCCGCCGCGCCGTCCTCCCGGTAGCACCCAGTGTCCCCGCGCCGGACGGGCACCTTAGTCCCCCACCGCTGTTCCACGTCCCGGAAGAACTCCTCCGGCCGCGCGGCCATGAGGCGTGGAAACGCGTACCGGCGGTTGAACTCTTCCACGTTCGCAACCATCGCCCCGTCGGCCGGACCGTTGTCGCCCGCGGCGCCCACGAGGAGGGCGACGTCGTACGGGTAGGCCGGGGACGCGAAGACCGGATGCGTGAGCAGCCAGTCCGAGAGCCGCCGGGCCATCTCGCCCGCGCCGACGTCGAAGCCGAAGCGCGGCGCATCGGCGTAGCCGTCGAAACGCCAGTGGAGCACCTGGCTGCCGTCCGGTCCCTGCCACCAGTAGAGCTGCGGGTACGTGGTCCAGTCTCCCGCGAGCTGGGCACGGGCGGCTGCCGTCGGGGAGAGGAGCGGCGCGGCGCGCTCGGAATTGACTCCGCTCGCGAGATACCGCACCCCACTCGCCGCGAGGAGGGTGGGGAAGGTGGACACCTGCCCGGGCACGTCGGCGATCTGTGCCGCCAGGTAACCGAGACCCTGATCGCGGGCGAACAGCCCCGCGGGCCACACGGCGCGTGCGAACGTCTCGTGGTCGAGCAGTCCCGTGAGCAGGTGAGCGAACAGCGCCGAGAGACCGGTCTTGCCGTCGCGCAGGGCCTGCGTGAGGGCCTGGCCCGCTGCGGGAGGCCGGTGCTCGACGTAAGAGATCACCTGAAGAGCGCACTCAGCGGTCCAGCGAAACGCGGGATGGGGAACCAACCACGAGAGCGCTTCATCCAGGTTGCTCCGGTGCACTTCGAGGCAGCGCTCGGGGAGGTCTGTCCGGCCGACATCGGTGTGACTCGATGCGATCCAGTAGAGCGTCCAGCGTCGCGGCGGCGTCAGCCGCACCCGCCGCGTGGCGACGCGCCGCTTGGCAACCTCGAGCTCGATCTGGTACTCCGCAACCCTCGTCAGCGGCAACCACACTTCGCCCGCGAGTATGCCCCCGCCCCCGCCCCCGCCCCCGCTCCCGCCTCCAATGTCGTTGGCGGGTAACAACCCCGCGGTGCCCACCAACGATCCGCGGCGGTCCGTGACCCGCGCGCGCGCCGCAGGGGCGTCGAGGCCGCTGGCGGCAATTCGCACCAGGTTGTTGCGACCATCGGGCTGCTGGAACAGGGCCGTGGGCGCCGCCTCGACCACGATTGGGGAAGCGGCATGGCGAGTTTGGAGGAGCGGGAGGCTTCCGACCCAAGCGAGGAAAGTGCGGCGGTTAGTCATGTTGTGCTCATACACTTGGCACGGCGTGGCGGCCTTGACTCCCGGGGGCATGCCGCTAGGTTTTCCACGGCCGAACGCCCGCTACAGCCCGTCTCTATTCCATACAGGAGCTCGCATGAAGCGTATTGCAATGGTCCTCGCTCTCGTGGCGATGGGCGCGTGTCAAAAGCAGGAGCAGAAACCCGCGGCCGCGATGCCGCCCGCGGACACGTCGCACATGATGATGGCGGACACGTCCAAAGGGATGATGATGGCGGATACCTCGAAGCACATGATGATGGCGGACACCTCGAAAAAGATGGCGCCCGCCGCCAAGCCCGCCGCCAAGCCCGCCGCCAAGCCCGCGCCGAAGAAGAAGCCGTAAGCGGAGCGCCGGAGGCAGTGACGATGCCCGGGACTAGTGCCCGGGCTTTTCGTTTGCGCTGATCGGGCCGCTCCCTCCCTCAGTCACGCGGGGGCGGCCGCAGGGAAGGAGAACGGCAGATCGACGACGCGGGCGTCGCGGCCGGCGGCGCGTACCATCGCGCCCGGTGCGACCTCGCGGCGGATCACGGCGAGGCCGATCCAGCGCCCCGCTCCCGGCAACCCCCCGCCCGTATCTGGCACGAATGCAAGGCTCGTCACCCGCCCGACCTCGCGATCCATGTGGCTCACCGCGCTCCAGCCGCCCACCGGGGTCACGGGCGGCTCGGGATCGAACAACAGGCCACGCAGCTGCCGATT
>DASQIB010000245.1:0-3873 GCA_035631795.1 Gemmatimonadales bacterium | reverse complement strand
GCGCCGGCCGTTCAGGTGGCGGAAACGGGGCGCGTCCACGGCATCCTGCAGATCCATTCCGAAGACCAGGAGATTGAGCAGTACCTGCACGTGACCCTGCGGCTGCATCGAGCCGCCCATGACCCCGAAGCTCATCCACGGCTGCTCGACGCCTTGCGCGTCGGGCTTCGTGACGAATGCCGGGATGATGGTGTGGAAGGGACGCTTCCCCGGTGCGACGGTGTTCGGGAGCCCTTCGTCGAGCGTGAAACCTGCGCCGCGGTCTTGCAGCGCGAACCCCGTCCCCGGCACGACGACGCCCGAGCCGAAGGCATCGAACAGGGAATTAATGAAGGAGACCATGTTGCCCGCGCTGTCGGCGACGGTCAGGTAGATCGTCTCGCTGGCCGTCAGCGCCGATCCTGGATCGGGCCGATCCGCGGCGCGATGGGAATCGATCTGGGCGCGCCGCGCCGCGATGAATCCGTCGTCGAGCAACGCGGCAGCAGGGGTGTGCATCGCCGCTGGCTCGCCGACGTAGCGAGCGAGGTCGGCGAACGCGAGCTTCTTCGATTCGATCAAGAGATGGAGATAAGCCGCGGAGTTATGCCCCATGGCGCGGAGGTCGTAGGGCTCGAGCATCCGCAGCATCTCGAGCGCCGCAACGCCTTGTCCATTGGGCGGCAGCTCCCAAACGCGGTACCCCTTGAACGGAACCGAAATCGGCTCGACCCATTCGGGGCGATGATGGCGCAGATCGTCGATCGTGAGGTAGCCGCCAAGCTTTTGGACACCCGTCACGATGCGTTGCCCCAGCTCGCCTCCGTACAGAGCGGCGGGACCCTGCGCCGCGATCAGGCGGAAGCTTTGGGCCAGATCGTAGTTCGTGAACCATTCGCCCGCGTGCGGAGCACGGGAGCCGTCGACCAGGAACGTGGATCGGGCACCCTCGTCTCGGGCGAGCCGCGCCGCTTCGCTGGCCCAGTCTTGCGCGATGATGGGCGTGACCGGGAACCCATCTTGGGCGTACCCGATGGCGGGAGCGAGCGCTTGTGCCAGCGAGATCGTGCCGAATCGGTGAAGCAGGGCGTCCCACCCGGAGAGTGCGCCGGGAACGGTCACGTCCTCGACGCTCTCGCCGGGCATCGTCTTGTGCCCGCGCGCCAGCAGGGCCTCGCGCGTCATCAGTGCGCCGGCGCGGCCGCTCGCGTTCAGGCCGTAGAGCTGGCGATCCTTCGCCGACCACACGATGGCGAACATGTCGCCGCCGATCCCGGTCATCATCGGCTCCGTGACGTTCAGGACGGCGGCGGCCGTCACGGCCGCATCGATCGCGTTGCCGCCGCGCTCGAGCACCGCCAGGCCGGCGGCCGTGGCGAGCGGCTGGCTGGTGGCAATCATGCCGTGCGGCGCGTAGACCGTCGAGCGGTGGGCCATGGTGGTGGGGCGGGGTTCCTGGGCGGACGAGAGGGCGCTCACACAGGCGAGCGCGGCGGCTAGCGGAAGAGCGCGAGGCACCATGCGGGGAATATGGCCACACTCTGCCTGCTTCGCAGTTACGCCGCCCGCCCCTTCTTCCACGCGAAATACGCCCGCCACCCGTAGTACGCGGGTAACCCCGTGGCGACGATCCCGAGCCCGATCAAGGCCTGCACCGGCCGTGCGATGACCGTGTTGACGACCACCGCGCCCGCGGCCGCGATGAACAGTGCGGGAGTAAAGGGATACCCCGGCACGCGGTAGGGACGCGGCAAGTCTGGCCGCCTTTGTCGCAGCACGAACAGGCTCGCCGCCGCGAGCGCCGCGAAGATCCAGCTCGCGAACACCACGTACGTGAACAGCTGCTCGAACGTCCCGCTCAGCGCGAGTACCGCCGCCCATACCGCGCTCGTCGCGACGGCGAGCGCTGGGGTGCCGAAGCGAGGATGCACCTCCGCGAGCGACTGGAAGAACACTTCATCCCTTGCCATCGCGAAGTACATCCGCGGTCCGGTGAGCGCGAGCCCGTTCGCCGCGCTGAAGATCGAAATCAGGATGACGAGGGTGACGAGCTTCGCCGCCCCGGCGCCGAACAACGCGTGGACGACCTCCGCGGCGATGCGGTCGGACGCCGCTACGCCCGACGCGCCGACCGCCGCGACGTAGCCGGCGTTGGCAGTCAGGTAGATCACGACCAGCGCCGCCGTCCCGAGCCCGATCCCGCGCGCGAACGTGCGCTGAGGGTCCCCCGCTTCACCCGCAGAATTGGTCACGTTCTGCCAGCCTTCGTAGGCCCAGAGCACGCCCAGAAGGCCCACCCCGGCCGCGGAGAGCACGGGCACCGTGAGGGGGGTGGTAAACACGTGCGTGTCGGGACGATGAAACCCCCCGCCGAGCGCGAATCCGGCGACCGCGAGGGTGAAAATCGCTCCGACCTTGAGCCCCGTGCTCCAGTTCTGGACGGTGGCCGCCTGACGCACGCCGCGGATGTTCACGGCTGTGACCGCCGCGATCATTGCCACCGACGCAAGCCTGTGGGTGGTCGGGGTGAGGGGCAGCAGCTCGCCGAAATAGTTCGCGAATGCCACGGCGAGCGTCGCCGTCGAGCCGGTGTTGATCGCGAGGAACAACGTCCAACCGAGGAGGAACGCGGGCAGCCGCCCGAATGCCTCGCGAACGTACACGTAGCTCCCCCCCGCGTCGGGGAGCATGGCGCCGAGTTCGCCGAAGGTGAGCGCGCCGAGCAGCGCAAGCACGCTCCCGACGAGCCACACCACGAGCGCCACACCGATGTCCCCGCCCGACTGGCGGAGCACCGCCCCCGGCACGGTGAAGATGCCCGAGCCGATGGTGGTGCCGACGACGATGAGGACGAGATCGCGGAGTGTGAGGACGCGGGCCAGCTCCCGCGTCGTCCGTGCCGGGTTAGAGCTCGCGGGCAATGGCCTTCGCGACCTGGCTGGTGGTCGCCTTCCCGCCGATGTCGGGCTTGCGCACGCCCGTGGCAAGAGTCTGCGTCACCGCGCCCTCGAGGTCGCGCGCCGCCTCGGGGTGCCCCAGCTGCTCGAACATCAGCGCGCCGGTGAGCACGGCCGCCATCGGATTCGCGACGCCCTTGCCCGCGAGCGGCGGCGCCGAGCCGTGCACCGGCTCGAACAGGCCGGCCCGACCCGGGTGCAGGTTGGCGCTGGCGGCGAGCCCGAGACCGCCGACCAGACCGGCACCGAGGTCCGACAGGATATCGCCATAGAGGTTGTTGGTGACGATCACCTGAAACCGTTCGGGCTCGCGCACCATCTCCATGGCGAGCGCATCGACGTACCGGTGTTCCGCTTCGATCCCGGCGAATTCGGCGGCGACGCGCTTGAAGGTGTCCTGCCAGATCCGGTGCGCCGGCACCGCGTTCGCCTTGTCGCTCATCGTGACCCGGGTTTTGTCGTGTAACTTGGCCCACTGGAACGCCGCCCGGATGATCCGTTCGACGCCCTGCGCCGTGTTGATCTCCTCGGCGATGTACTCGTCGCCGTTTATCCTGCCGCGGCCGAGGTAGACCCCTTCGGTGTTCTCCCTGAAGATCACGAAGTCGATGTTCTTCTCCGACCTGAGCGGCGTAAGGGTGGGATGCAGCAGGCGCACGGGTCTGAAGTTGATGTACAGATCGAGTCGGAATCGCAGGCCCAGCAGGATGTCACGCGCGTGCTCGTTTCCTGGGACTCTGGGATCGCCGATCGCGCCCAAGAGAATCGCGTCAACGTCGTCTCGGAGATGTTCGAACGCTGCTTGGGGGAGCGTTTCCTTCGTGCTGAGGTAGTGATCGGCGCCGTAGGGGAGCCGTTCGAAGTCGAGCGTGAACCCGTGCTTCGCCGCCGCCCGCTCGAGGATCGGGATCGCGGCCTCGATGACCTCCGGTCCGAT
>DASQIB010000244.1:0-1887 GCA_035631795.1 Gemmatimonadales bacterium | reverse complement strand
GTCGACAAGTTGTTCGGACCGCTGAAGCGATGGCTGCAGGACTTCTTCTGATCGGTCACCCGAGGGAGCCATGATCTTCGAGCTCGAAGAGACCGTCTCGCAGAACGCGCGGATGAAAGTCGTCGGCGTCGGTGGGGGTGGCGGCAACGCCCTGAACCGCATGGTCGACGAGGGACTCCAGGGCGTCGAGTTCATCTCCGTGAACACGGACTCGCAGGCCCTGCTCAACAACAAGGCCGACGTGAAGGTGCAGATCGGCAAGAAGCTGACGCGCGGGCTGGGCGCGGGGGCGCGTCCGGAAATCGGTCGCCAGGCGATCGAGGAAAACCGCGACGAGGTGCTGCACGGGTTGCAGGGCGCGGACCTCGTGTTCGTCACCTGCGGTATGGGTGGTGGCACCGGCACGGGGGCCGCACCAATCATCTCGCAGATCGCGCGCGACCTGGGGGCCCTCACCATCGGCATCGTCACGAAGCCGTTCCTGTTCGAGGGCCGCAAGCGCATGCGCCAGGCGGAAATGGGGATCGCCGAGATGCGCAAGCACGTCGACACGATGGTCGTCGTGCCGAATGAGCGGCTGCTCGCCGTGGTGGGCAAGGGCATCCCGTTCCAGGACGCCTTGAAGAAGGCCGACGAAGTGCTGCTCCACGCCACGCAGGGCATCTCCTCGCTCATCACCGTCACCGGCATCGTGAACGTGGATTTCGCCGACGTCCGCACCGTGATGCAAAATGGTGGCGCGGCGATCATGGGCACCGGCATGGGGCGGGGAGAGAATCGCGCGATGGAGGCCGTGCAGCAAGCCATCTCCTCGCCGCTGCTCGACAACATCTCCATCACCGGCGCGACCGGCGTCCTGATCAACATCACGGGCGGCGAAGATCTGACGCTCGGCGAGGTCACCCAGATTTCGGACGTGGTGAAGGACGCGGCCGGCGAGGAAGCCGAGATCATCTTCGGGACCGTGAACGATCCCGCGATGCACGGCGAGATCCGCGTGACGGTGATCGCGACGGGATTCGACAGACCAGCGGGCGCGGAGCTGCCGGCGCGGGGAGCGCCGGGCGTCCTCCCTTTCCGCGAACGGGCGACGCGGCCCGCGCCGATGCCGCCCGCCGGCGTGGGGGGGGGGAGCTTCGCGAGAGCGGCCGAGCAAACGGCGCGCCGGCCGGCGCCGGTCCAGCCGCCGCCACTCCCATCGGAGATGAACGAGCTCGAGATCCCCACGTTCATCCGGCGGCAAATGGACTGATGAATCGGCGGTTGAGCCATTACGTCGTCGCCGGCGCGCTCGTCGCCGGCGGCCTCGTCTGGGCCGCGAGCGACGCGTGGCCCTGGCGACGGCCGCTCACCGCGCGCCCCCTGGTGGTGGACGCGGCGTACGTCGACTTCACCGAAACCCTGGGCAAGCGCGAGACGCTCGGCGACGTGCTCGCGCGCGGCGGCGTGCGGGGGCGCGACTACGTCGCGTTCCTCGCGGCGGCGAAGAGCCTGCCCGTGCGGCGGCTCCGGCCCGGTCTGGCGTTCCACTTCCGCCGCTTGAAGGCCGAGAGCGTCACGACCAGCGTCACCGTGCGATTGTCCCGCGATCGCCGGCTCGGGATTGCGCGCGCGGCCGTCGGGTGGACCGAGACCGTCGACACGATCCCGTGGACCATCACGCGCATCCGGGTGACCGGCCTGATCGAGACCTCACTGTATGACGCGCTCGACAAAGCCGTCGCCGACTCGTTCCTCCCCCCCGTCGAGCGACGCCAGCTGGCCTGGGCCATCGCCGACGTCTACGACTGGGAGGTGGACTTCACGCGCGACATCCGCCCCGGCGACCGCTTCACGGTGCTGTTCGAGCGGCTGGACTCCTCCGAGGGCGAGCGGCGCTTCGGGCGA
>DASQIB010000243.1:0-3949 GCA_035631795.1 Gemmatimonadales bacterium | reverse complement strand
CTCGCCGAGGCCTATAACCAGACGGGGAACGACGCGTTGGCGCTCACGCACTTGAACAACGCGCGGGCGACGGTCGGGGCGCCGATCTCGACGCCGCTCGTGGGTATCACGGGCGCGGCGCTGCTCGACTCCATCATGTTGGAGAAGTGTGTGTCGTCGTTCCAGAACATGGAGTCGATCAGTGACTACCGGCGGACGTGCATCCCCGCCCTCACGCCGTCGGCGAATTCGTTCAACTTTACCCATGTCCCGGGGCGGCTGTACTATCCGCAGAACGAGCGGAACGTAAACACGAACATTCCGGATGCGAGCACGCAGCTTGCGACGCACGGCTTCCGGAATGCCGGGGACGTCCACGCATGCCAGGGGAGTGATAACCTGCCGTAGGAGCCGGCACGGCGGGACGTGCGTAACGTTTCGTTTTGCAGTATGATTGGGGGGCGTGGATCCGCCGTCAGGATCCACGCCCCCGTATGCTTCGGGCCCGGTGGAGGAGCGGCATGAGTGCTTCGCGCATTGTCTGGCTGACCGCGACCGTGTTGCTCGCGACCGAGTGCTACAATTACACGCCGCTCCGCCGGTCACAGCTTGCGCCGTCCACCTATGTCGCGGTGACCCTCACGGATGCCGGGACGGATGAGCTGGCGCAGTACATCGGTCCCAACATCCTCATCATTCGGGGTCGCTACCTGAGCGCCACGGACCGGGGCTTGATCGTGTCGGTCGCGGCGGTCGAGAGCCGTCGGGGCGATGTCCTCGAGTGGAAGGGCGAATCCGTCGAGGTGCCGGGGCAATTCGTGCGCTCGCTGGAAGAGCGCCACGCGGCCAACGGGAAAACCGCCCTCCTCGCCGGTGCGTCCCTAGTGGGTTTTTTCGCGGCCTACGCGGCGTTCGGGCCGGGCGCTAGCGGTACGACGCCAGGCGGCGTCGGTGGTCCGCCAGTCCCGCGTTGAGCTGAACGGCACGAGCGCCCTGGGGTATGATTCGGTCTCATGATCATGGAAGGTTGCCCATGCGTACTTTGAGTCTGATCGGAGTCCTGTGTCTCACGGGGGGGGCGGGGGCGGGATGCTACAACTACAGCCCGCTCACGACCCCCAGCCCTGAACCCGGCACCTATCTCGCCGTGACGCTCACCGACGCGGGTTCCGATGAGCTGGCTCGTTCCCTCGGGCCGGCCGCATTCGTCGTACGCGGGCGCTACCTCAGCAACGACGAGCGCGGGATGCTGATCTCGGTCTCATCGGTCGAAACCAAGCAAGGCTTCGCGCTCCCGTGGTCGGGTGAGACCGTCGCCGTTCCCGACGACGCGGTGGCCTCGCTCGATGTTCGGCGCTTGGCGAGAGGCCGGAGTATCCTCTTAGCGGGTGTGGGCGCAGGAGGGCTCGTGGCCACCACCCTCGCGTTCAGCCTGCTTGGCGGTGGCACGACGCCGAACCCCGGCGGAGGCCGACCCAACAAGCAGTAACCGCAGGAACCGCTTCCTCAGAACACCCCGACGCTCGAGCGGCGCAAGTCCGTCTCGAGCGTCCACTCTATGTACTGCCCCCGCTGCACGACGAGGATGTCTGTGATGGCATAGTCGTCGTTGCCGATGGCATCTCCATACAACCGGATCTCCCGCCCCTGGCCGATCAAGCGGGGGGGAAGGAAGAACAGGCTGGAGGACGACCCACTCGCCGTCCCGACCCGAGTGCGCTGCCCGTCGTGCAACACGTACACGACCACGTCCAGATAGTTGTGATTGGTCACGTTGAGCGCGATTTCGCTCTCGGGCACGTCGTTCGCGGCGGACTGGTCGTCCGACTTCTGCCCCCGGCCGAACACGAAACAGGCTGGAGCGGCGAGCAGGACGAAGACGAGCGCCGTTCCGAGCCGCAGCGTGCGAGCACGGGCCGCGCGGGAGCGGGACATGGGGCCGAACCTAGCGCTCACGGGAGAGGCATGGAAGGGACGACTGTTTCCACTATGACAATTCCCTAACACCGTCGCATCCCCTTCCCCCTCATTGTGTTGCGAAGTGCAACACCCCTCTGCTTGCGACTCCGCGTACCCCGCCGCACTTTAGCGAGACCGTCCCACTCCACCCAACGCTGAGGAGCGTCGCACATGCGCGACATTCGGTCCGATCGTCGTCGATATTGCCCGCCCGCCGTCTCACTCGGAGCGCCATGCAGATGTAGTCGCCGGTAGGCCGTCAGCGCTGGCCTGCCGGACTTGCTGCTTCATCGAGTGACCGCGCCGTTCCGCGGGCGCCGCAGCATGTGTGCCCCGACCGGCGGAATCCCGTTCAGAGACCCTTGAATGAGGACATCGGCAAATGAACCTACATCGCATTCGCCAACTGCCCGGCATCGCGACCGCGTTTCTCCTGGTCGCGGGGTTGTTCGCCGGGCCGGTGCAGGCCCAGCAAGGCACGGTGGCTGGGCAAGTGACGGACAAATCCAACCAACAGCCGGTCGTGGGGGCGCAGGTGCTGATCGCCGGCACGAGCCTCCAGGCACGCACCGGCCGTGACGGGCACTATACGATCATCAAGGTGCCGGTCGGCCAGTATTCGGTGCAGGTGCGCATCATCGGCTACGCCACCGGGACGACGGCCGTCAGTGTCGCGCCCGGTGAGGTGGCGACGGCCGACTTCGCCCTGACCGCGGCGGCGGTGCCCCTCGACGCCGTCGTCGTGTCGGCCACCGGCGAGGAGCAGATCAAGCGCGAGCTCGGCAACAACGTGGGCTCGATCGACGCCGCGAAGATCAACCAGGAGGCCGCGCCCGAAAACGCGTCGGATCTCTTGAACTCGCGGATTCCGGGCGTCGAAGTGATGCAGAGCGGTGGCACGACGGGGTCGGGCTCGCGGATCCGGATCCGGGGCGCGACGAGCCTCTCGCTGCGCAACGAGCCGATCGTCGTGGTGGACGGCGTCCGCATCGACAACACGCCCCAGGCGGGGAGCCTGGAGAACTTCACGGGCGGGCAGGCGCCGTCGCGCTTGAACGACCTGAACCCGGACGACATCGAGTCGATCGAGGTGGTCAAGGGACCCTCCGCGGCGGCGCTGTACGGCACGGACGCGGCGAACGGCGTCATCCAGATTCGGACGAAGCGCGGGCGGCCCGGCCCCACCAAGTGGAGCGCCTACGCGGAAGGCGGCGCCCTGAACGACAAGGGCGACTGGCCGGCGAACTACTTCTCGCGGCGAGCCGCCGGCACATCGTGCCGGCTCTCGTCGGAAGCGACCATCAACCCCGTCACCGGCCAACCGCTCTGCACGATCGTAGGGGTCGACAGCTTCAACCCACTCCTCCAGAATACGCCGTTCCGCACCGGGGTCCACCAGGACTACGGGCTGAGCGCCTCGGGCGGCAACGAGATCACGACGTTCTACCTGTCGGGCGATTTCCAGCGCGAGCGTGGCGTGTTTCAGTCGAACGACCTGAAGAAGACGAGCCTCCGGGCCAATCTCACGAACCAGGTCAGCCGGCTGATGGACATCGCCGTCAACGTCGGGTACGTGTCGAGCCAGCTGAACCTGCCGCAGAACGACAACAACGACCAGGGGATCGTCGCGAGCGGCCTGCTCGGCTTCCCCTTCGATACGGTGGCTCCACTCGCCGGCGTCTCGGATCCGAACGGTGGGTATCGGTTCCTCACCCCACAGCAGGCGTTCCTGATCTCGGTGGCGCAGAATATCGAGCGGTTCACGGGTGGCGTGAACATCAACTTCCGGCCGACGAGCTTCCTGACCATGATCGGTACGGTGGGCTACGACGCCACGAATCAGGCCGACAACCAGCTCACACCGCCCGGGGTGATCCCGCTCGACCAGAACCGGCTGGACGGCAACGCCAACGCCAACCGGGCGCAGCTCTTTGCCTACACGGCGACCTTCTCCACGAAGGCGTCGTTCCGCCTGTCGTCCGCGGTTACCTCCAATACCACGGTCGGCCTG
>DASQIB010000242.1:0-7174 GCA_035631795.1 Gemmatimonadales bacterium | reverse complement strand
AGGGTCTCGTCAGCGCGCCCCGGCATTGGGCGCGTTTCCTTCGAGAACAGCCAGGACGGCCTTGAGCTCCGCGCGCAGGTCCTTCACCGTCTGGGTCGCGAGCGCGCGGCGCGCCTCCGGCTTGAGCTCGCCCGATCGCCGGTACTGCTCGATCTTTTGTCGAGCCCCTTCGATCGTGTACTTCTCGGTGTACAGGAGATGCTTGACGAGCATGATGAGCTCGATTTCGCGCCGTTGATACACGCGGTTCCCCGAGCGGTTCTTGGCGGGATTCAGAAACCGGAACTGGCTCTCCCAGTAGCGCAACACGTGCGGCTTGAGATCGGTGAGCTGACACACTTCCCCGATCGAGAAGAACTCTTGAACCGGATGCGGCGCGCTCATGATCCCCCTTCCGCTCCCCCCCACAGCTCCGGCTTGAGCTCACGCTCCATCAGGTCCACCAGGGCGCGCTGCGGCGATTTTCCCTCGAACAGCACGGCGGCCACTTCGCGCGCGATTGGCAGCTCCACGCCGTGCCGCTCGCCGAGCGTCACGGCCGAGCGCGCCGTGTTGACACCCTCCGCCACCGAGGCACGGCTCGAGAGCGCATCCTGGAGGCGCTTGCCGCGCCCCAGCTCGACTCCGAGGGTGTGATTGCGCGACAACGGGCCCGTGGCGGTGAGGATCAAATCTCCCATGCCCGCGAGCCCCGCGAACGTCGCGGGCTCGGCCCCGAGGGCGACACCGAGCCGCGTGATTTCGGCGAGCCCGCGCGTCACGAGCGCGGCGCGCGTGTTGTACCCCATGCCGAGGCCTTCCAGAATCCCGGCCGCGAGCGCGATAACGTTCTTGAGCGCGCCACCGAGCTCGACGCCGATCACATCCGTGGCGGAGTAGACGCGGAAATGCGACACGGAGAACACCTGCTGCACCTCGCGTGCGACGCTATGCTCCCGGGCGGCCGCCACGACCGCCGTCGGCTGGCGCGCATACACTTCCTGCGCGAAGGACGGCCCCGACAGCACGGCGATCCGCGTCCCCTTCGTGAGGACGTCCTGCAGCACGCACGACGGCGTGGCCAGCCGCTCGGGCTCGAGACCCTTCGACACGCTGACGACGAGCGCCCGGCGGTCCACCGTGCCGCTCGCCTGCGTCATCACCTCCCGGACGGCATGGGAAGGTGCGGCCGAGACGACTACATCGGCGCCGCGCACCGCCGCCGCGATGCTCCCTTCCGCGGTCAGCGACTCCGCCAGGGTCGCGCCGGGGAGAAACGGGCGGTTGACGTGCTCCCGGTTCACGCTCTCGATCACCTCGGGCTCGCGTGCCCATAGCGTTACCGTCTCGAACGCGCCCTTGCGCGCCAGGAGGTCCGCGAGCGCCGTCCCCCACGCGCCGCCGCCGACGACCGCCACACGTGTCATGAGCCGGATGCTCCGACGCCCCGGCGCGTCCGGAACCGGTTCTCCGTTCCATCACGCAGACGTCGGATGTTGTGCCGGTGCGAATAGACGATGATCATGGCCAGCACGACCGCAGCCCAGAACGTGTACGGCTGGTCCGGAACCGTGAGCCGCACCCACACGGGGAACAACGCGGCGACGGTGAGCGAAGCGATCGACACGTACCCCGACAGCCAGAGCGTGAAGATCCAGATGGGAAGCGAGATCGCGACCGCGAGGGGCGTCAACGCGAGGAACATTCCTGCCGCCGTCGCCACCCCCTTACCGCCCTTGAACCGCACATAAGGCGAGAAAATGTGCCCCACCACAGCCGCTAGCCCGAGGGCGACCGTAAACCACGCCGGGCCGTTGGCCCAGGGGCCCAGAATGGCGACCGGGATCGCGCCCTTGGCGACATCGATCAATGCCACGGGAATGGCATAGGCCCAGCCGAGGACGCGGTAGACGTTGGTCGCGCCGAGGTTTTTGGAGCCCTGCTCGCGCAGGTCGATCCCCCGCCCCAGCTTGCCGGCCACGTAGCTCGTGGGCGTCGCGCCGATCAAATACGCCAGCAGAAGCATCACGGCGAGGCCGTAGTCGTTCATCGGCGGGCCGTCTCCCGCTTGCGACGGAACTTGAGGTTCACAGGGGAGCCCGTGAACTGCCAAGCCTCGCGGAAGCCGTTCAGGAGGTAGCGCGTATACGACTCGGGGATGGCGTCGGGCCGGTTCGACACAATCGCGAACCGGGGCGGCGCCGTGCCGATCTGGGAGGCGTACAGGAGTCGCACCGACTCGCCGACCGGCTGCGGTGGCTGCTGGCGGTCCAGCAGGCTCTCGAGGACCCGGTTCACCTCGGCTGTAGGCACCCGCTTGGCGCGCTCCTCCGCCACCTCGAGGATCAGGTCGGGGAGCTTGGTCACCCGCTGACCGGTCTTCGCGGAGACGTACAGGAACGGGATGAACTGCAGGAACGGAGCGCGGGTCCGGAGCTCCCCCTCACCCCGCACGGCCGTGTTCGAGTCCTTCTCTTCTACGAGATCCCACTTGTTCACCGCGACAATCACCGCTACGCCCCGGTCCCACGCGTCGTTGGCGATTTTCAAATCCTGGACGTGCATCCCGTCCTTCGCATCCACGACCAGCACGCACACCTCCGCGTGCTCCATGGCGCGGGAGGTCCGGAGCGTCGAGTAGAACTCCACGTCGTCCTCGACCTTACTGCGCTTGCGAAGACCAGCCGTGTCGATGAAGACGAGCGTTCGACCGTGCCACTCCAGGGGCGTGTCGATCGCATCCCGCGTAGTGCCGGGCTCGTCCGCGACGACCAGGCGCTCCGCGCCGAGCAGCCGATTGACCAGGCTCGACTTGCCGACGTTCGGGCGCCCGACCACGGCCACGCGGATCTCGTTCGCCTCGCCCGGCTCCGTGGCAGGTGGGAGCCGCGCCACGATGGCGTCCAGCAGGTCCCCGGAGCTCGTGCCGATCGCCGCCGACAGCGGAAACGGATCGCCCAGGCCGAGCTCGTAGAAGGCCAGGTGCCGGGTGTCCGCGGGCAGGTGGTCCGCCTTGTTGGCGACCAGGATCATCGGACGGTGGGCCTTGCGGAGGTAGGCAGCGATCTCCAGGTCGGCGAGGTGGACGCCCTCGGTCACATCGACCAGAAACAGCACCAGATCGCTCTCGGCCACCGCCAGCTCGACCTGCTCCAGCACGGCACGGCTGAGCTGGTCCTGGGCGCCGGGCACCATGCCACCCGTATCCACGAGCCAGAAGCGCCGCCCGTTCCACTCGGCCGCTCCGAAATGCCGATCCCGGGTTACGCCCGGGCGATCGTCCACGATCGCCTCCCGGCGGCCGATCAGCCGGTTGAAGAGCGTGGACTTCCCGACGTTGGGCCGGCCGATGATCGCGACGGTCGGGGTTTTCACGCGCCTTCGCTCCCCCCACCCAACGCATCGACGAAATCATGGGAGAACCGCACCGGGTTCGAAAGCTTGCGCGCGAGGTCGTGCGCGTCTACGTCGTCGATGAACCGCAAGTCGTCGTTGACCGCCTCCGCCGGCAAGAGAACCAGGTCGAGATCGGTGCGGGCGCGCACGGCGGCTTCGATCGCCGCGGCCGGCAAGAGGCCTGCCGTTGTCACGGAAGGGCCGAACAACGTGTTCTCCACCATAACGATCTCGAACCGTCCGCCCGTCGCGCGGCCAAGGCCGTCCAGCACCTGCGGCATGAGCCGTCCCATCGCCGGGCCCGTGACGACGCCGATCGTCTTACCGGTCAGGTCCGGGAGCCGTTCTCCGGCGGCCGCAATCCGCGTCTGGAGGAACCGCACGGAGCCAACACCGTTCTCCCGTTGCTCGAAGTCCCCATACCACTCGGCCCCTGGCAAGGGCTCTCCCGCCTGCAGGTACAAATCGTCGGCCCCGAAGCACCAAGGCGTCCCGCGCTCGGCGAGCGCCCGCGTGGCCACCCGATCGACCGTGCGCAGGGCGGCTGCACACTCTTCTTCCCTCGGCTCGCGCACCAGCTGGCGCTTGGAAAACTCGGTGAGCGCCACGGGAACCACGGAGACCGACAGGATCCCGGTGCCGATCGCATACAGGTCCGCCAACGTCCGCTCCAGCTCCGCCCCGTCGTTCACGCCCGGCACGAGCACTACCTGCGCGTGAAACGCGATCCCGTGCCCCGTGAACCAGCGCAGCTGCGGCACGATCTCAGGCGCTTCCGGGTTGCGGAGCAGCCAGCGGCGGATGGTGGGATCGGTCGCGTGTACCGACACGTAGAGCGGCGACAACCGGTATTCGACGATGCGCTCGACGTCCCAGGGCTTGAGGTTCGTGAGCGTCGCGAAATTGCCGTAGCGGAAGGACAGCCGGTAGTCGTCGTCCCGGATGTACAGGGGCGCCCGCAACCCCGCGGGATTCCCGTCGACGAAGCAAAAATCGCAATGGTTGGCGCAGCGTCGAATTCGCGGTGGCTCGAGCATGACGCCCATCGGGAATCCCTCGGGACGCTCGATGTCATATTCCATTTCCGCCCCGCCCGGCAGGCGCGCCTGCAGGAGGAAGCGCTCGTCCGCTGAATGAAACTCCCAGTCGAGAAAGTCCTCGAGCGCCCGGCCGTTGATCGCCAGGAGCTCCGTTCCAGGAAGGAGCCCCAGCTCACCGCCGATGGAGTTGGGCATCACCGTTTGAACGCGAATCACGTCGTTGGCACTACCTTCAAGGACTTTATGAAGCCTGACGTCGCAACTCTAATGCAGGCTATGACTTCCGATAGCCTACGTAATATGACTTATGAAGCCCGGTAACGCCAGCCGGAGATCCCCCGACCGTTCCCTTTCAGGTCGAAGGCCTGGCTCTGCCGTGGGGAAAGCGTGGGAATGTCTTGGGTCTGGGTGGCGACCGGCTGGCCGGTCGTATCGAGGAAGTCGAAGGTGATGCGGAACGGCCGGGATGGCCCTGCCTTGAGGTTGACCGCCACAAGGGAGATCACGGCGCCGCCCGAGTCCGGGACGAAGCTCGGCACGGTGATTTCCACGGCGAGCCCGGTGTCGGCCCGCGCGACGTACGCCTTGGCGGAGTCGCGGGCACCACGATAGTCCCAGCCGGCGGCCACGAGCCTGAGTGACGAGCGACCCAGCGGGTCGAGCGCCAGCAACCGTTGCGCGGTCGGCAGCAGGGCGGTCGAGTCATGCAGTTGGACGTAGGCCGCTGCCAGGGAGAACAGCGCGTCCCGACGATACGGGTTCTTGACGAGTCCCAGCGCTAGCGCGCGAGCCCCGGGACGGTACAGGCCCTGGCCCACCATGCGCGCGCCCGGAGCGAACAGGGCCTCCGGGTCCAGGTCCTTCGCGTGAGCAGTGAGTGAGTCGAAGGTGGCCGCGGCCTGCTCGGAGTGGCCACTCTGGGCGTACAGGATGGCCAGCGACGTGGCGGCCTCGACGTCCCCAGGGTAGACGGCCTGATAATCGTGCAGCGACTGGATCGCCGGTGCGAACGCCGCGGTGAGCGAGCTCGAGTCCGCCGCGAGCTGCTGGAGCGCCGCCGCCAGGTTCGCCCGTTGCCGCGCCACGGCCTGCGCCCGTGCCGTCGAATCCCGGCTGAACAGTTGCTGGTCCGCGGGGGCCAGGTGCGCGCCCCGGGCCTTGCGCGACTGCGCCGACGCCACGAGGCGCGCGAGCACGGTGGAATCGCCGGTGATCCCGCGCTGGATCGAATCGAGGCTGGCGCGCACGCGACCCGCGCGCTGAGCCGCCGGGTGACCCTGGACCTTTCGCACGGCCAGGTGCCAGGCGTTCCCGAGTGCATCCCGCTTGTCTTGCGCGTAGTTGGGGTCGTCTCCGGCGCTTCGGGCCGCGAGCGCGTAGTAGGCGGAGGCCGAGTCGTCGCTCCCACGGCTCGCGTACAGGCCCGCGATCGTGCTGAACGTCTTGGCATTCTTGGGCTCGAGGCGGTTGGCGACCCGGAGTAGGGCCAGCCCTGAGTCTTGCTTCCCATCCTGCCAGGCAGACAGGCCGGCATTGACCAGCTTTCCCCAGAGCTCGTTCCGGTAAGTGGCGATATCGTCGCCGCACTTCGGGGCGAGGGTCCCCGCGCGCGTCAGCGCGCTATCGGCGCCGGTGGCGTCCCCGGTCTCGACATAGTATCGACCCAGGTAGTACCAGGCGGCGGCGTTCGCCCCCTGGTTGTCCTGGACGATGGCGTCGGTGAGGAGCTTCCGAGCCTGGCCGAGCTGTTGATCGCGCTGCTCCGGTTTCTCTACCGCGTTCCGGAGCGCCTGCATGCCATTGCTGACCTTGGACGGTGCGGCCGAAAGCTCACACGGAGGCTGCGGCGGGACCCAGGTACCCTGTGCTTGCAGGTGGGCGGTCGGGAGGCCGCCCACGAGGGCGAAGAGCGTGACACGCACGACGGCGCGCATGGGGAGCGGCGCTAGAAATGGCGCCGGAATGCACCGGTGTCAACAGCATGGCCAGGACGGCGTCAGCTCACTGTTTCTGGATGTCCCCCACGACCGTGCCGTCGGCATGGAACCCCCGTGACGGAATGTCGAGGCTGAAGGTGTCCTGGAGCAGCGCACCCGGTCCGTTGTCGCACGCGTTGATAGTGAACGTCACGGGGAACGAGTTATTGCCCTCCACCAACGTGCCAGCAGCGTCGAACTGGTCTCCGTTGCCCGGGGTGGCGCAAAAGGTGGAGCCGAAGGTGAACGAGGTGAAGGAGCTCGCGGTCAGCGTCTCTGGTAGCCCCCCGGGAGCGGCGGAGGCGAAGAACGACCCGTGCGTGCCAGTCGCGTCGTGGGTGACGTCGAAGGTGAAGGTGATCACGCCGCCTTCCGGGTCCGGGATACTGCCCGTTCCCTTCAACTCACCGGTCTGCAGCGCTTGGTTCCACGCCTGCAACCTGGGGCTCAACGGATCGCGCGCCTCATTACATGCGGTGGCGACCGCGAGCAAGGCGACCGCCGCCGCCGACATGCTATGGGAAATCGTGCGTTTCATGGGGCTCCCCTCCTTGAGCGACAGGTTTGGGAGTCCCTCGAGGCAAGAGGCGGACCGCGTGTCGCGTGTGCGAGAACTTGCCGCGAGCGGTCCGGACGCTGCGATGCTGCATCGCTCGGTGCTGCACCGGCGTCGCGTCGCGCGGGGACCGCATCATGCGGCACGCGCGTGGCCCAGGCGCAGCACCATCGAGACTAAAAGAGCGGGCGACGGGATTCGAACCCGTGACGTCCAGCTTGGGAAGC
>DASQIB010000241.1:0-4113 GCA_035631795.1 Gemmatimonadales bacterium | reverse complement strand
CGGACCCCGCCGTAAAGCCTCCCGCGGCTCCACCGAGCGCCTTGCCGAGCGTGGACGTGATGATGTCCACGTCCCCGAGCATCCCATAGTGCTCGGCAGTGCCGCGGCCCGTCCGGCCGAGGACGCCAGTCGCATGCGAGTCGTCGACGGCTACGGCGGCGCCGTGTTTCCGCGCCAGGGCAACGATGTCGGGCAGCTTGGCGAGGTCACCCTCCATCGAAAAGATGCCGTCCGTAAACACGAGCTTCCGGCGTGCCCCTCTGGCCCCCTCCAGCTTCTCAGCCAGGTCGGCCATGTCTGAATGCCGGTAGACGGCCGTCTGGCACTTCGTGATCGCCTTGGCGAGCCGGATCGAGTCGATGATGGAGGCGTGGTTCAGCTGGTCCGAAATCACGATATCCTGCTCGCCCAGGAGCGTTGGGCACAGCCCCTCATTCGCATTCCAGCAGCTGACGTATGTGAGTGAGGACTCACAGCCGACGAACCTCGCGAGCGCTTCCTCGAGCTCGCGGTGGATCGTGAACGTCCCGCAAATGAATCGCACGGAGCCGGTGCCAGCGCCGAACTGCTCGAGGGCACGCTCCCCCCCGGCCACGACTTCCGGGGTGTTGCACAGCCCCAGGTAGTTGTTCGAGGACAGGATGACCACCTCGCCACGACCGTCCATCCGCGCGCGAGCCCCTTGTGGCGAGGCGAGGTAGTTCAGGCGCTTGTAAACGCCGTCCTGACGGAACTGGTCGAGCTCGGCAGCGAGCTGGGCGGCGAGGGGGGACGGGGGACTCATGCGATCTCCAGGATGATCTTGCCCGCGTTGCCCGACCGGATGGCGGCGAGGGCTTCGTCGATCTTGGCGAGCGGGAATTGATGCGTAATCACGGGTCGGGGGTCGAGCAGGCCGGCCGAGAGATAGCGGCGCATCTGATGCCACGTCTCGTACATCTTACGGCCGATCACGCCATAGACCGTAATGCCTTTGAAAATGATTTCGTTCGCGAAATCGATCGGCACCTGACCCTTCGGGAGACCGAGCAGCTGCACGCGCCCGCCCATCCGCACGGCCGCGAACGCCTGGTGCAGCGCTGAAGGCACCCCGGACATTTCGCAGACCACATCGGCACCCTCCCCGCCGGTCTCGTCGAGCACCGCGCGCACGACATCATCTGTCGCCGCGTTGACGATAACGTGCGCGCCCATCTGCCGGGCCAGAGCGAGCCGCGTGGCGTTCACGTCCGAGGCGATGACCTTTGCCGCGCCCGCGGCCCGGGCGATGCCTACCGCAAAGCATCCAATCGGGCCACACCCCACCACCAGTACCGTGCTGCCCGGGATGTCGGCGGAGAGCACCGTGTGAAACGCGTTGCCCATCGGGTCCATCACGGCGCCTATGGTGGTCGGGATGCCGTCGAGCGGCAGGACGTTGGTGGCCGGCATCACGATGTATTCGGCGAACGCGCCATCGCGATCCACGCCGATGATCCGGGTGTTGCGGCAAATGTGGCTGTTTCCCGTGCGACACTGGAGACAGTGTCCGCACACGATATGCCCCTCGGCGGTGACGAGCTGGCCGGTCTTGAGCTCCCCCTCCGAAACGGCGTCGCCTACCCCCACGATTTCGCCGGCGAATTCATGGCCCACTACGACTGGCGGTTTGATACGGCCCTCCGCCCAGGCATTCCAGTCGGCGATGTGCAAATCGGTCCCGCACACGCCGGCGTGGCGGACGGCGATAAGGACCTCGCCCGGCCCGGGCGACGGCTTGGGGACCGACGTCACCGTCAGGCCGGGGGCGCGCTGCTGTTTGACGATCGCTTGCATGCGAAGACGGGAAGAGGGACGCGGGCGACTCAGATGATGGAGCGCGTGAAGCCCCCATCCACCTGGAGCACGGCGCCGGTAATATAGCTCGCTCGCTCGGACGCGAGGAACGCGACGGCGGCGGCGAGCTCTTCCGCCCGGCCCATCCGGCCGAGCGGAATCCCGGCGACCGTCTCCCGCAGGATGTCCTGTGATCCCCGCGCTTCGCGTTTGGCCCGGGCCTCCGTGAGCTCGGTGATCCGTTCCGTCGCGATGTACCCGGGACAAACGACATTCACGGTGATCCCCTCCGCGGCGACTTCGTCGGCCAGGGCCTTGGAAAAGCCGAGGACCCCGGCGCGGGCGGTGGTCGACAGGATCAGGCCTGGAAGCGGCTGCTTGGCCGCCACCGACGTGAGGCAGATGATGCGGCCCCACCGGAGCTTGCGCATGAGGGGCACGGCGGCGCGGGCGAGATGGACGGTCGAGAGGAGGTTGAGCTCGATCGCCTGACGGAACGCCTCAGCGGTCTGCTGGGTGAAGGCGGCGGCTGGGGGACCGCCGGCATTGCAGAACAGGATGTCGAGGCGACCCAGCTCCTGGTGGACGCGGGTCACCAACCCGGTGGCCTGCGACTCGACGCTGACGTCCGCGACGAAGGGGGACACGCTCTGACCGGTTTCAGCGGCGAGCTGCCGCGCGGCCTGGTCGACGGCGTCTTTCTGTCGGCCGTTCACCGCCACGCGGGCGCCCTCCTGCGCGAGCGCCTTCGCCACGGCGCGGCCAATGCCTTTCGTGCTACCGCATACGAGGGCGACGCGGCCCGCGAGCCCCAAGTCCATGAGCGGAATCTACGGAGCGTGACGCGGAGCGGTTAGGCTAGTCGGCGACGGCGACGTGGGCCGGCTCGAGTCGAACGGCACAGCATTTCAGCTCGGCCATCTTCGCGTACGGATCGAGCACCGGGTTGGTGAGCAGGTTCGCGGCCGCCTCCCGGAAGTGGAACGGCACGAACACCTGGCCTCGCGCGACGCGCTCCGACACCCGGCACGAGCTCACCATCGTGTTGCGACGAGATGTGAGACGCACGAGATCGCCGTCCTGGACGCCGAGCTCCCGCGCATCGTCCGGGTGAATTTCGACGGTCGGCGTCGGCTCGCGCTGATCGAGGCCCGAGGCGCGGCGAGTCATCGTTCCCGTGTGCCAATGGTACAGCTGGCGGCCCGTGTTCATGACGAACGGATACTCGTCGTCGGGGAGTTCGACCGGCGGAGCGTATTCCACCGGGACGAACGTGCCGCGACCATCCGCCGTGGGGAACCGTTCGTCGAACAGGAAGGACGTGCCGGGTGAATCGGCATTGGGTACCGGGTACTGGAGGCCCGCGCCCTCCAGCCGGTCGTAGGTTACGCCGTGCCACGACGGCGTCACCCGTGCGATCTCCCGCATCACGTCCTCCGCGGTCGTGAAGGGCGTTTCGAGCCCGAGGCGGCTCGACAGCTCGATCAGGATCTCCAGATCCCCCCGCGCCTGTCCGGGTGTGGGCACCGCCGCGTGCGTGCGCTGGATCCGGCGTTCGGTATTCACGAAGGTGCCGCTCTTCTCGGCGAAGCTCGACCCCGGGAGCACGACGTCGGCGTAGCGGGCGGTCTCCGTGAGGAATAAGTCGTGGACGGCGAGGAATTCGAGCTCCTGGAACCAGTGCTCCGCGTGCGCGATGTCCGGATCGGAGATGATGGGGTTCTCGCCCATGATGTACATGCCGCGGACGCCGCTCTCCTCCTTGACGATCTCGGTCACCATGAGCCCCTCCTTCAAGGAGAGGGTCTCCGGGGGAACGTTCCAGGCCTGGGCGTATTCGGCCCGAATCTCGGGATCCTTGACCGAGCGGTAGTCCGTATAGACGAACGGAATGGCGCCGACGTCCGAGGCCCCCTGTACGTTGTTCTGGCCCCGGATCGGCATCATCGCCGCCCCCCAGCGCCCGATCATCCCGCAGGAGAGCATCAGGTTCAACAGGGAGGTCACGAGATCGGTGCCGTTCGCGTGCTGCGTGAGCCCCATGGCCCACAGCGTGCTCGTATTCGGCCCCTTCGCGTAGATCTCGGCCGCCTCGCGGATCCGGCGTGCGGGAACGCCGGTGATTTTCGAGGCCACCTCCGGCGTCATCGCCTGGACGGATTCGCGCACCTTGTCGAAGTCGTGCATCCGCTCCGCGATGAACCGGCGGTCCTCGAGCCCCTCGGCGATGATGTGGCTCAACATGGCGTTGAACAGGGCGACGTCGGTGCCGGGCTGCATCTGCAGATGGATGTCGGC
>DASQIB010000240.1:0-11106 GCA_035631795.1 Gemmatimonadales bacterium | reverse complement strand
AGCGAGCTGGCGGCGCTCGTGGCGAACGGGACACTGCCCGCGGCCACGATGGGGCTGTACGGCTCCACGTTCTTCACGATGACCGGGTTCCACGGCTTCCACGTGACGTGCGGCGTGATCTCGATGACGTACCTGTACCTCACCAAGGCGCTTCCGGGCAAGTACTCCAAGCAGGACTATGGCGGGATCGAGACGGTCGGTCTGTATTGGCACTTCGTCGACCTGGTGTGGATCATCCTGTTCACCATCGTCTACCTGATCTGAGGAGCCATGGAGACCGCACACAAGCGACCCAACTACATCCTCATCTGGGTGTATCTGGCGGTCCTCACGGCCGCCGAGCTGGCGCTCGCGTTCGAGCTGCCGATCTCGCGCAACATCAAGCTCCTGCTGCTCCTCTTCCTGGCGGTATGGAAGGCGGCGCTGGTGGGCTTGTTCTTCATGCATCTCAAGTTCGAACGCTGGAATTTGCGGATCATGGCGCTGATTCCTCTGCCGCTCGCCGTGATATTCATCCTGGCGGGGATGTCGGAGCACATCTGGTAGCGTTTCTCGAGCTGACAAAGCCGCGCATCACGCAGCTGGTGCTCTTCACCGCCGCCGCGGGGTTCTACCTCGGCTCGACCGGCGGGATCGACCTCCGCCTGCTCGTCAGCACGCTCATCGGCGTGGCCCTGGTCGCTGCGGGCACCAACGCCTTCAACCAGGTGCGCGAGCGCGATGTGGACGCGCGCATGCACCGGACGGAGCGGCGGCCGCTCCCGTCCGGTCGTCTCACGCCGCGGGCCGCCGGCGTGTTCGCCGGGATCATTTCCGTGGCGGGCGTCGCCTATCTCGCGATCGCGGTCAACCTGCTCACGGCGGGGCTGGCCACGCTCACGCTCGCGAGCTACGTGCTGCTGTACACACCGCTCAAACGCAAGACGACGCTCAACACGCTCATCGGCGCTGTCCCGGGCGCGCTCCCCATCGTCGGCGGGTGGACGGCCGCGGGTGGTGCCATCGGACCGGCGGTCGCGGCGCTGTTCTGGATCCTGTTCCTGTGGCAGCTGCCGCACTTCCTGGCGCTCGCGTGGATCTACCGCGAGGACTACCGCCGCGGAGGCCTGGCGATGCTTTCGGTCGCGGACCCCGACGGGCAGCACACCGGTCGCATGGTGCTGCTGTACGCGGTGGCGCTCCTGCCCGTGAGCCTGTTGCCGACGCTCCTCGGGGTGACCGGATCGCTCTATTTCTACGGCGCCTTGCTGCTCAGCCTGGCCTATGCCGGAGTCTCCGTCGCCATGACACGCGCGACCACCACGGCCCGCGCGTGGCGCGTGTTCCTCGTGTCCATCGTCTACCTCCCGGCGCTCCTCACGCTCATGGTGGTAGACAAGGTCCTGGCCTGAGCGGCTCCCCATGATCCCGTTCCACCGCTTGTTGATCTCGACCGCCATCGTCTTTTGCGGCGGGTTCACGGTCTGGGCCGCGTGGAGCTACCGCCAAACCGGCGAGCTGCTCATGCTCCTGACCGCGCTCGCGTTCGCGGTCGCCACCATGGCGCTCAGCTATTACCTGCGTCACCTGAAGCGCTTCCTGGGTCGATGATCGTCACACTGCTCGTGCTGTTGCACGGTGACGACCCCAAGCTGGACCTGGTGTACTTCTGGGCGGCGGTGCTTCTGGCGCTGACGCCGGTGCTGATCTTTGGTGGGCTCGGAGTGTGGGTGGCGCGGAAGATCTGGAAAGAGAGACATGGGAGCGGGGAGCAGGGAGCGGGGAGCAGTAGCTGACGGAACGATACCGGCTCCCTGCTCCCGGCTCCCTACTCCCTCGTTAGATTGCCTCCTATGAACCCGAAGCCCTCTGAGAAGCGTCAAGTCGTCCGCTTCGCCTTCTACAAGCTCGACAGCACGTGGCGTCGGTTGTCCGCCGAGCGTCAGGCGGGTTCCAAGATCGAGTTCGGCGAGACGATCGAGAGCTTCGGCGGGCGTCTACTGTTGCGGCCGTACGGGCTGGTGGGCATTCGGGGTGACTGCGATTTCCTGCTCTGGCAGGTGGCCGAGGACCTCGATTCGCTCGTGGCGCTGCAGACCGCGCTCAACGGCACGGATCTGGGCGCCTATCTCAGCGTCCCGTACAGCTACCTCGCGATGACCCGCCGCTCGATCTACGAGTTTCCGGAAGATCCGGGGCAACCCTCGCGCCTCGTGATTCGGCCGAGCGATGCGCGTTACCTGTTCGTGTATCCCTTCATCAAGACGCGCCAGTGGTACATGTTGCCCAAGGCGGAGCGCCAGACCATGATGGACGAGCACGTCAGGGTCGGACGGCAATATCCCACGATCCGGCTCAATACGACGTACTCCTACGGTCTGGACGATCAAGAGTTCATCGTCGCGTTCGAAGGGGACAACCCGGCGGACTTCCTCGACCTCGTGATGGAGTTGCGGGAGAGCAAGGCGTCCTCCTATACGCTGCGCGACACGCCGACGTTCACCTGCGTGCAGATGTCCCTCTGGGACATGCTGGACACGCTGGGCGGCGCGGGCTCCGTGCAGGCGCTGGCCCGGCGCCCGACCCGGGAAGACGGGTATGCGCCGGTGGCGACGCTCGCCGACCTGCCGCCCGGAGCGAGCCGGCGCGTGTACCTGGGGAGCGAGGCGGTGGCGCTCTTCAACATCGACGGGACGGTGCGCGCCATCGCGAACCGTTGCAGCCACGCGCGGGCGAGCCTCTCCGAAGGCACGATCGACGCCGCGCGCTGCGCGGTAACGTGCCCCTGGCACGAGGGCGTGTTCTCGCTCGAGACGGGTCAGGTGCTGGGCGGGCCGCCAGCGCTGCCGGTGGCGGTGTATCGGGTGAGAGTCGAAGGCGATACGGT
This sequence comes from Gemmatimonadales bacterium, assembly GCA_035631795.1. Lineage (GTDB taxonomy): Bacteria > Gemmatimonadota > Gemmatimonadetes > Gemmatimonadales > GWC2-71-9 > AG41. Next base: position 8,240 of record DASQIB010000240.1, on the reverse strand, counting down.
GCTCATCGCTCCCCCCCCACGCACGCCGGCCGAGGCGCGCGAGCCGACGGTTGCCCCTCACTCCTGACAGCCGCTTCCTGAAGGCCTGCCGCTCCGAGCGCACCGACGTCACGCCGGTGTGGTTCATGCGGCAGGCCGGGCGGTACATGCCGGAGTACCGCGCCCTGCGTCAACAGCATTCCCTCCTGGAGCTCTGCCACAAGCCCGAGCTCGCCGCCGAGGTCACGCTGCAACCGGTCGAGCGCCTGGGCGTGGACGCCGCGATCCTGTTCGCCGACATCCTGCTGCCGTTCGAGCCGCTCGGCCTCGGGCTCGCGTTCACGGCCGGGGAGGGCCCGCAGATCACGCGGCCGATCCGCGAGGCGAAACAGGTGCTCGAGCTGCCCCCGGTGGACCCCGTGGCCGACCTGGCCTACGTGATGGACGCGGTCCGGCTCGCCGTGCGGGCGCTGCCGCCGCAGGTCCCGCTCATCGGATTCGCCGGCGCGCCGTTCACGCTCGCGAGCTACGCGATCGAGGGCGGGGCGACGCGGAACTTCGCCGTCACGAAGCACTTCATGTACACTGAGCCCCGCGCATGGCACGAGCTGATGCGGCGGCTTGCGGAGCTCATCGGGCGGTATCTCGCCGCGCAAGCGCAGGCGGGAGCCCGCGCGGTGCAGTTGTTCGACAGCTGGGTGGGCTGTCTCTCGCCGGCCGACTACGCGACCTACGTGTTTCCGCACAGCCAGCGGGCCCTGCAGCTCGCGGGCGATGCCGGCGTCCCCGTGATCCATTTCGGGACCGACACGGCGACGCTGCTCGGGGACTTTGCGCGCGCCGGCGGCGATGTGATCGGGATCGACTGGCGCATTCCGCTCGACGTCGCCTGGGAGCGCATCGGGCCGAGAGCCATCCAGGGGAACCTCGACCCGGTCGCCCTGCTGGCGCCACGAGCGGAGCTCGAGCGCCAGGTACGCGACGTCCTCACGCGGGCGAACAGGCGGCCGGGGCACATCTTCAACCTCGGACACGGCATCCTGCCGGAGACCCCGGTGGACGCGGTTCGCGCCGTCGTGGAGTGGGTCCATGGCGGGTGACCGGATCGCCGTTCTCCTGATGGCATACGGCGGACCGGGAAGCCTGGACGAGGTGGAGCCCTACCTGCTCGACGTCCGTGGCGGCCGGCCGACCAGTCCCCAGTTCGTGGAAGAGATCAAAGCCCGGTACGCGCAGATCGGCGGGCGTTCTCCGATTCGCGAGCTCACGGAGGCGCAAGCGGCGGGGGTGCAGCGGACGCTGGGCGACCGCTTCGCCGTGTACGTCGGCATGCGACACTGGCACCCTTACATCCGCGATGTCGTGACGCAAATCGTGGCGGACGGCCACCGGCGCGCCGTAGGGATGGTGCTCGCCCCGCATTACTCGGCGATGTCCGTCGGCGCGTATCAGAAGCAGCTGCTCGACGCCGCGGATGGTCGGCTCGAGACCGCCCTCGTGCGCAGCTGGGGCGACCATCCCCGATTTCTGGATCTCGTGGCCGAGCGAGTCGCGCAAGGTTTACAGCGCTTTCCGTCGCCCCGGGCTGTGCAGGTGTTGTTCACCGCGCACAGCCTTCCCGAGCGCATCCTGGCGACGGGAGACCAGTACGCCGTCGAGCTCCGCGCCAGCGCGGCGGCCGTCGCGCGGCGGGCGGGACTCGCCACCTGGCACTTCGCGTTTCAGAGCGCCGGCGCGACATCCGAGCCGTGGCTCGGACCGGAGGCCGGCGCGGTCATGACCGAGCTCGCCGGCCGGGGTCATGGGGCGTTCTTGATCGTGCCGATTGGGTTCGTGTGCGACCACGTGGAGATTCTCTACGACGTGGACATCGTCTACCGTTCCCTCGCCCAGCGTCTCGGCGTGCATCTCGAGCGTACCACGTCGCTCAACGACGATCCCACACTCGTCGGTGCCCTGGCGGAGCTCGCGCACAATGCGGCCGCGGGGCGCGGGTGGCTGTGACGGTCGCGGTCGTGGGCGCCGGCATCGCCGGTCTGTCGGCCGCATGGGAGCTCACGCGGAGCGGCGCCGAGACGATCGTGCTCGACGCCGAGCGACGGCCGGGTGGACTCATCGTCACGGAACGTCGCGATGGCTTCGTTGTCGAGGGAGGCCCCGACGGCTTTCTCGCGGCCGAGCCCGACATTCAGGATCTGGCGCGGGAGATCGGCGTCGGCGATCGGCTGGTGGATCAGCTGGTCAACGGATCGACCCTCTGGACCGGTAAGCGACTCAAGTCACTCGCCGTGGGCCGGGCGGCGGAACTGTTGGGCATTCAGGCGCCCGCGGAGGCCGACCTGAGCCGGGGGTTCAGAAGCTTTGCCTCGGGGATGGCCGACCTCGTCGACGCTCTCGTCGCGAAGGTCGGCCAGCGTATCCGGCGGGCCCAGGGTGTGACGGGCCTCGTGTCCGCCCGAAACGGCTGGCGGCTGTCGATCACCGGAGGGTCGTCGCTCGATGCGGACGCGGTTGTGCTGGCGGTGCCGGCCTGGGTCACGTCACGACTACTGGCTTCGGTGGGCGTGGTCAGGGCACGATCGTTGGGGGAGGTGTTGTACCATCCCAGTCTCACGGTGTCGCTCGCCTACCGAACGAGCCAGGTGCCCGCCGGGCTCGAGGGCTCTGGGTTCGTTTCGGCAGTAGAGTGGGAAGGAGCCGTGCGTGCCTGTACGTACGCGTGGCGGAAATTTCCGGGTCGAGCCCCGGACGGCTATGCGCTGCTTCGGGCCTTCCTCGCGCCCGTGGACGGCGACCCCGGCGCGATCGCCCATGCAGAGCTCGCCCCGATCCTTGGCCTTCGCGGGGCACCGGTATGGACTCGTGCCTTCGAATGGCCGCGCGGGCTCCCGCGCTATCATCGCGGCCACGCCGAGCGGCTGGCCGAGGTGCGCGAGTCGCTCCTCGGTTTCCCGCCCCTCGCCATCGCGGGAGCGGGAGTGGACGGTGCGGGCGTCTCGGCGTGCATCAAGTCGGGGAGGGCGGCCGCTCGGGTGATCCAGCGGTGAGGAGCGCCACGGCTGGGGCGACTGGCTTCGCCGGCCCGGGGTGCTTTAGCTTCCTGCCGTGATGACCACGCCCCCGCCCCCGGGGACACTCCCGGGCCTCCCGGACCGGATCATGCAGCTCGGGGCGATCTCCACGAATCTCTCCTGGAGTTGGAACCGCGACGCGCGGGCGCTGTTTCGCGCCATCGACCCACCGCTATGGCACCTGAGCCGCCACAATCCGATCGAGCTGCTGCGCCGGGTCCGCTCCGAGCGTCTCGCGGCATGCGCGTCCGATGTGGACTTCCTGCGGCTCTATGACGCCGTCGTCCAGGACGCAGCCCGCGCGGCCTCGTCCACGACCTGGTACGCTGCCTCGTATCAGGACGTCGCCGCTCGTCCGATCGCCTACTTCTGCGCGGAGTTCGGGTTGCACAACTCCGTCCCGATCTACTCCGGCGGTCTCGGAATCCTGGCGGGCGATCACTGCAAGGCGGCTTCCGACCTTGGCGTGCCACTCGTCGGGGTCGGACTGTTCTACACGAAGGGGTACTCGGATCAGCGGCTGCGCCTGGACGGCTGGCAGGAAGACGGCGAAGAGCGCTTCCACGTCTCGGCGACACCCCTCGAGCAGGTGCGAGGTTCGAGAGGCGACCCTTGCCTCGCCACGGTCGCGATGTCGGGACGCCAAGTGAGCGTCGGCGCTTGGCGCGCCATGGTCGGACGGGTCCCCATTCTTCTGCTCGATACGGACCTGGAGGCGAACGACCCGGCGGACCGCGAGCTCTGCCACCGGCTGTACGCGGGCGGGCCGGACCTGAGGGTGCGACAGGAGTGGATCCTCGGCGTCGGCGGCGTTCGGGTGTTGCGGGCCCTGGGGTACGATCCCGCCGCATGGCACGCGAACGAAGGGCACGCGGCGTTCATGCTGGTCGAGCGCGTGCGCGAGCACGTCACGCGGGGGACCCCATTTGCGGAAGCGGTCCGGTGTGTCCGCGCCACGAGCCTGTTCACGACCCACACGCCGGTGCCGGCCGGCCACGATACGTTCTCCCCGGAACAGATCGAGCACTGCACAGGCCCGGTGTGGGAGGAGATGGGGATCAGCCGGGAGGACTTCCTCCGGTTCGGCCATCACCCCGTGCTCGACCACGACCGTTTCCACATGCCGGTGGCGGCCGTGCGACTCTCGGCGCGCGTGAACGGCGTTTCCCGCCGCCACGGCGCGGAGTCGCGCCGCATCTGGGGTCCGCTCTGGCCCGACCGCGAGCCCGCCCGCGTGCCCATCGGGCACGTCACCAACGGCATCCATGTCTCCACGTGGATGGCGAATGCCCTGATGCTGCTCCTCGACTCGCACCTCGGCCCGGACTGGCTCGGGCGAACGAGTGACCCCGCTCTGTCCGCGCGGATACTCGAGCTCGACCCCGCGGCGCTTTGGGCGGTGCACGGAGAGCTCAAGTCCCACCTGATGCGGAGCATCCGGGAGCAGGCCCGGCGGCGTTGGGCAGACCAGTGGAAGGAAGCCCTTCACCTCGTGGGAGCGGGCACGCTGCTGGACCAGCATGCGCTTACGATCGGGTTCGCGCGGCGCTTCGCCACGTACAAGCGGGCAGACCTGATTTTCCACGACATCGGCCGGCTCGAGCGATTGCTCGTGAATCCGTGGCGGCCCGTGCAGATCGTGTTCGCCGGCAAGGCGCATCCGGCCGACGAGCCCGGTAAGGAGGTCCTCCGGCGCGTCTACCACCAGACCCGCGAGCCCCGCTTCGAGGGCCGTGTCGCGTTCCTTGAGGACTACGACATGCATCTGGCGCACCGCCTGGTGCAGGGTGTGGACCTGTGGCTGAATCTCCCGCGCGTGCCGCTCGAAGCGTCGGGCACGAGCGGTATGAAGGCCGCGGTCAATGCGGTCCCGCAGCTCAGCACTCTGGACGGATGGTGGGCGGAGGGATACGATGGGCGGAACGGGTGGGCCATTCCGGCCGCGCCCGAAGGGGGCGAGGACGATGCGGCGGATGCCGCCCAGCTCTATCGCGTGCTGGAAGACGAGATCGTGCCGCTGTACTACACGCAGGACCAGCGTGGCATCCCCCTCGGTTGGGTAGAGAAGATGAAGCACGCACTGAGCGTCGGGCTCGGGCAGTTCACGTCCGACCGCATGGTGCGCCAATACGTCACCGAGCACTACGTTCCCGCTATTCGGCGGGAGCTCACCGGGGACGACGCTCCGACCGCTTGAAGGAGGGAGCACGCGCCGGATGGAGTTCATCCTCGCGCTCCACAGTCATCTGCCGTACGTCTTGCACCACGGCCGCTGGCCCCACGGCAGCGATTGGTTGTGCGAGGCGGCGGTCGATACGTACTTGCCACTGCTCGAGGGCCTGCATGCCCTGGCGGACGAGGGCACGCCCGCGCCCGTCACCATCGGGTTCACGCCGGTGCTGGCGAGCCAGCTGGTGCACCCGGATTTCCCCGACGAGCTGGAGGCGTTTTTCGCGCAACGGCTCGAGGCCTGCGACGAGGCACCGAGCTCCCTCGCGACCACCGGCGACACCGCGCTCCTCCCGCTCGTCGACTTCTGGCGCGCCCGGCTTCGGCGGTTGCAGGCCCTGTTCCGCGGCATCGACGGCGACCTGATCGGCGCCTTTCGCCGGCTGCAGGAGGCGGGCCGCCTGGAGATCATCGGGTCGGCGGCGACGCACGCGTACCTACCGCTGCTGGGCCGGGACGAGAGCATCCGGCTGCAGCTGGCGGTCGGCCGCACCACGCACCAGCGGCTCTTCGGCGTCCCCCCGGCCGGCTGCTGGCTCCCGGAGTGCGCCTATCGCACGACGGGAACATGGGAGCAGCCCGGTGCACCGCGTCGCGGCGTGCGGCGCGGCATCGAGGAGCACGTGGCGGACGCCGGCTTTCGGTACTTCTTCACGGACGCGCACCTGGCGCAGGCGGGGAGCCCGCTCGGCGCGTACGCGGAGATCCCGCTCGGCGCGGAGCGGTTCGACGCCGAGCGTCATGAGGTCACCTCCCGTCCGTTCGGACAGGCGCAGCGCTCGCCGTATCGTGGCTACCGGGTCTCCTCCCGCCCGGTGGACGCGCTCGTCCGGGACCCCCGGTCCACGACGCAGATCTGGAGCCGCCATCAGGGGTATCCCGGCGACGAATGGTATCTCGAGTTCCACAAGATTCGCTGGCCCGGTGGGCTGAAGCTCTGGCGGGTGAGCGGCGCCAACGTCGACCTGGGAGGCAAGCGGCCGTACGATCCCGCCGCTGCGGCAGGCCGCGCCGCGCTCCACGGGTCGCACTTCAGCGATCTGCTCGCGACCGTCGCCGGCGAGCAGCGGGCGAACGGCGCGGGCGTCATCGCGGCGCCGTTCGACACGGAGCTGTTCGGCCATTGGTGGTTCGAGGGCGTGGACTTCCTCGGGGCCACCTACCGCGCCCTGCGTCGCCAACGGGGCGTACAGCCCGTGACCGCGTCGCAACACCTCGCGCGCCATCCTCCTCAGGTGGCGTTGCGCCTGGCGGAGGGATCGTGGGGCGCGAACGGCGATCACAGCATGTGGCTGAACGAGGGGACCGCGTGGACGTGGAAGCGCTTGTGGCCGCTCGAAGATGCCTTCTGGGGCGTGGCACGAGCGGCGTTGCGGTCGGACGCCGCGCGGCCGGTGCTGGCGCAGGCGGCGGTCGAGCTTTTGCTCGCTCAGGCTTCGGATTGGCAGTTCATCATCTCCACGGGTGCGGTGGTCGATTACGCGGAGCGGCGCTTCAGCCTGCACTGTGACGATGCCGAGCGCCTTGTCGCGGCCCTCTCCGCCAGCCAGGCAGGGGATGAGAGCGCCCTCGCCAGGGCGCGCCGTGACGCGGCCGAGTTGGCGAAGCGGGATGCCTTGTTTCCCGACGTCCTGGAGCCGGTGGCGAAGGCGCTCGGCGCGTGACGGCGGCGGAACGAGCCGTCATCATCCACGGCCATTTCTATCAACCCCCCCGCGAGGATCCCTGGCTCGGGACTATTCCCCTCGAGCCCTCCGCCGCACCGTTTCACGACTGGAACGAGCGCATCGAGCATGAGTGCTACGCGCGGGTCCTACCGAGTCTCGCGGCGCTCAGCTTCGACTTCGGTCCGACGCTGCTGGCCTGGATGGAGCGCGCCGCGCCCCGGACCTATGCGGGTGTCCTCGACGCGGACCGTCGCGGTCGCGGCGCGATCGCCATGCCCTACCACCACTCGATCCTCCCCCTCAGCCCGCGGCGCGACAGGGAAACGGAAGTGCGCTGGGGGATCGCCGATTTTCGACGGCGATTCGGGCGTCAGCCGGAAGGCATGTGGCTCCCGGAGACCGGCGTGGACGACGAGACACTCGACGTCCTCGCCGCCGAGGGGATCGCGTTCACGGTCCTTGCGCCGCACCAGGTGGATGCCGCCCCGGCGGGCGGGCTTCCCGGTTGGTATCGCACCGCGAGCGGCCGGTGCATCGTTCTCTTCCCCTACGATGGGCCCGCGTCACACGACGTGGCGTTCGGTCCGTCGCTCAAGGACGCCTCCGCCTGGGCGGAGCGACTCACGTCGGGCGCGCCGCGGCTCGTGGCCATCGCGACGGACGGCGAAACCTTCGGGCACCACCACCGACACGGTGCCGACGCGCTCGCCCAGGTGCTCGAGAGGCTTCGCGCGCGTGACGACGTCGCAATCGACACGTTCGCCCGTTTCCTCGCGGCGCACCCGCCCGCTGCGGATGTGCGGTTGGTCGCCCCCAGCTCGTGGAGTTGTCCGCATGGCGTCGAGCGCTGGCGTGCGGAGTGCGGCTGCCGCATGCACCCTGAGCGCGGCATGCACCAACGCTGGCGTGCTCCCCTCAGGACTGCGCTCGATTGGCTCGCGGGGGAGCTGCACGGGGTGTTCGAGCGGGAAGGGGGCACCCTGTTCCGAGATCCGTGGGCGGCACGGGACGCGTACGGCGCCGTGCTGACTGCCCCGGTTGATGAGGTGACGAGGTTCTTGCGGGAGTGGCTGCGACGACCCGACGATTCGAGCGGGCGTGTCCGCGCGCATGAGCTGCTCGAGCTGGAGCGGCACGCGCTCCGGATGTTCACGTCGTGCGGCTGGTTCTTCGACGATATCGCCGGGATCGAGTCGGTGATCGTGCTCCGGTCGGCGGCGCGCGCCGTGGAGCTCGCGGGGACCGACGGCCCGCGCTTGGAGGCGGGGTTGCTCGAGCGACTCGGCTCCGCCCC
>DASQIB010000239.1:0-16660 GCA_035631795.1 Gemmatimonadales bacterium | reverse complement strand
GTCGCCTGCGGCATGCCGTTGGTGATGCTCACCGTCTGGTGTGGCAGCGCCACGAGCATGGCGGCCGTCCCGATCACATACATGGCGACGATCGCGAACCCCGAAAGGGCGATGCCGCGGCGCAGCGTGCGCGCGGGGTCGTGGATCTCATCTCCCAGGGTCGGCGCGAGCTCGAGCCCCGCGAAGGCGAAGGTCATCGTCGCGAACAAATTGATGGACTGGAGATCGAGCGACCCCGGCACGAGCGCGCGCGTCGTGAACGGCGTTGCGCTGCCGTGGCTCGCGAGCGACCAGACCGCGAGTCCGACGAAGATCAATCCCGGCAGCCACGTGCCGTGCCCACCGAGATTCTGGAGCCGCTTGCCCACGCGCAGCCCGACCACGTTCATGCCCACCGCCAGCCAAAGACCGGCGAGCGAAACGAACGCGATGAACCGGCTGTCCTCTCCCAGGTGCGCAAAGCGCGAGCCCGCGGCGTAGGCGGCGATCGCCGCGGTGGAGAGGAGCAGCGAAGGGAAGTAGAACAGGTTGTTCACCCAGTAGCCCCACCCGGCGACGAAGCCGTGCATGGGGCCGAACGCGCGCTGGACCCAGCGATAAATCCCGCCCGCACCCGGATCGATGTCGGACAGCTCGCGAACCGCCGCGGCGGAGGGCAGGAAGAAAATCACCATCGCCACGAGCCACAGACCAAGACTCGCGAGCCCGAATTGACTCGCGGCGGTCGTCAGCCAGCGCAGGCCCACGATCGCGGAGATGTTGAACAGCACCACGTCGCGGAGTCGCATGACCCGAGGGAGCTGCTGACTCATGCCGGCGGTCCGGGGTCAGGGAGCCCGTGGGTGGACCGCCGCGGCGAGCCACCCGATGCCGCTCCCGAGCGCCGCGCCGCCGATGACGTCCGTGGGAAAATGCTTTCCAGCGGACACGCGGAGCACGGCGACGCCCAGAGCCGCCCCGTACGCAATGACGGCATTCCGGGTGCGGTGCGGGAGTCGTTCTCGCCCGGCCATCACGACGTACGAGGTCGCGGCCGCGAACGCGACCGACGCATGACCGGAAGGGAACGAGCGCCGGTTATCCACGTTCGTCGCTTCGGTGGGAGCGGCGGCGGTATACAGCACGGGGCGGCTGCGGTGCGTGAGCGCCTTGACCCATTCCGTCGCGGCGAACGTCCACCCGATGGCGTTCGCGAATACCGCGGCATCGCCACGCGCTTGCGCCGGGGTGGTGCCCTCGAGCGATGCCAGCCCCGTAAATCCGACGACGCCGACGAGCCCCACCGTGCTCACGGTGCCGGCCGTGCCGGAGAAATTGTGCAACGCGATGCGATCGAATCCGGAGAGGGACGCGGGATCACACGGCGCCGGGTTTCCGCACGGCGGCGGACCGTTTGGCAACCCTGCGAGGTGGGGGATGGCGCCGAGCGTGCCCGCCGCAATGATCGACGCGCCGTCCCACCACGTGGCCCGATAGGGCGCCTGGGCCGCGGCGACGCGAACGAGGAGTACCAACACCATGAACGGCGTCGCCGAACGTCGCATCTCCAGTCTCGTTGGAAACGGGCGGCCTTCAACTTACGTACTGTCGGCTGCGCGCGCTCAACGGCACGCATCTCGTGTGGCCTTGCAGTTTTAGGGCCTCGCCACTAACCTGTAGGCTGCGTTTTCTCCAACTCGCGCCCGGGGGCCCCGTGAATACCGAGACCCTGCAGCACGTTGCCCTGTTCGACAAGTGCAAGAGTTTCACGAAGGCCCGGGAGCTGCAAGCCGTCGGCCTCTATCCGTATTTCCGCCCCATCTCGCACTCCGAGGACACGGTCGTCGTCATCGAGGGCAAAGAGCGGATCATGATGGGCTCCAACAACTATCTGGGGCTCACGCATCATCCGGAAGTGCTGGCGGCGGCCAAGCAGGCGTTGGAGCGCTACGGATCCGGGTGCACGGGGAGCCGTCTGCTGAACGGTACGCTGGACCTGCACGAGCGCCTCGAGCGGGAGCTGGCGCAGTTCTTCGGCAAAGAGGCGTGTCTCGTCTTTTCGACGGGCTACCAGGCCAACCTCGGCGTGATTTCGGGCCTCGTGGGTCGCGGCGACGTGGTGTTCCTCGACAAGCTGGATCACGCCTCGATCGTGGACGGCGCCAAGATGTCCTACGGCGAGACCGTGCGCTTCAATCACGGCGACCTGGGGAACCTCGAGCGCAAGCTGCAGCACGTGCCTGCGGGGACCGGCATGATGATCATCGTCGACGGCGTCTACTCGATGGAGGGAGACATCGCCGACGTTCCGAACCTGCTCAAGATCGCGCAGAAATACGGCGCGGCGCTCGCGATCGATGACGCGCATGCCGTCGGAGTGCTGGGCCCGCGTGGCGACGGGACCGCCGCGCACTTCGGTCTCACCGACGAGGTTGACCTGATCGTCGGCACGTTCTCCAAGTCGCTCGCGTCCATCGGCGGGTTCGCCGCCGGTTCCGAGAGCGTCATTCATTTCCTCAAGCACAACTCGCGCCCGCTCATCTTCACGGCCGCGCTCCCGCCCGCCAACACCGCGGGCGTGCTCATGGCGCTGCACATCCTGCAGCGGGAGCCCGAGCGGCGCGAGTGCCTGTGGCAGAACACGCGCCGCTTGCAGAACGGGCTGCGGACCATCGGCTTCGAGATCGGTCCGACCGAGACACCGATCGTGCCCGTGCTCATCGGACCGCTCGAGAAGACCTTCCTGTTCTGGCGGAAGCTGTTCGAGGCGGGCGTGTTCACGAACCCCGTCGTGCCGCCCGCGGTGCCGCCATCGCAGTGCCGCCTGCGGACGAGCCTCATGGCGACGCACAAGTCGCAGCAAATCGACCACGCGCTGGAGGTGTTCGCCCGGCTCGGGAAAGAGCTGGGGGTCATCTGAGCGCTCCGCAGATCGTGCCCGTCACGGACGGGCGCGGTCTGAATCGGTTCATCGCTTTTCCCTACGACCACTACCGCGCTGACCCGCTGTGGGTCCCGCAACTGCGGATGGACGTCCGCACGCTCTTGTCCACCGCCAAGAATCCGTTCTTCCGGCACGCCGAGGCCCAGTACTTCATCGCCCAGCAGAACGGGCGCGTCGTGGGGCGCATCGCCGCCATCAAGAACGACGCGCACACGCGCGAGCACCGCGACCAGGTCGGGTTTTACGGCTTCTTTGAATCCGTGGACGACCAGCTCGTGGCGGGCGCGCTCTTCGACGCGGCCGGACGCTGGCTCCGCGACAAGGGATTCCGGGTGATGCGCGGACCGATGAGCCCGTCGATCAACGATGAGTGCGGGCTCCTGGTGAACGGCTTCGACACCCCACCGACGCTCATGATGCCGCACAACCCCGTCTACTACGTGGGGCTGCACGACCGCTACGGGTTCACGAAGGCGAAGGACCTTCTCGCGTTCGAGAGCGCGGGCGTTCAGATGCCGGACCGCATCGCGCGCGCCGCCAAAGTGATCGCCCAGCGCAAGGGGATCACGCTCCGGCCCCTCAACATGAAGCGATTCAAAGACGAGGTGGAGCTGGTCAAGGCGCTCTACAACCAGGCCTGGGAGCGCAACTGGGGGTTCGTCCCGCTCACGGAGGCGGAGATCGATCACTTGGCCAAGCAGCTCAAGCCGATCGTGGTGCCGGATTTGATCTGTTTCGCCGAGCAGCAGGGGAAGATCATCGGATTCGCGGTAGCCCTTCCGGACCTCAACGTGGCGCTCAAGCACAACCCCTCGGGTCGTCTCTACGGCCTCCCCAAGATCCTGTGGTACGCGCGCAAGATTCACCGCTGCCGCATCCTGCTGCTGGGCACGATCAGGGAATACCGAGGGAGCGGCGTGGACGCGTTGATGTACCACTGGATCTGGACGAAGGGCGGAGCCCTCGGCTTTCACTGGGGTGAAGGTGGGTGGATCCTCGAGGACAATGCCGCGATGGTCAACGCCGCTCACCAGCTCGGCTTCCGTCCGTACAAGACGTACCGGATCTACGACAAGTCTCTGTGAAGGCGTTCGTCACCGGCGGGACGGGCTTCGTCGGTGCGCATCTCGTGCAGGCATTGCGGGCGCGCGGCGACGAGGTGACCTGCCTCGTGCGCGACCCCGCCAAGGCATCCGCGCGCGGCTGGAGCGACCTGCACCTGATCCAGGGGGACCTGGACGACGCGGCCGCGCTGGCGCGCGGATGCGCGGACGCGGAGGTGATCTATCACGTCGCCGGACGGATCAGCGCGCGCGACCTGTCCGACTTCATGCGCGCGAACCGCGATGGCACGGCCAACGTGCTCGAGGCCGCCGGCTGGGGGTGGGCCGGCCGTTTCGTCCTCGTGTCGTCGCTGGCGGCCGGCGGGCCGACGGCGCCGGGGCAGCCGATCGATGAGACCCGTCCCCCGGCGCCGGTCACGCCGTACGGGCAGAGCAAGCTCGCGGCCGAAGTCCTGGTCCGCGGGATGGCTCGCTCGTGGACGATCGTGCGGCCACCCGCCGTCTACGGGGAGTGGGATCGCCAGTTTCTCAAGGTTTTCCGCCTGGCCCGCGTGGGTTTTGCGCCGGTGTTCGGCGATGGCTCGCAGGAGCTATCGGTCATTTACGCTGGAGACTTGGCGGCCGCGCTCGTGGCGGCGGCCGTGACGCAGGCTGCAGCCAACCAGTCGTATTACGCGACGCATCCGGCGGTGACGACCAGCCGGGAGCTCGTCCGGGCGATCGGGCTGGCGGTCGGGCGCGCGCCGCGTATCGTTCCGCTCCCCGCGCCCGTCGCCCGCGGGGTTCTCTGGACCATCGGCTCGATCGCCCACGTGGCCCGCCGCGCCACGGTGCTGTCCGCCGACAAGGCGGCGGAGTTTCTCGCGCCGGCGTGGACGTGCCGGGCCGACGCGTTGATGCGTGACACCGGCTGGCGCGCGGAGACCGATCTGGCGGCCGGGCTGCGACGCACGGCGGCATGGTATCACGCGGAGAGGTGGCTGTGAGCGAAACGCTGACGATGCTCCGTCGGGCCATCCTGCACCGCTTCACCGCGGTGGACATCGTCACGGTGCTCTACATCGTCTTCGCGACGGCCGCGGTCATCGCCTTCTCGGGCTCAGACCACGCCGGCTGGTATTGGTTGCTCACCGCGCACGCGCTCATGGTCGTGCTGGTACTGCTCGCCCCGGCCGCGCGCCGTGCCGGGCCGCTGGGCCGGTTCGTGGGCGATTGGTACCCGATGCTGCTCCTCGGCGGGCTCTATGCGGAAGTCGGCGTCGTCAACGTGGATCTGGGCTTCCAGTACGATCAGCTCATCCAGCGGCTCGAGCTCTGGGTGTTCGGCTCGCAGCTTTCCTACCGGTGGATCCGCGAGATGCCGAATCCTGTCCTGTCCCGGGTGCTGCACACGTGCTACCTCGCCTATTACGCCATCCTGTACGCGTCACCGCTCGGCCTGTGGATCAGCGGACGCCGGGACGCGGCGCGGCGCACAATCTTCGCGGTGATGGTCACGTTCTATTTCTGCTACGTCTTCTTCCTGTTCTTCCCCGTGGCAGGCCCTCGATACACGTTCGAGCTGGCCCACAATGCGGCCACGGAGGTCTGGCCCGCGCTGCTCGCGCAGTGGCTGCTCGATCGCGGCGATTCCTGGGGCGCGGCGTTTCCGTCGTCCCACGTGGCCGCCGCCGTCGTCGCGTGCGCCTGCGCACTGCGCTACTGGCGACCGCTCGGCCTGATCCTCGCGCCCCTCACACTGGGGCTCGTCTTGTCGGTGGTCTACGGGCAGTTTCACTACGCGGTGGATGCGGTGGCCGGCCTCATCGTGGCGTGCGCCGTGCTCGCCTCCCTGCGCATCTACGGCACCGCGCCGGCCGGCGCGCCGGCGCCGCTGGCCGAGCAGAAGCTCGAGACCGGCCCAGCCTAGCGCTCGAGCGCGGCCGCGCGCGAGGCGACGGTGTCGAGGTCGCCACCCAGCCTGTCCATCTTGACCTGAAAGCGGCAATCGACGATCAGCAACCCCACCACATACGCCGCCAGATTGACCAGGAAGATGACGCTGAAGATCAGCGGGTAGGGCAGCCAAAGGCCGAAGTACAGCGCAAAACGCTTCACCCCGGGATCGAGCTTCGAGCGGTCGGCGATGCTCGTCATCAGCAGGATCGCGACGAGTGCGAGCAGCACCGGCCGCCACGACACGAGCCCGCTCCAGGCGAAGCCCGCGAAGATCGCCGCCTCCGAAAGCCGGTCCACCAGTGTATCGAGGCGTCGTCCCGCGTCGGAGGTGAGCCCGTACATCCGCGCGATGCCCCCGTCGATGCCGTCCAGCACCTGCCCGAACGCCATCAGGGCGAGGCCCCAACCCAGGCGGCCCGCGGCGACGGCACCCCCGGCCGCCACGCTCGCCGCCAGCGTCGCCCAGCTCACGTGTGCCGGCGACAGCCCCAGCGTGACGTGCGAGAAGCGGAGCACCGGCCGGATGACCCGATCGAGTCCGCGGCCGATGCCCGGCGCGAAGTCAAACATGACGTCTCATCCAGAACAGGAGCGCGTTCAGGACCACCAGCACCGTGGCGAGCGTCCATTCCTTGATCTTGTCCGGGATCGCCGTGAGCCAGCCACGCGTCACCCACGGCGAGTACGGGTAGAACGGCATCTTCTCGAACCGGACGCTGTAGTCCATGGCGACGTGGATCGCGAAGAAGATGATCGGCACGACGCTCCCGAGAAACACGCAGAGCGGCACGATCCAGAGCACGGCGACCGGCTCCTGCAACGAGGACCGCCAGTAGTAACCGCGCTTGTCCCGCAGGCCGACGGCTTTCAAGTAGAAAGGCGCCTTCACCGCGTGATCCACGTCGACGCCCATCCCGAAGGCGTACGCGAGCACCTGATCCCGCCCCTCGAGTCCCATCGCCTGGACGCCGAGCGTCGTAGCGAGAAAATGCGTGAGGATCGTCACGGCGCCGCGGCGCGCTCCGTCGCGCGGCGGCCCGAGAGCCACACCAGGCCGAGTCCCCCTCCGATCCACGCGAGGTCGCGCACCCGGCTCACAATAGCGGTGTAGACGCCCAACCCGGGATCGAAGCCGAGGAGCTGGAACACGAGGTAGAGCGAGCCCTCCTTGATCCCGACCTCGAACGGTACCATGAAGATCACGTTCTGGATGAGCGACGTGAGGCCGCCGATCACATACGCTTGGGGGAACGTGATGTTCAGGCCCACGCCCAGTGCGATGAGCACGTACTCCAGCATGAAGATCGATCGGCTGACGTACTCGAGCACGAGCGCCTGGACAAAGCGCCGCGGCCGCCGGTGGTAGAAGTCCGTGATCTGCTCGTCCATTTGCGCCAGCGTCGCGCGCCTCGGCTCCAGGCGCCGCGCCAGCTGGTCTACGACCGGGATCCGGTGCATGACGTCGAGCAGCCGCTCGAGACCGCCCCGCCGGTGACCGGTCAAGAGCAGCAGCGTGAGCGCCGACAAGACCGCGAACGAGACGGCGAGGCTCGCGAGGACGGGGCCACGGTGGGGAAGCAACAGGGCGCCGAGCACGACCGCCGTCAGAAAGCCGAGCAGCATCCCCAGTGTGTGGAGGATCTGATAAATCACGACGGAGCCGGCCGCGCGCCGCAGCCCGAGCCAGGGCGCGACCGCGGCGATCTTGAAGGGCTCGCCCCCGACGTTGACCATCGGCGTCACGAAGTTGAGCGAGAACCCGGCCGCGAGGATCGCGTACGTCCGCCAAAACGGAGGATGGCTCGGCTCATCGGCCATCGTGAGCCACCATGCCCAGGCGTTGCAGAGATATACGACGCCGTAGAGAAGGAAGATGGGGAGGAACAGCCAGCCGGTCTGCGCCGCGTCGGACAGCAGGTGGCCGACCCCGATGCGCGCCACGAGATAGGCGAAGACCGCGGCGCCCAGGGCGAACGCCAGCAGTTGGATCCTTCGGCTCACGCGTCGTCCGGGATCGCGACGGTCCGCCCTGTCCGCGCGGCCGCGTAAGCGTCTTCGACGACACCCGCCACGCGTCGGATGTCTTCCAGAAACGGACGCCCGGCCGTCACCGCATTGCCGCGATCGAGCGCCGCCACGAACGCCTCGAACAGGCAGGCGAACCAGCGATGGTACGCGGTCTTCTCGAGCTCCGCCGAGAAGTCGTGTCGCTCCACCTGCCCGCCCCGCTCGAGGCGCAGCTCCCCTCCCGCCCATTCGATCGACCCCGCGTCTCCGACGAAGCGGATCCGGTTCTCGCGCGAGCGCGCGGCCCACGTGAAGAACATGGTCACGAGGCGGCTGGGATACTCGAACCGGAGCGACGCCGTATCCTCGACCTCGTAGCCGGCATGCCGCAGCCTGCCGGTCCACGCCCCCACGGCGCCCGGCAAGCCCGCGATATCGAGCAGCTGATAGACGAGATGCGTTCCGTGATCGAGCAGGACACCGCCCCGCCCGGCCGCGCTGGTGCCGCGCCACGGGGTCGCGCCCGCCGTCGCCTCACGGCCGGGGTCGGCGGTGACCCGATAGACCGAAAATTCCGCCAGGTGCCACGATCCGATCACGCCCGATGCCAGCCATTCCTTCACGCGCACCCAGACCGGGTTGTAGCGGTATTGGTGACACGGCATCACGACGCGGTCATTCGCACGCGCCGCGGCCGCGATGCGGCTGGCTTCGGCGCGGGTGAGGGCCACGGGTTTTTCGCAGACCACATGATAGCCGTGCTCGAGGCCCCAGAGTGTCAACTCCAGGTGCGAGGCAGTCGGCGTGCAGATATCGATGAAGTCCACCGGTCCCGCCTCCCGCAGGGCGTCGCGGTGCGGGAGGATTGGAATGCCGTCGACCGGCGGGACGTTGCTCGCACTGTCTACCAGCGCGACGACGTCGATGCGCGCGTGGAGTGGCCCGCGGAGGGCCGGGAGGTGTGATTGCCGCGCGATGCCACCCGCTCCGATGACGGCACCGCGGTACCGCTTCGGCTCAGGAGGCGCGGGCGTAGCCATTGCGCTCGACCTCGAGCAAGCCGCCCAGCGCCGTGGCGTTCCACTCGTGGATCCACAGGAGCACCACGAGGAGCAGGCTCATCCACACCGCTTCGATCCAGAGGAAGGTGGACACGTGGGCGGTGAGGGCGACGATGCCGAGCAGGAGAAACCGGATGTTCTGGCCGAGCCACGCGCACAACGGGAGCACCACGCTCTGCCGCGCGCGGTACTCGGCGCGAAACTCCTCGGGCACGCTTCCCCGCCGCAGGAGGCGAACGAGCTTGACCGAGCGCGGGAACAGCTGCGATTGGCGCAGGACGTAATCGCGGTACACCCGTGCGCCGAACTTCTCCAGGAACGTCGTCGGCGGATGCGGGTCGAGGTCCTCCGGCAGGTCCAGCTCGCCGCGGTTTCCAATGCCGATCGACAGAAAGGCGTTGCGCACGAAGTCCACCGCCGCGCTCTGATACGTATGGGCCAGCCCGGCGGCTGCCACAAGCAGAAACGCGCCCGGCCACCAGTAGCCGGCGTGGACCAGCCGGTAGATGAGATGAAAGTAGAGGTTGATGAACCGGAGGCTGTCGCTCGCGCCGTCGAGCGCGCGACCCAGCCGGGTCGACGAGCCGCGCAGCCGCGCGAGCTGTCCATCGGCCGAATCGAAGATGTCCGAGACGATGAACAGCGCGACCCCGATGAGGTTCGTCCAGCGATCTGGATAAGCGAAGAGATGGCCGGCGATGACGCCGATGACCAGCGACCAGAGCGTCACCTGATCCGCAGAGACACCGGTGGGCGCCAGGGCCCGCGCGATGCGAATGCCGATCGGGCGAAAGAAGTGGAGATCAACCCACTCCTCGACGGCCTGCCCCTTATGCGATAAGTCGCTCGGCGGCTTCACCCAGCACGTCCTTCATGGTGGCGAGTGCGCCCATCGCCTGCTCCTCCTCGATCACGAGTGGAGGATTGATGCGAACCTCCGGATTATAGATCATCGCCAGCACGCCACGCGAGAGCAGCGTGTCGAAAATCCAGCGCGCCGTCTTCTTGTCGAGGAGCTTCCGCGTCCCGGGGACGACCAGGTCCATCCCCAGCAGCAACCCGCGCCCGCGAACGTCCGACACGATCGGCAGCTCGGATTCCCAGCGCTTCATTTCCGCCAGCATCTTGGCGCCGAGCCGCCGCGCGTGCTCGACCAGGCCGTCTTCCACGATGGTCTGGATGGTGACGTGCGCCGCCGCGGCCGCGAGCGGGTTGCCGCCGTACGACGACGAGCTGCCGCTCGGATTGGCCCAGGGCTTCGAGAACGCGATCTCCTCCCGGGCGATCACGCCGCTCATCGGGAAGCCGCCCCCGAAGCCCTTCCCCACCGTCAAGATGTCGGGGAGGACGCCTTCGTGCTCGATCGCGAACATCTTCCCGGTGCGCCCGAACCCCGTGATCATCTCGTCGCAGATCAACAGCGCGCCGAGCTGATCCGCCAACTCGCGGAGCAGCTTCAGGTAGCCCGCCGGGGGGACGATGTTGCCGGCGGTGCCCTGAATCGGCTCGACGATGATCGCCGCGACGTCCTTCGTGGTTTCGAGCTCGATCTTCTTGCGCAGGAAATCGACGCAGTGCCATTCGCACGACGGAAAGGTCTTGTCGAAGGCGCAGCGGGCGCAGGAAGCGTAGGGCGACAGGTAGGCACCCGGCATGAGCGGGCCGAGCGCATGCTTGAAGCTCGAGCCCAGGAGCGGCAGGATCCCGCCCGTCTTCCCGTGAAACCCGCCCCAGAACCCGATGATTTCCGTGTGCCCCGTCCGCGACTTCGCCAGCCGGAGCGCCGCTTCGACCGCCTCGGCCCCGCTCGAGTAGAACTGGGTACGGTTGAGGTCGCCCGGCGTGAGGTCGGCGATCAGCTTCACGAGCGCGGCCCGATGCTCGGTGGTGAAGCTGCCCACGTGCACGCGGGCCACTTGCCGCTGCATGGCGGCCACGTATTTCGGGTGCGCGTAGCCGAGGCTCGCCACACCGACGCCGGCCAGCAAGTCGACGTAGCGGTTGCCATCGACGTCGTAGAGCACGGCGCCTTCCCCGCGGTCGATCGACAGCTGGCTGAACAGCGCGACGCTCTGCGTGCCGGGGGCGAGGAACGTCGCCTCGGCGTCGAAGAGCGCTTTGGATTTGGGCCCGGGAACCTGAATGCGATGCAAGGTGTGGGTCACGAATGTTTCCGGTGAGCGAAGCGATGGGTAATGTAGGCCGCGATCGCCCGCGCCGCGTCGTCGCGGAACGGAGCGAAGCTCGGCCAGTCGTTGATGTCGATGAGCACGGGACGGTCGGGCTCCGGAAACGCGACGTCTCCGCCGAACACCTCGAGGCCGAGGATGGCCGCGGCTTCGAACGCGAGGGCCCTCAGGCGGTTCTCGTCGATCACCGGTCGCGCACCGCCGAATCCCGCGTCCGAGCCGTACCAGTTGAAGAACCGGCCGTCCGTGACGCCGTAGAACTTCACCACCGGGCCGGGCACGTGCTCCTGCAGCGCGACCCAAGGAATGCCGCGCCCCGTGAACGCCCGTAACGCCGTCGCCACGTCTTCGAGGGACGTCGCAAGCACGTCTTCCGGGCGCTCGGCGTGGACGTCGCCCCGCTTGATCCAGACTTTCTGATGGTCCGGACTGAGGGCACGCAGCTGCTCGGGGGGCGGGAGCGGCGCGGAGCTCGCGTGGATCAGCGTGCGCGGAAACGCGAGCATGCTGTCGCTCAGACGCTTCACGAGCCGGTAGCGGTGGCAATTCAACGCGCTGGACGGGCGGTTGACGACCACGATGCCATCGGACTCGAGCGGCATCAGCTGCTCGGCCGCGAGCGATCCCTGGCACATGTTGAGATAGAGCTCCGCCGCCGGGAGTCGCCCCTGCTCTACCTCGCGCTCGGAGGTCTTCACCGCGCGCCACCCCTGGGCCTCGAGCTGCGCGACCGTCGCGTCGAGGATCGCGGTGTCGTTCACCCGGTGTTGTTGCGGCGAGTACGACGGGCTCCGGTAAATCGCGACCAGTTGCGCCAAGGCGATGTCGCTCCTCGGGTCCGACGGTTCAGGCCTCACGCGTGGCGAGCCACGCGTTGGCGTCTTGGAGATCTGATGGCCGATCGATATCGATGATGCGCGGAACTTCCACCGCCTTCACCCGGCGCCCGTCTGCCACCAACGCCTTGAGGAAACCGCGCATCTTGTTGCCGCCGCGGGCCACCAAGTCCCCGGCGGCGCGACGGATCCCGGCACTGAGGCCGTAGACGCCGCCCGTGACGCATGGGGGCGCGAGCGGCTCGTCCGAGACGGTACGGACGTCGCTCTCCCCCAGCCGGCTCACGTACACCGGAGACTCGTCATCCACGTAGGGCGTCACCGCGAGCACCATGTCCGCGCCCTCCCCGAGGTACCGCTCGGTGGCCCGATACACCGCTCGCCAATCGACGGGCCGCATGACGGTGTCGACCATGCTGCAGAACACCGGGCCCGCTGGAACCGCCCGCAACCCCTCCACCAGCGTGTGCAACGACGAGGGGGTGCGGCAGTCTACCAATGTAAGGGGCGGCCCAAACCGCCGGTCGTCAAGCGATCGGCGGACATCCGGGAAGTCGACCCGGAGCGCGCAGGTCAGAGTCCGGCACCCCAGCGACGCGAAGGTCTCGAGCAGCCCCACGATCTGCGGCCGGCCCGCGACCTCGACCAAGGCCTTGGGCACCCGGATGCCGCCGGACGCGAGCCGCGACCCTTCCCCCCCCGCCAGGATGAGCCCGTGCACGTCAGGCGAGCACCCGTTCGATGTCCGGAAGCCGAGGAATCCGCGCGGTGGGCGCGGGCCCGTCCGGCGCCACTCGGTCGGTGGGCACGAGCCAACAGGTACGCATGCCGAGGCTCGCGGCGCCGCGGATGTCCGCCTCGAAGTTGTCGCCCACCATCCACGCGCGCTGGGCCGGGGCCTGAAGCGCGGCCAGCGTATGGACAAAGATGCGGGCGTCCGGCTTGCTCCACCCAACGACCGTGGAATCGCTGACCACGGTGAACAATTTCGCCAGGCCGAGCTCTTCCAAACAAGGCTCGAGATTGCCGGTGAAGTTGGACACGATCCCCAGCCGGTAGCGCCGGCGGAGCCGTTCCAGGACGGGCCGGTTGCGTGCGACGACGGCCACCGCGTCGGCGTGCAGCCGCTCCGTCATGCCCTCGGTGTCCACGCGATCCGGCAAGCGTGCCGCGAGCAAGCGAGCCTGCGCGCCGATGGCGGCCCGAAACCCGAGCGTCCGAATGTCCGGGAGCCGCGCGAGCGCGTCGTCTGTCGCCTTGAAGATCGGGTCGAATGCCGTGAAGTCGAGCGAGCCGCCGGCGGCCCGATAGGCGGCGTGAAACCGGGGACTCCAGTACACCCCGTCAGCGTCCAGCGTGCCACCGAAGTCGAACAGCACGACCTCGGTCGATGAGCTAATGGTGACCGTGGCCGGCGTGCGCGTGTGTTGCCTTCATGGGCATGGGCATCGGCTTACTCCCCATGTCCATCATCCCGCCCTCGAGCCGCATGTAGTGGCGATAGTCCTGTTGATACAGCGAGTCTCGCGGATCCGCTGCGGGCCATTGGACACCGTGATCGGGAACGAAGATCCCGCCGACCACGCCCATCCCGCCATCCGGAATCGGCGCGCCGGTCGGGTTGTCGTACGACACCGTGACCCGATAGAGGTGGTCCGGGACGATGTGTACGCCCAGACGGGTCCAGCCGTACAACATGGCGACCGGGACGGACTCGATTCGCCCCGCGGAGTCGGCGACCGGGGCGGCGCGATAGATGGTCTGCCCCGTGGTCGCATCCGCGAATTCGATCACCCGGCCGTAGTCGTGCATGTGCCCGCCCAGGCCGACGATTTTCCCGGCCACGGCGGGCCGGCCCGCATACGTACGCGACGAGCGTCCGGGCGGGAGTGTGAACGACTTGTCTCCCACGGGAAACGCCACGTCCATTTGCCAGGGAGACGCGCGGAACAGCGGCCACGGCCTCCCGCCCGGCGTGAAGTT
Organism: Gemmatimonadales bacterium; assembly: GCA_035631795.1. Taxonomy (GTDB): domain Bacteria; phylum Gemmatimonadota; class Gemmatimonadetes; order Gemmatimonadales; family GWC2-71-9; genus AG41. The sequence goes on along the minus strand of DASQIB010000239.1, from coordinate 2,659 downwards.
CATCACCAATCGCACTCGCGCCTGGTGGTACGCCGTCGCGGTGAGGTTCTCGACCATCGCGCTCGCGACGACGTGTTCTCCCCGTTGCAGCGGCAGCCCGAAGAGCAGCCAGGGGAGGCGGACCGTTCCGGTCTCGTGGCCGGCAGCCAGCAGGCGCCGCGAGATCGGGAGGAACAGCTCGCGGTGATCAGGATCGATGAGGTTGAAGTGATGGATCAGCTCGTCGGGCAGGATCGCCCCACTGCTGTCCACGACCTCCACGCGAAAGCCGTAAATGGATCCCGTCTCCGGGATCTCGAGCGTCGCTACGGGGGGTTGGGCGATCGCGTGATGCGGCGTCCGCGCCGGCATGTCGACGGGGGCCAGGTCGATAATCAGCACGCTGGCACGCGGATCGACGAAGATTCGAGCGTCGTTCGCGTCGGGCGGCACCGGTCGGTCGCTCGCGGCCAGCAGCACGAGCAGCGCAAGGACGAGGCGGATCATAGCGCGGGAATTGTAATCACAGGGGGGAGCGCCGGGCAACGGACTTATTTCAGAGCGTCTCTTTTCGTATCTGCGAGACGGCCCTCAAGACCACCTCGGGCCGCTCCTCCTGAATGAAATGGCCGACCCCGGGAATGCTGTCCACGGCGAACGCCGGAAGGGCTTGGGCCAGCACCGTCACTTCCGTTTCGCTGATGCCCCCCACGTGTATCCGTCCACGACTGAATCGCTCACCCACGTGGGGTCCACTGATTCGCGGATCAGCTGTGCCCGGATGTTCCTCCGAACGCGGTTGATGCCGCCGAACAGCTTGATCCACGGCGCCCCCTTGGAGCTCCTCGCGTCACTCTGGCCTCTGCGGCTGGACATGGCGCGCGTGGCCGTGGCCCGGGGCGACCGGGCGATCGCCGCGGGCGTGCGGATCGTTCGAGAGCCTCATCGGCTACGTCGACCAGATCGTGCAGCCAGAGGTCACGCGGCTCTGCCGCGCCAGCCGGCCCCGCTAGCCCACTACGACCCGCAGCGGACGCTCACGGTTTCCCGCGTCACGCCGCCCGGCCCGACCGCGAAGTCGAATTCCAGGCGTCCGTGGAACGGCGCGCTCGGTGGCAGCGTGACCCGCAGGGTGACGAACGTCTCCAACGTTACGGCGTCCGTGAGCATTCCCTTGTGATCCTCGAGGACGACCGCCGCGTAGGTCGCGCCGATCGGATGGCCGGTCACGGGGTCCACAGGCGTCACGTCCAGATGCCCTACGGCGTGGAAATGGCTCAGGTAACTCCCCGAAGGCGTGAATACCACCTGCTGGTCGAGCGTCACGGGTCCGTTCACGTAAAGGAAGGCGTCGGGGCCGGGCCCACAGAAGGGCTGCGGAATCACCTGATCGAACGACTCCACGAACCGACGGTGGGCGACGAGCGGCTGCCCGCCCACGCTCGCGGAGAGGTTCAGGACCGTCGCGTGACCATCGTTCGGGATCGGGACAGCGTCCGTGACGTCGCCAAGCGGCCCGCCGATCGCCTGGCGGAGACCGACCGGCACGCCGTTGTAGATCACGGCGGGAATCGTCCCGAAGGGTGACGGATTGATTTGATCGGTCGTGAAGAGCGGGAGGCTCGGATCGAGTAATCCGCTCCGCAGGAAATCCACAACGACCATCTGTTCCGCCAGCTCCCAGCTGATCGTCTGATGCTCGAGAGTCCCTGGGATATAGACCTCGAAGGGCGCCCCACCCACCGTCGCCCCACCAACGTCGAAGAATCGGAGGTGGAGCCGCGCCCGATCATACGTTCCGCACTCGAGCTCGATCGGGCTCCCCACCCACCCGCTGGCCGTGGTGTAGGCCACCTCGGGTTGAACTTCAGGCTCGTCGTGCCACGTGCAATTGAACGGGAAGGCGCTGGGGAAGCCAAAGGCCGTTCGGTCGCCGTCGAGCAACAGCAGGGCTGCCCGGAGCGCACGCGGGTCGGAATTCCCGATCCAGATGAGGCTCACCGGATCAGACGCTTGCCCGAACCCGAAACCGCTGAACGGCCAGAGTTGCACCGTTTGACCGGACAGCGCGACGGGGACGAGCGGGCTGGGCGCCGGGGCACCTACGCGCGCGGCACTGGGCGTGGTTGACGTCGCCGCCGGTGCCGTCGACGGTCGTTGGTCACACGCTCCCGACCAGAGTAGGACGAACGCGACGGCCAGGTACCGTTTCATAACCCCTCCCGGAAAAGAGAACGCGCGCTGGGAAGCGCGCGAAGTCTCGTCCGGTCGAGTCAAGGCGGGGTCAAGCGCGCGCTGCACGAGGCGACGAGCAACATGGTGATCAGATAGCGCTGGCTATTCACGGTTCCTCCCGACGTCCGCATCCACAATCCGTTGTCGCTGGCCAAGCGTGACCATATCCCGATCGACGACCTGCTGGACGATGCGCGCCACGAACGCGTACCCGCGCCGCTCGGCCACGAGCCAGCGCTGCCACTCGAGCTCGTCGAGCGCGCCGGCCAGCGCGTCTCCCGTCACTCCCGAGGCACGCTCGAGACGCGTCGCGCTCACGCGCCCTCCGAGGACCGCGGCCACCACGAGCACCCGCTGCGCAGGGGGCGAGAGGCGACGGAAGTTGATCCGCACCGCCGCCACGACGTTGTCGGGAAGCTCACCGGGGAGCGTGTCGTTGAGGGTC
>DASQIB010000238.1:0-12733 GCA_035631795.1 Gemmatimonadales bacterium | reverse complement strand
ATCAGCCGGTTGACCTGCGGAAACGCGAGCTCCGCGAGGCGAACCGGCGAGTTCATCAGGCGAGCGGTGCTCGCGCGCATGGCCCTCCGGGGAGGATGCTACGACAGGTGCTGTTTGATCTTCTGCTCGAACGCCGCCTTCGGGTACGCACCCACGAGCGTATCCACGTGCCGGCCGTCCTTGAAGAATAGAATACTCGGAATCGACCGGACGTTAAAGCGCATCGCCGTCTTCTGATTCATGTCCACGTCTACCTTCGTGACCTTCAGCTGGCCCTGGTATTCGCCGGCCAGCTGATCCAGAATCGGCGCCACCATATGGCACGGCCCGCACCAGGTGGCCCAAAAGTCGACGATCGCGAGCCCCTTATGCTCTTCGACCTCCGCTCCAAACGTGGCGTCGGTGACCGCCGTCAGGTGTTCCCCTGCCATGACCTCTCCACTCCCTCTCGTGCAATCGTTATGTTGACGGTCGACATGACCGTGTCAAGCGCCCGCGTCGCGCACATCGGCATCGCCGTTCCATCGATCGACGCCGCCCTGCCCTTCTATCGAGACGTCCTCGGCCTCGAGCCCGGACGACCGGAGACGGCGGACGGCGCGCGCATCGTCGGTCTGACGCTCGGCGACGTCCAGGTCGAGCTCCTCGAGCCCCGAGATCCGACCGGGCCAGTCGCCAAATTCCTCGCCACCCGCGGGTCCGGGATCCATCACGTCTGCTACCGTGTGCCGGATCTCGACCGCGCGCTCGAACGCTGCCGAGCGGAAGGGTATCGTCTGGTGGACGAGGTGCCGCGGCGGGGCGCCGGCGGCCGGCGTATCGCGTTCATTCATCCGAAGGCGACCGCCGGCATTCTCTTGGAGCTGACGGAGTAGGTAACGCGTCGCGGGGCCGGAACGTTCCCCCGGATCACTGGCGGCATGCGGCGCCCGGTGTGGGGAGGCTCGCCAGGTGCACGTCGTTCACGACCCAACTGCCACCCTTCGCGCGCACCAGATCGACCGGGAAGACGATGGTGCACGCGCTCGACCGCTGGAGCTCCACCCGAAAGGTGATAGCGTTGTCGTGACCTGCGACCGGAAGGGGCCCTTCGATCACGCGGTAGCCGTCGTGGTTCAAGTATTTCTGAATGACCGTGAGGCGTTCCTTCAGCTCATTGCCCTTCATCCAGTCCGCCGCCGGCCCGCGGTCGGACCCCCACAGGGCGCCCATCCGCGAGAGATCGTTCGCCTTCACCGCCAACATGAACTGCGTGAGCGTCTGCTGCGGCGACTGCGGCGCGACCTTGCTCGGATGACCGCCGCACGCAAGGGCGCCCAGCGCGACGAGCACGGCCAGTCGTGGTCTCACGAGCGATCCCTCGAGTGTGAACGGAGTGAACCGAAGGTAAGACCGCATGCGGCTCTACGTCAACATTGATCACGTCGCCACCGTCCGCGAAGCGCGCGGCGCCGACGAGCCGGACCCCGTCCGCGCGGCGGACGCCGCGGAGCGCGGCGGCGCGGACGGCATCACCGTGCATTTGCGAGAGGACCGCCGCCACATCCAGGACGCGGATGTGCGCGCACTGCGCGCCGCGGTGCGGACGGTCCTGAACCTCGAGCTCGGCGCAGCGCCCAAGATCGTCCGGATCGCCGCCCGCCTCCAGCCGTTCCAGGCCACGCTCGTCCCCGAGCGGCGTCAAGAGATCACCACCGAAGGCGGGCTCGCGCTCGGCGGAACGAACCGTCGCGTCCGCGCCGCCATCGTGCCCCTCGTCGCACGCGGCATCCGCGTCAGCCTCTTCATTGACCCGGATCTCCGGGCGATCGACCAGGCCGCCGCGCTCGGCGTGCCCGCGATCGAGCTGCACACGGGCCGCTACGCGCGCACCTGGCGCAAGGGCGGCGCGGCGCTCCGCGCGCTCCAGCGCGCGGCCGCTCACGCCCATGCGTGCGGCCTGGCCGTGCACGCGGGTCACGGCCTCACCTACGAGAACGTGCGGCCTGTCGCCGCGATCCCGGAGCTCGAGGAGCTGAATATCGGGCACTCGATCGTATCGAACGCGATCTTCGTCGGCATGGAAGAGGCGGTGCGGCGAATGCGACGACTGATAGACGACGCCACGGGACAGCGACGCCAAGAGAAAGCGTAGCGTCGCAGTCTCATAGCGTCGCCCTATCGTGGCGTCGCCTCGCCTCCTTACCTATCTTGGGGTCCCATGACGCCGCCGAATAAGCCGTTAGGGATGCACGACTTCTTCGCATTGGAAGCGGGGGAGTATCTCGAGCGGCTGGACGGTCTGGTCGGGAGCGAAAGCCCCAATGCAGACGAGCTGGTGCGGCTCGCGCGCGCCCTCCGAGGCAGCGCGTTGATGGCCAACCAACACGCCATCGCGCGCGCCGCGGCCGGTCTCGAAGCGCTGACGCGGGCGGTGCGCGAAGGCCGGCGCGCCTGGGATCCGCAGACCAAGCAGCTCGCCCTGCGCGGCGTGGACGACCTGAAGATCTTCGTGCGCCAGGCGGCGTCGTGGACCGACGGAGACACCGCCAAAGCCGAAGCGCTGGCGCAGGAGCTCGACCAGGTGGCGGGCCGGCCGTCGGCGCAGGTCCGCGCGGCGGAGGCGCTGGGTCTGGACGCCGGTGTGCGGGCGTTCGTGGCACGCGAGGGCGCCGCGATCGCCAGCGCGCTCGACCGCGCGGCGCAGACCCTCAAGGCGAATCCGGCGGCGCAGGACCCGCTTCCCCTCGTGTTGCGCACGATCCAGCCCTTGCGAGGCCTGGCAGCGGTGAACGATCTGCCTCCGCTCCCCGACCTGCTCGAAGGCATCGAACGCGCCGTTGGCGAGCTATCGCAATCGGGGCTCAAGCCACCGGCCAATACGGGAGAGTTGTTCAAGACGGCCGCTCAGGCCATTGCGCGCGCCGCGCGCGAGGTGGCCGAACGCGGCCGGCCGGACCCCGAGAGCCCGGACTTCCGCCAGTTCGCCGGGTTGCTCGTGAAGTTCATGGAGAGCGAGCCCGACGTCGTATCGATCGGCTCGCTCTACTACAACGACTCAGGACCGCACATCGTGTCGCGTGGCGTGCCCGCGGCGCGCCCCTCCACCCTCGGCCGGCTCGAGCTCGTGAGCCACGGCGAGCACCTGCGTCAGGCCGCGGACTCGCTCGAACGGGCCCCGTCCACCACGCAGCGCGAGCTCCGCGCTCACACACTCGGCACTACGTTCCGCGCGCTCGCCAACGCGGGCGGCGGCGCGCTGGCCGACCGCGTCTCGCAGTTCGCGCTCGCGGCGCGCGAGGCGCTGGCGTCCGGCGTGGCGGTGAGCAGCGCGACGGGATTCGCGGCGCTGCTGCGCCAGGCGGGTGACTTGCTCGCCCGATCGGGCACGGGCGACGAGGAGGCGCTCGCCGCCGAGCTCGATGGCCTGACCAGCGCGGTGCGTACGCTCAAGCCGGGAGCACCAGCCCCCGCACCTGCGCCGGTGCCCCCGCGCGCGCCCGCTCCAGCCCCTCCCAGGGCTCCCCTGCGAGCAGCACAAGCGCCGGTCGTACCAATCGAGACACTTGCGCCGGCCCCCCCCGCCCCAGCCCCCGCCCCTGTCCCCGCCGAGACCGCGGACTTGATCGGCTCGTGGATGCTGTACGAGCGGATGGCGGGGGCGGGCATCGGGGCCGCGTCGCTCCAGGAGCTCCTCGCGCCGGCATCAGCTGCCCCCCCCCGCGTTGCGCCCCTCCCTGCCGCGTCCCGATCGGCGGGCGCAGGAGACGCCACCGCCGTAGACGTGCGGACGCTGCTGTATCGCGGCGACCGAGCGCTCACGCGAGCCCGGGAGTTGCGCGAGGCGGCGAAACAGGTGTCCGGCGACGCGCTGCGGGCCCTCGTCGATGAAGTCTGCGACCTCGTTGCCCTCGCCCTCGAGCCCTCCCCAGGTCCCTAGCCACCCGCCACCTCCACCTCCTCCCTCGTCCTCCCGATGGAGAGGGGCGTGGGTTGTGGGGCTGGGTGTTACGGTCGCGTTCCTGGCATGGGCCATCCGCGGAACGCACTGGACCGACGTCCTCGCGGGCCTGCGCGCGGTCGACCCCTGGCTCCTCGCGCTCGCGGTCGTGCTCGCGACGCTGACGTTCCCCATCCGCCTGGTCCGCTGGCGGGTGATCCTGCGGGACAAAGACGAAGCCCCGCTGCCCGCCTGGCCGCTGTGGCACGCGGTCGCGATCGGCTTCATGGCGAACAACATCCTGCCCGCGCGGGCGGGAGAATTCGCGCGGGCGTACGTCGCCTGCCGTCAGGTGCCCGTGCGATTCACCACCGCGCTCGCGTCGATCGGCGTGGAACGAGTCTTCGATGCGCTGGTGATGCTGGGGTTGATGGCGCTGGCGATCGCGTCGCCCTCGTTTCCTCCGACATCGACGCTGATGGGGACGCCGCTCTCGCGGCTCGCCGGGCGGACGGCGGTGCTCTTCGGCGGGCTGTTCGTCGTTCTCCTGGTGGTCGTGCTGCGGCCGGCGCCGTGGCTCGCGCTGTTCGAGCGGCTCGCGCGCGCGGTGCTGCCGCCGCGATTCGCGGAGCGTCTCGCCAGCCTCGCGGAAGGACTCGTGGCCGGACTCGAGGTGCTCAAGCGGCCGGGCCGGTTCGGCGCAATGCTCTTCTGGTCGCTCGTGCTGTGGCTCGTGAACGCGGCCTCGTTCGCGGTGTGCTTCCGCGCGTTCGGGCTCCACGTTCCGCTCGAGGGCTCCCTGTTACTGCAGGGCATCCTCGGGTTTGCGGTGGCCGTGCCCGCGTCGGCGGGCTTCTTCGGCGTCTTCGAGAAGGCGACGCAGCTGACGCTGCAGATCTACGGCATCACGCCGAGCCTCGCGCTCGCCTACGCGGTCGCCTACCACGTCTCCACGTTCCTGCCGATCACGTTGCTGGGCCTGCGGTCCCTCGCGACCATGCGGCTGCACTTGAGGGACCTGCGCCAGGCCGGGGCGCAGGAAGGATCGGCTCCTTGACGGACGCGGTGCGGGTGGCCGCGCACGCGAAGCTGAATTTGTTCCTCCGCATTCTCGCGCGCGAGGCACCGACCGGCTTTCATCAAATCGAGACCGCGTTCGCGCTGGTCGACCTCGCGGACGAGCTCGTCGTGACCCGCGCGGCCGGGCGAAACGTCGAGCTGACCGTGCATGGGCCGGATCTGGGGCCGCCCGAAGACAATTTGGCGGTGCGCGCGGCGCGCGCCGTGCTCGATGCCACCGGGAACACGTTCGGCGTCGCCCTCGAGCTCACGAAGCGGATTCCCGTGCGCGCGGGGTTGGGGGGGGGCTCGAGCGACGCCGCCGCCGCGCTGCACGCGGTGAACATGCTCACGGACGACGCCGTGCCGTCGCAAGAGCTGCTGCATTTCGCGACCCGGCTGGGCGCGGATGTGGCGTTCTTCGCGAGCGGCGCGCCCTGCGCCGTGGCCTGGGGACGGGGCGAACGATTGTTTCGCCTCCCTCCCCCGCCTGCGCTCCCGACACTCATCGCCGTGCCGTCCCCCCCCCTCGCCGTCGCCACCCCCGACGCCTATCGCTGGTGGGACGAGATGCATCCGGAGCCACACCCCCGAGGGCCCGTCGTGCTCGACGCCGGCGCCTTCGCGTCCTGGGGGAGCATCGGCCGGCTGGGCGGCAACGATTTCGAGATTCCCGTCTTCGGGAAGCATCCTCCCCTGCGCGCGCTGTTCGAGCGGCTCGCCGGAACACATCCCTACTGGGTGCGGCTGTGTGGCTCGGGCAGCGCGGTGGCGGCCGTGTACGCCGACGAGCGCCGCTGCGAGGACGCGAGACTCGTCCTGGGTGAAAAGCGGCAACGGCTGATCAAAACGCTGACGCTCGCCGCTCCTCCCAGGGGTCCGGCGCGGGTCTAGCGCGACTCATGCAAAGCGTGGAGCCTCTCGACCGGTGAGGCGGTGCCGGAGTCGCCGTTGCGCTCGGTGCAGCCGGCTCAACGCGCGCATCGTCTCGACGAGCGCTCGTGGAGGTGGATGCACGACGTCGGGCATGCCGAACAGGTTGCGCCGCTTCGCATCCTGACGGCACGCCTCCCAATCGAAGTCCCAGATGTCATCCAGCCAGAACTTTCGCGTGCCGTACTCCCGGAAGAACCGGAGCACGTCGACGTCGTACCAGTGATAGAGGTCGTCCACGACGGTCCGCATGTCGATGCCAACCGCTTCCCAACCGCGGAACCATTCCTCCACGCTCGACTCGATCCGGGCCGCGCCCGTGAAGTTCAAGTGCATGGCGTAGCGGAGGCGGCGTTTGAAGACCCACGGGCACGTTCCGCGGACGTTCTCGAGAACGCTGTACCAGCGGAGCTTGGAGGCGAGCGCCCTCGGCCGGAGCGCGGCGTAATGGAGCACCGTCACGTCCGGCAGCAGCAGGCGTTGGGCGTAATCGGGGATCGGCACGCGCACGCTGTGCATGTCGCGCGGTGTGTGCTCCACCCCGTCGTCCACGTATCCGAGGGGCGTGAGGCGGTCGTGCCGCATGGACCGGTCCGGCGTGCCGTACAAGTCGACGCGCTCGACGCACACGATGGTCCCCGGCGGCGCCGCGAGCATCGTGCGCCACCCGGGCGCCTGAACGGCATTCGCCGCCAGGATCTCGTCGGCGTCGAGGGCCAGAATGATGCGCGGCGGCGGCACGAGGGCGCGGGCCTGGCGGATCAGAAGCAGCTGGCGCGCCCCTTCGTTGAACTCGTCGGTCGGGTTGTCGACCACGGTGCACTTGGGATACCGGGCGCAGATGGCCCGACTATCGTCCGTTGAGCGCTGGTCCGCGACGATGATCCGCTCCGCGAACCGGCTGGCGACCGCGAGGAAACGATCGAGGATCCAGGCCTCGTTCCGGACCGGCGTGACGACGACGACGCGGGGGGGAGACTCGGACACGGTTGTACGATAGCACGCTCGCGCGCATACTGGGACGTGATCCCGAGCGACTTCGCCACCGCGAGTGACGAGGGGTGGCGGCACGTCCGCGACACCCCCGGCTACCTGGCCGAGCCGGAGGCCCGGTTTCTCATGCTGGCCGCGGTCGCCGCGCCCGTGGCCGGCGCCATCGTCGAGATCGGCAGCTTCAAGGGGCGGTCGACGGTCGGCCTCGCGTATGTCGCGCAGCGCTACCGGCTCGGCAAGGTGATCGCGGTGGACCCGCATACGTCACCGTCCACGACCGACCCGGACCTCCTGGGTCAGCCGTCCTCCTTCGAGGACTTCCAGATGAATCTGCGCCGGGCCGGCGTGGTCGATGCCGTCGATGCGCGCCGGGCCTACTCGCGCGACGTGGCGCGCACGTGGCGGGGACCGATCCGGCTGCTCTGGCTCGACGGCGACCACGTCTACGAGGCCGTCAAGGAAGACTTGGCGCTATTCCGGCAGCATCTCGTGCCGGGCAGCCTCGTCGCGATGCACGACGTGCTCGGCACATGGGAAGGACCGCTTCGCGTCTTCGTGGAGGATGTGCTCGGCTCCGACGACTTCGGGCCCGCGGGCTTCTGCAAGTCGATCGGGTGGGCGCAATACCGGCCCGCGCACGGCGCCCGCCTGCGCGTTCGCGCTCGGCGCGCCCGGCTCCGCTGGGCGGCGCGCCGGCTGATTCCCGTGGCCCAGGCGGGCTGGAAGACCACGGGATGGCGACGCGTTGTACACAAGCTCTGCTGGTCCGTCCTGCCACGCCGCATCAACGATCCGACGCGCTGGGCCGCTACGGTGGCGCTGCCGTAGCGGTCCCGAGGCCGGCATCATATTGTGGTAAGGACCGCACGGGGGGCGGGGGGACCCGATGCCTGAACAGCTGATCGGTACGGTGGTGCACTACTTCAAGGGTCCGAGCGTGGCCGTCGTGCGTGTCACGGAGGGCACGCTGGCGGTGGGCGAGAGCGTCCGCTTTCACGGCCATACCACGGACTTCACCGAGCCGGTCGCGTCCATGGAAGTGAATCACCAGAAGGTCGCGCAGGCCCGGGTGGGTGACGAGGTGGCCATCAAGGTGAAGGATCGCGTGCGCCAACACGATCAGGTCTTCAAGGTGACGCCATGAACGAGGAAGCGTTCAACCTTTCGGTCCGCAAGTTCCTGAAGCACTTCGGGGTGACGGCGCAACGCGAGATCGAGAAGAGCGTCGACACCGCCCTCGCCGCCGGGCGGCTCAAGGGGACGGAGACGCTCAAGGCCCGCGCCCGGCTCGAGATCCAGGGGTTGCCGACCGATCTCGTGATCGAGCAGGACATCACGCTGGCCTAGTGACGACCACTCGGCAGCTCGCGATGCTCGCGGCCGCCGCGCTATTCTCGGCGTGCGGCGGGTCATCAGCACCCGAGACCGCGCCGGCTCCGGCGCCCGCCACGGCGGCCCCCGCGCTTCCCCGCGTGTCCATCACTGGGAGCGAGCAGTACTACGACATCGACGGCACGAGTGCAGGCGCGCTCCGCGAGGGCATCCGTCGCCTCGGTCCGAAGGACGCGAGCGGCACACCACTCGACGCGCTCACCGTGTGGGATCTTCAATGGACCTACAAAGCCGTGCCGGTGTCGGCGGCCGACTCGAGCTGCGCGCTGCAGGACTTGAAGGTCACGCTGAACGTGACGGTGACGCTACCGCGGTGGACGCCACCGGCTTCGGTGTCCGCGAGTCTGCGCGAGTCCTGGCGCACATATCTCCAACACGTACGGGTGCACGAGGCGGGACACCGCGCGATCGCCGAGCGAAACGCCGCCGACTTGTACCGGGCGCTGTTGGGGTTGCGAGCGGCCACGTGTGCCCAACTCGACTCGCAGGCGTCGCGGACCGGTGAGGACATCGTGGCGGACGGACGCTCCCGGAACCGCGCCTATGATGTGGAAACGAAGCACGGACAGACGCAGGGGGTAGTGCTGGGGCCCTGACGGCTCAGCTCCCCGAGCTTCCGATCGGTCCTGCGCCGACGCACGCTAGTTCCCCTCGATCGCCGGCAGGACGTAGTCCGGCACGAGGCGATCTTGCACCTGGAATCCCACCCGATCGCTGTAATTGCCGCCGTAGAACGCCACCACCAGATCGAGCGCCGGGATTCCCATCACGACCTGTCCGCCGTTCCCGCCCGCGTAAAACGCTTGGAGGGTCTGGCCCTTATACGGATAGTTCATCACCCACCACAGATAGCCGTAGCGCTGACTCCCAAACTCGATGAGCGGCGACGTGGCCCGCTTCGCCCACTCGGCGCTCACGATGCGTCGGCCATGCCAGGTGCCGCCGTCGAGCATCAGCTGCCCCAGCTTCATGAAGTCGCGGGGTAGGAACCGCACGCCGCCACCCATGTACGCCTCTCCGGTCGGGGTCAGGTTCATCCAGTACCGCCGGATCTCGAGCGGCTCCGCGACCAGGTCGTGAAACAGCTCGACCAGAGGACGTCCGGCCGCCTTGCGCAGCACGCCGCCGACAAGATTCGGTTGCACGCTGCAGTAGACGGCCCGCGTGCCGGGATTGCGGATCATCTTCAGGGCGAGCGTGAGCTTCCACCAGTCGGGTTCCGCGGTCTGCTCGGCGACTGCATCCTCGTTGCCCGGCGAGTTTGGGTCTGAGTCGTCGCAGTCGAGCCCCGAGGTCTGAGTGAGGAGATGTTCCACGGTCAGGGCCCGCTTCCGCGGGTCGAGGTCGGTCGCGAGCGCGCCTCCGTTCATCACTTGATATACGAGCGAGCTTGGACTGAGGGGCACGCCGGCCTGGATTGCCGCGCCGAGCAGCGTGGCGGTGAGACTCTTCGCGGCCGAGCGCGTGTCGTGCGGCTTGTCGCGGTGCTCGCCGTGAAAATACTCCTCGAGCACCAGCCGCCCGTGCCTGGCGACAAGCACGCCATGTGTCTCGAGCGAGCTGACGCTATCGATCGGCGCGTCGATGATCGTCCGGACGAGGGTCTCGAGAGCCGCCCGCGACAGGCCCACCTGGTCCGGCGTTCCGACGGGCCAGCCGTCGTCCAGGGCGACCGGCGCGCGGTACGTGTACGCGGCCCCCACGCCCGGATGTCCACGAGGATAGAAATCGCTAGCCTCGTTCGGGGCCACACGACGGAAATCGTACGTGCCCCCGCGGAGCGGGATGGATAGGCCGTCGTCGCGCAACACGCCTTCGGCGAGCACGCTCCCCGGCTGCCCGTTGGCCGAGCCGGCGCGGAGGCGCACCACGTCGCCCGCGCGCTCGAGCGTCGCGACCCGTATGAAGCGGCCGAGGTTTCGCTCGGGGTTCTCGAGGAAGGCCCGCACGGATCCGTCGGGCTGGGACTCGACTTTCAGGTACATGGTGAATTCGTCGGCGAGGGGATCCACGTCGCCCTGCCACTGCTCGGCTGTGCGCGCTCGCGTGAGCGTCACCGGCGAGGCGAACCGCGAGCCGTTCGTCACTGTTGTCGCCTGGATCCAATGGCCGACGATGTGGCCCCGCCCCGCCGTGAAATGTCCCCTGAACCCGCCACCGCTGTCGGGGAGCTCGAACGCGATCGTGTCACCCGCAAGGTGGGCCTCGGCGCTCCGTCCGGCGATTTCCGCCCGCCAGTCGCTGGCAACATGCTCGAGGATCAGGGGGCCGCGGACGTCCGGACCGAAGCGGAGCTTCGCTTCCCACAGGCCGGCAAGGTCCGTGGCGCGGCCCTGCTGCGCCTGTGCCGGCAGCGGGGCGGCAAGCACGACTAACAAAGAGAAGACGAGTGACAATCGCATGGGACCTCAGGCGGACAGGTCCACGGTGAGACACCGGTTGGCGTCGATTCGGTTGCGTTCGGCGCGGCCTAAGGCTCCCGCCAACGATTCAGGGTTGCTAAGTTCAACCGCGGCATAACCGCTGGCCCCTCGTCCAACGGCAGGACACCAGACTTTGGATCTGGGAATGATGGTTCGAATCCATCGGGGCCAATTCCTTCAGAACCCGACCTCCACTCGTACCGCGCCCGGCCCGATACTCGCCCGCAAACCCGTCCACCCCACACGCGCCCACCGCTCGGGGCGCACCAGCACACCGACCAGCGCGCCCGCCGCTCCACCGCCGAGGACTATCCCCGCGGCCGACGCGCCCGTCGGGCAGTTCCCGCCCGTGGACGTCGAGCTTTTGAAGCAGCTCGACGCCACCCACACCAGCGTTCCGGCCGCCCCGAGCCCCGCACCGATGGCGCCGCCCAACACCGCCCCGCCGCCGAACGACCGACGGCCGCGGGAGAGCTCCAACCGACTGATCGAGCGCACCGCCAGGGCCGTGGTATCCCGCCCGCGCACGAGCGACAAGGAATCGTTCCCAACGTGAACAACGGTTCCCGCCACCCGCCGGGCTTCCGCGCCGGCGAGCGTGACGCGAACACGCGAGCCTACATCGACCGGCGGCGCCCCTTGCGAAGAAAGGCGTGGTGCGATCACGCAACACGCGACGGCCAACGCCCACGCTCCGTGTTTCGTATCCATGACTTTCCTGTTCCCCTGAGTCTCGCGAGCGACGATCCGAGCGCGTAGTATACGCCAACTCGCTACTAATGTCCCGTGTCTTTCACCCTGAGGTCACATGCGTTTGCGCGTCCGTCCCCGTCCTCTGGCCATCCTCGTGTCCGGCGTCCTTTTGCTCGGGCTCGCGCCGTCCCCCGCCGACAATCTCCGGGGCTTCACCGCCGAGTCCGCCAAGGCGGAGCGGGAATGGGAAGCCAAGTTCCGCGCGATCCCGTCTCCCGACTCGCTGCGCGAGTACATGCGCCGGCTGTCCGCGCGGCCGCATCACGTCGGTTCGCCGTACGACAAGGACAACGCCGAGTGGATCCTCGCGAAGTTCAAGAGCTTCGGTCTCGACGCGCACATCGAAACATTCGACGTGCTGTTCCCCACGCCCACGGAGCGCCTCGTCGAGCTCGTCGCCCCCACGACGTTCCGGGCCAAGCTCCAGGAGCCCCCGGTTCCCGGCGATCCCACGTCGAGCCAGCAGGCCGAGCAGCTCCCGACCTACAACGCCTACTCCATCGACGGCGACGTCACCGCCCCGCTCGTCTACGTGAACTACGGCGTGCCGGCGGACTACGAGCGGCTCGAGCGGATGGGCGTGTCGGTCAAGGGCGCGATCGTCATCGCGCGGTACTTCGGCTCGTGGCGCGGCATCAAGCCCAAGGTCGCGGCCGAGCACGGTGCCGTGGGGTGCCTCATCTATTCCGACCCGCGCGAGGACGGCTACACGCAGGGCGCCGTCTACCCTCAGGGCCCGTGGCGCCCCAAGGATGGGGTCCAGCGCGGCAGCGTGATGGACATGCCCCTCTATCCGGGCGACCCACTGACGCCGGGCGTGGGCGCCACGGAGGACGCGAAGCGCTTGCCGATCAGCGAGGCGGCCACGATCACCAAGATCCCCGTGCTGCCGATCTCGTACGGTGACGCGCAGCCGCTCCTCGCCGCGCTGGGCGGGCGCGTCGTTCCCCCCGAATGGCGCGGTGGTCTGGGGATCACCTACCGCGTCGGCCCCGGACCGGCCAGGGTCCACCTCAAGGTGAAATCCGATTGGAGCCTGAAGACGCTGCACGACGTGATCGCGCGCATCCCGGGCGCGACTGCGCCCGACGAATGGGTGATCCGCGGCAACCACCACGATGCCTGGGTGAACGGTGCCGAGGACCCGCTCTCCGGTCAGGGACCGTTGCTCGAGGAAGCCCGCGGGTACGGCCAGCTGCTCAAGCAGGGCTGGAAGCCGCGCCGCACGATCATCTACGCCGCCTGGGACGGCGAGGAGCCG
>DASQIB010000237.1:0-5134 GCA_035631795.1 Gemmatimonadales bacterium | reverse complement strand
GCGGTGCCCACGAAGCCGGTGAACAACAGCCACCAGGGGCCATACACGAGCGACAGCACGGAAGCGATGGAGATGTTCACGCCCACGGTCACGTAGATGCGTCGCTCGAGGTACCATCGGTCGGTCTGCATGAAGTACAGGTTTCCGGGTGTAGGCGCGCCCCTTCCGAGCATCGGTGTGAAGCCCAATAGGCGAAGCACATTGCCCACGACACAGAAGCCGGTAAACGCGACGATGACCGAGGCGACCCCAGTCGCGATCACGAGAAGGATCCACCACGGGTTGACGAGCGCGGCCAGTGTGGTGCTGATGAGCAGGACGAAGCCGGCGATCATCCAGACCGTCCGCTCGATGTACCAGCGATGAGTGGGAACGATGTAGACGCCGGAACGCAATGGCATGGTCGGTCGCCTCTATGAGGGTGGCGCGGTGTCCGATGGCTTGCGGGTGGAGAGCCCGAAGGGAACGTAACTGGGACACCAGCCCACAAAACTCGTGACGATGAACGCGATCGCGACGATCCCGAGCACGATCGCGAGCGTGCCGCTGATCTTCCCCATGAAATAGAGGATACCAATGGCGACCGCGATGAGTGTGCGAACCACACGGTCCGCCGCGCCCATGTTCCTGGTCATCGAAGCAGCTCCTTTCAGGGCCGCCGGAAATGTTGCACCAGGAGAGCCAAGCCCGCAAACACGGCGAAACACAGAACACAGGCCGCAACCAACTTGACGACCGTGAGCGTGCGCGTATGCAGGTCACCTCCTTGACGAGCCGTGGACCGCACCTCAAGATAGCCGTCATGAAGCTCTCTTCACGAGAGCTTCCCGATGCTTGGGGACGGAGTGAGATAGCCTAGCTATGGCGTCTCCCGGTCGCGCGGGCGCGACAGGACCCGGCGACCTCGTGTCCATCTACGCATCGGAGCGTTCGGCATGTATTTCCCCACGTCACACCCATGGGCAGTAGATGAGTCCCTCGGCGCCTACCTCGAAAAGCGCGGCGTCAGCCGCCGAGACTTCCTAGTCTTCTGCGGTCAGATGACCGCGGCCCTCGGTCTCGCGAGCACGCTGACTCCCCGGGTCGCGCGAGCGCTCGCGGCGCAGAAACGGCCGACGGTCGTGTGGCTGTCGCTGCAGGAGTGCACCGGCTGCGTCGAGAGCGTGCTCCGTACCGCCGAGCCAACGATCGGCGATTTGGTGCTCGACGTGGTGTCGCTCGATTACCAGCACAACATCATGGCGGCGGCCGGCTTCCAGGCCGAGGCCGCGCTCCAGGACTCACTCAAGAAGAACAAGGGCGAGTACCTGCTCGTGGTGACGGGATCGATCCCGCTCAACGACGACGGCATTTACACGACGATCGGCGGGCGCACGGCGAAGACGATCCTCGAAGAGGCCGCGAAGGGTGCCAAGGCGGTGATCGCCATCGGCGCGTGCGCCCATTGGGGCAATATCCAGGCGGCGCGTCCCAATCCGACGGGGGCCGTCGGCGTGGGCGACATCGTAAAGGACAAGCCGGTCGTGAACATTGCGGGCTGCCCGCCCATCGGCGACGTGGTGACCGCGACGATCGTGCATTTCCTCACCTTCGGCCGTTTGCCCGCGCTCGATTACGACGGTCGGCCGCTCTTCGCGTACGGCGCGCGGATCCACGATCAGTGCCCCAAGCGGGCCAACTTCGATGCCGGACAGTTCGTGGAACAGTTCGACGACGAAGCGGCGCGCAAGGGTTGGTGCCTGTACCACGTGGGCTGCAAGGGGCCCGCGACGTACTCGCCCTGCCCGATCTTCTTGTGGAACAGCCGCACCAGCTGGCCGATCGGCGCCGGCCACCCTTGCCTCGGCTGCACCGAGCGCCACTTCTGGGACACGATGACTCCGTTCTACGGCCGCCTGCCCAACGTTGCGGGGTTCGGCGTGGAGCGCTACGCGGACACGATCGGCGCCGCGCTCGCGGTGGGCGCGGCGGCGGGCGTGGCTGCGCACGCGATCGCGACCGGCGTGCACCAGATCCGGCAACGCCGGCAGTTACCCGTAATGGGACAAGGGAAGGGCGACGAAGGAGGCGGCCATGGCGATAACTAAGGTCGTCGTCGACCCGATCACGAGGATCGAAGGCCACCTCCGGATCGAGGCGCAGGCGGAAAACGGGAAGATCACCAATGCGTGGGCGACGTCCACGCAGTTCCGCGGCATCGAGATCATCATGCAGGGACGCGATCCCCGCGATGCCTGGGCGTTCACGCAGCGGATTTGCGGCGTATGCACCGTCGTGCACGCGGTGGCATCGTGCCGCGCCGTAGAGGACGCGCTCGACATCAGGATCCCCGCGAACGCGAATCTCATCCGGAACCTGATCCATGGCATGCAGTTCGTGCAGGATCACGTCATCCACTTCTACCACCTGCATGCGCTCGACTGGGTGGATGTCGTGAGCGCCCTGTCCGCCAAGCCGGCAGAGACCGCCGCCCTGGCCAAGAAGGTCTCGCCCTGGCCCAACAACTCGGAGAGCTACTTCAGCGAAGTGCAGAACCGGCTGAAAACGTTCGTGGGCTCGGGCCAGCTCGGCATTTTCGCGAACGGCTACTGGGGCCATCCGGCGTACAAGCTGCCGCCGGCGGTGAATCTCCTCGCCGTCGCTCACTACCTCGAGGCGCTCGACTGGCAGCGTGACGTGATCCGTCTGCACACGGTGTTCGGAGGCAAGAATCCGCACCCCAATTTCCTCGTGGGCGGCATGGCGTCCGCGATCAACCTCGACAGCCGCGCAACGATCAACGCGGAACGGTTGACCGACATCCACGACATGATCGCCCGCGCCCAGCGGTTCGTGGAGCAGGTCTACTTCCCCGACGTGGTGGCGATCGCCGGCTTCTATAAGGAATGGGCGGCGATCGGCGGCGGTACGGGCAACTATCTCGCCGTGGGCGAGTTCCCCGACGGCGACGTGCGGGACATCGGCTCGCTCTACTTCCCCCGCGGCATCATCCTCAACAAAGACCTGGGCAAGGTCTGGCCGTACGACGAGAAGCTCGTGAAGGAGTACATCAACAGCTCATGGTACGAATATTCGAAGGGTGACGAGGCCGGCCTGCATCCGTACGAGGGCGAGACCAAAGCGAAGTACACGGGGCCCAAGACCCCCTGGACGTACCTGCAGGGTGAGAAGAAGTACAGCTGGATGAAGGCCCCGCGGTACGACGGGCGGGCCATGGAGGTCGGACCGCTCGCGCGCATGCTGGTCGCCTTCGGCTCAGGTCACGAGGAAGCGCGCCAGCTCGTCAAAGAGGTGCTCGATCGCCTGGAAGTCGGTCCACCGGCGCTGTTCTCGACGCTCGGCCGGGTGGCCGCGCGCTGCATCGAGACGGTGCTCCTGTCCCGGCGGCTGTCGCACTGGTACAACCAGCTGGTGGACCGCATCAAGAGCGGCGACACGCAGACGTTCAACGGCGAGAAGTGGGACCCGGCCAAGTGGCCCGCCAAAGCCCAGGGATACGGTTACCTCGACGCGCCACGTGGCGCGCTCGGCCACTGGGTGCAGATCGAGGACCAGAAAATCGCTCGCTACCAGTGCGTCGTGCCGAGCACCTGGAACTGCTCACCGCGGGACGGCAAGGGCGTGCCGGGGCCGTACGAGGCCGCGCTGATGGATCACCATCCGCTGGTCAAGCCCGACCAGCCGCTCGAGATTCTCCGCACCATTCACTCGTTCGATCCGTGCATGGCCTGCGGCGTGCACGTGCTGGACACGACCGGCAACCTCGTCACGTCCGTCCGGGTCCAATGAGCGCCGCCCACCGAAATCGCGGCGTTTCGCTGGCGCACAAGGTCCCGCCCCCGAGCGGTGATTACCACTGGGTATACCTCTGGGAGTGGCCCATCCGCGCGATGCACTGGCTGGCGGTGGCATCGATCATCGTGCTCGTCGTGACGGGCTTTTACATCGGCCGGCCCTATTTCGTCACCTCCGGCGAGGCGAGCGCCCACTACTTGATGGGGTGGATGCGCCTCCTGCACTTCGTCGCGGCCGGCGTGTTCGTCGCTACCGGCATCGTGCGGGTCTACTGGCTGTTCGCTGGAAACGAGTTCGAGCGCTGGAAGGCGTTGTTCCCGGTCTTGAAACAGGATTGGGTCAACCTCTGGAAGCAGATCAAGTTCTACCTGATGATCCAGCCCGAGAAGGCACCGCATTATCTCGGTCACAACCCGCTCCAGCAGTTCAGCTACACCGGCCTATACATCGTCGCCATGGTGCAGGTCGTGACGGGGTTCGCGATGTACGGGCAATCCCGCCCCGGCGGTTTGTGGTACACGCTGTTTGGTTGGGTCGTCCCGTTGCTGGGCGGCATTCAGGTGGTGCACTTCGTCCATCACGTGCTCACGTGGGTGTTCATCATTTTCCTCCCCATCCACATCTACCTCGCCCTCAGGGCGGACCTGCTCGAGCGTACGGGCACGATCTCGTCGATCGTCAGCGGCGGGCGCTTCGTACGCTCGGACCTCACGTATGTCGACAAGCCGGAGTAAGGCCGTCGTGATCGGGCTGGGGAACCCGCTCATGGGGGACGACGGGCTGGGCATCGCGGCACTGGAGCGACTGCGTGCGCGATGGGATGTCCCGTCCCAAGTGGAGCTGGTGGATGGCGGTACGTGGGGGATGAACTTGCTGCCCCTCATCGAAGACGCCGACCAGGTCCTCCTCATCGACGCCATTACGGCTGGGAGCGAGGCGGGCATGCAGGTCGTCGTGCCACGGGCGCGCCTCCCCCGGTACCTCGCTACCAAGATCTCGCCGCATCAGGTGGATCTGCGCGACGTCCTGGCCCTCGCCGAGCTGCGTGGCACGCTGCCCGAGGAGACCATCGCCATCGGGCTCGAGCCCGCAGGCATCGAGTTCGGGAACGAGCTCAGCGACGAAGTACGCAGTCGCCTCGACGACCTGGTGGACACCGTGGTCCGCCAACTCGAGTCGTGGGGCCACGCATGCACCTGCCGACCCGCTCCCGCGCATGCATGAGATGAGCCTGGCCCTCGAGATCAGCCGCATCGCCGAGGAGCGGGCGGGCTCGGGGGGCGCGGCGCGAGTAGCGACCGTGGGCGTGGAAGTAGGAGACAATGCGGGGGTCGAGATC
>DASQIB010000236.1:0-14485 GCA_035631795.1 Gemmatimonadales bacterium | reverse complement strand
CGCCACGCCTTCGCGCTGCGCGACTGAATCGACGATGGCGTACCGCCTAAATACTGCTTCCGTCTGATGCCCGGTCAGCGTCATCGCCACGCTGCGCGAGACGCCAGCGCGCTCTAGGTTCCGGACTGCGGTCCGTCGGAGGTCGTGGGCGATCGCGTCGACCTTGGCGCGGCGGCAGGCCGAGCGCCGAGCCTTGTTGAACTTCTCGTACTGAATTCGCTCGCCGTCCTTATGGAAGACGAACGGGCCATCCTGCTGCTGGTGCTGCGCCTGGAGCAGCTGGGCGAGCGGGGGATAGCCGGCGAAGGGGAACTCACGCGGCTTGCCGTTTTTCGACGTCTCGATGCGGATGACGCCGGCGCGCCAGTCGATGTTGTCCTTCCACGTGAGGGGGAGAACCTCCGAACGGCACCGCCACCCGGTGAGGTACGCGAATCCCCAAGGCCCGCGTGCCCACTCCGGCAGCTCTTCAGCGACCTGCATGAACTGCTGCGGCGTCACGAAGCCCTTGCGCGCGTTATTGGGCGTCGGCGTCTTGATGACCGGCTTGCTGGCGAGGCGCCCGGCCTCGATCGCGAGGTTGAACCCGTGCCGAAGTCCCGCAAGCTCCTGATTGACCGTCGAGCGCGCGGCGCCAGCGGCTAACCTGCTTGCCTCATACGCCCGGACGGCATCGGTCGTGATTGCCACGGCCTTCCACCCGGCGAAGTGCTCCTTGATATGTCCGATGTTCGGCGTCGACCGATTGCCTTTCGCCGTCCAATCGACCTTGAGCATCTCAAGCAGGTCCTCGAACGTGACGTGGCGTGCATCTGGCACGAGTATACCCGCGCGCGCCTGCGTCCGTTTCGACTCGCGAAGATCGACGGCGTCCTGTCGCTTGGTCGACTTCGACGACTCGTAGACGGTCTTCCCTGCGTGCCGATAGCAGATCCACCAAATCCGGCCGCGCCGGAAGACGCCGCCCTTCATGCCGCCGTAGTATTTCTCAGCGCGAGCCACGAGCGCCTCCCTTCGGAATCCAACTCGGGTAAATGCCGAGGTAGACGCGGAGCGCTGCCTCGACGACGCCCGTGACGGACATCTTGTCCTTCGCCGCCCGCTTCGCCAACGCCTTCACGACGTCCTGCGGTAGACGGTAGTTGACCTGCTCTCGCGTGGCTTTCATGGAGATCCTCACTTGCCCCAAGGTGGAAGATCGAGCGGCCGCAACTCCAAGGACGGTAGCTCGACCATACGGGCGTCCTCGTACGAGACGAACGTCACGTTCACCGTGTAGCCCCGGCGCGCGGCCCGTTCGGCGATCCGCTTTGCCTGGTTGAACGCGCGCGGTCGACCGGCATCGTTCGGTCGGATGCGAATCGTCCGCGTGTAGGCGTAATTGATCGGCGGCTTCCGCGCCGTGATCCGGTACTCCGTCTTAGTTGTCTTGCGAATCATACGGCCGCCTTTAGCGCGTCGCGCATCGTCGCGGCGCACTTCACGCAGAGCCGCGTGACGTAGGTCTGGAAACCGTTCGGCGAGTAGGTCATGTCGAACAGCTTAAGGCCGGTCGCGACGTATGCGTTGGTCGAGTCGGCAATACTCGGGTCGCGGCGAACGACGCGGTAGGCGCTTTCCCCGCAGATGTTGCAACCAGTGATTAGCTCCTGGTTCGGCGTGACTTCGATCGTTCCGGGTGTCAGCTCGGTCGTGCGAGTCATTGTGTTCTCCTTTCGAGGTAACGTCTGTACTTCTGTACTTACAATCTACTATACGGCTACCTCGGGTGTCTATAGCTCGGCACGTCGAGCGACGACGCGAGCGCGCTTGGCGCGAATCCGTAGCGTAGGAATCGCGCTAGGCGCCTGTCGGTGACCTGATCTCCCCCTGGACCGATACGCGAGACGCTCCTTCCTAGCCACGCGTCCTACGTCGTTCGATGTATCGAAGGACGAGGCGCTTGCTCAGGAGCAGCTTCCGCTCCGAGAGCTTGACGCCGCCTAGCTCTTGACGATGCTGCCAGATAAACCGCCGCGTGACGTGCAAGAGCTTGGCGGCATCGTCCACACTCAACTGCTCATCGGGTGCCGCCGCATCGTCGCGTGGAGCCTGCTCCATCGCCCGCGCGGCAAGGCGAGCGATCGCTGCCGGGATAGACTCCGGCGGAATGCCGTCGAGAACGGCGAGGGCGTTAGCGGGCACGAGTGCGCTCCTTCCGTGCCGCGGTCTTCGTCTGTTTTCGCGCGACGCTCGCTGCGTCTACGAGCTGGAAGCCGCCGAGCTTCGTTCCCTTGAGCTTTCCGCTCGCGAGCCAGTTGCGGACCGTCTGGTGCGTCTTCCCGAGTCGTGTAGCGGCCTCCATCACGCTGATCCAAATCGTCGCCATCGTATCCCCCGAAAAGCAAAAGCCCGACTCCCGAACGGAACGCTCCGTCGAAAGTCGGGCCGCGGGGTACGGGCCCTACGATGCGCCTGGCGAGCTTGAGGCTCTTGGTCTCCCTAACGATGCTCGACGTGCCTTATGTAGCTCGGCCGGATAGTTCCCCCGGAAACTCGCGGTCAGGAAGTAGAGCCGGATCGTCGTCGAGATCGCGTCGCCGCGCGATTCCTTGTGTCAACAAATTTAAGCACGTGCTAAACGGTTGTCCAGTGAATCAGTAGGCCGGGCGGGGCTCGAACCCGCTACCTGCGCATTAAAAGTGCGCTGCTCTACCCGTTGAGCTACCGGCCTGCGGTTTCTACAGTGTTTCTACAATTTGTCGCGTAAGTCGTTACCACGTAACGAAAAGTCACAAGATTAAAAGTCCGTTGCTCTACCAACTGAGCTACCGGGTCGGACGCTGAAACCTCGCGAGGAGCAACACCTTACACAAGCTCGGCAGTGACGGGGCGGAACGAACCGTTACGCGACAGCACTCGTCGGGCTCTTTACCACAGATGACCCCTGCCGCAGATCGCGCCCGCCTTCGCCCTGACCGGGCTTCCGACCGCACGCTCGTGCGGCGGATGTCGGTCGGCGACGAGGGAGCCTTCCGTGAGCTGCTCGCGCGGTTCCGGAGTACCGTCTACGCGACTGCGTACGCGGCCCTGCTCGACCCCGAACACGTCGAAGCCGCCGTCGCCGATGCCTTCCAGGAAGCCCGCCGCACGGCGACCCGCTTCCTCGATACCCGGGGCACCGTCTCTGGCTGGTTGACCCACCTCACGAGACTCTGTATCGCCTCCCGTCAGCGGATCCGTCGCTCGAAGGCCTCCTAAGGATTATTGTAGTCCACAATGAATGCCGTGCCAGCCTCGGCCGTCGAGGCGCGGCCGAACCGCATCGTGCTCGCGCTCTACGTGGCGAGCGCGGTGCTCATCACCTTCCAGCAAGCCGTCCTCCGCCACTCGAACAACCTCAGCATCTTCCGCACGGCGACCTATAATCTGATCGCCGGGCGGGACTTGTACGCCGCTCACCCCGAGCAGCATTTCGACTACTACAAGTACAGCCCGACGTTCGCGCTGCTGTTCGCGCCGTTCGCCTACCTGCCCTTCGCGCTCTCGTTCCTGTGTTGGACCCTGCTGAACGGGCTGCTCCTGTGGTACGCCATCAACCGCCTACTCCCCGGGCGGCCGGCCACGGTCGCCCTCATGCTGCTCTACCTCGAGGTGTTGCTCACGCTGCAATACGGCCAGAGTAACGCGCTCGTGGCCGCGTTGATGATCCTCGCGTTCGTGGCGCTCGAGCGGGGCCGGCACACCGCCGCCGCCGCGAGCATTACGTTCGGCGCGGCCGTCAAACTCTTCCCCCTCGCCGGTGTGTCTCTGGCGGCGCTCTACCCCCGGCGCCTCCGCTTTGCCGCGATCTTCGCGGCCACCGTCGCGGTGGCGGTGGCGCTCCCGCTCCTCGTCACGACGCCCGACACGCTGCTGGCGCAGTATCACTCGTGGCGGGCCATCGAAGCGAAAGACGCGCTGCGGCGAGGGTACTCGATGATGCACTACGTCCACGCCTGGCTTGGGGTGGACTGGCCCAACTGGCCGGTGCAGATCGCCGGCACGCTGGTCCTCCTCTTGCCCCTCGCGGTGCGGTGGGATCGCCGGGAGAGCGCCGATTTCCGGCGGCTGTTCCTCTACTCGCTCCTCGTCTATGCGGTGCTGTTCAACCATGCGTCCGAGCCGCCGACCTTCATCGTGGCGTACGCCGGGATCGTCCTCTGGTACGCGGGCTCACCGCCGAGCCGCCTCCGCACTGGTGTGATGGCACTGACGCTGCTCGTGATGCTCGCGGCCGACCTCGATGTGCTTCCGCACGGGTTCAAACAGGACGTCCTGGTGCCCTATCGGATCCGCGGGATTCCCACGCTCGTCGCGTGGATCGTGATGCAATGGGAGCTGCTCAGCCGCTCGACGCCGCCCCCCGAGCGGACTAGCTTTCCGGCGCCCGATCCCCGTTCACCCGAGGTAACCTCCTGAGCGACGCACCCGCCCCCATCGAGCACGTTTCCGACACCGCGCGCTGGGTCGCACTGTACCGCGCGATGGAGTCCGACCGGCCCGACGCTTTGTTCCACGATCCCTACGCGCGCCGCCTGGCGGGGAAACGCGGGGAGGAGGTCTTGGCGGGCATGCCGAAGGGCAAGGCGTTCGCCTGGCCGATGATCGTGCGGACGGCGGTCATGGACGAGCTCATCCTGCGCGCGATCGCGCGAGACGGCGTCGACACCGTCCTGAACCTCGCCGCCGGGCTGGACACGAGGCCTTATCGGTTGCCGCTGCCGCCCTCGCTCCGCTGGATCGAGGTCGACTTCCCGGACGTCGTCGCCTACAAGAAAGAGCAACTCGCCGGAGAGCGCCCGGTGTGCGCGCTCGAGCACGTCGGGGTCGATCTTACCGACCAGGATCGCCGGCGCGCATTGTTCGCCCGCGTGGGAGGCTCGGCCCGGCAAGTCCTCGTCGTGAGCGAGGGACTGCTCATCTATCTCGCGCCGGAGCAGGTGGCCACGCTCGCCGCCGACCTCGCGTCCCCTTCAACCTTCCGCTGGTGGCTCATCGACCTGGCGTCGCCGGGACTGCTCAAGATGATCGAGAAGTCGTGGGGCCCGATTCTCGCCGCGGGCAACGCGCCCTTCCGCTTCGCCCCAGCTGAGGGGACGCGCTTCTTCGAGCCCCACGGCTGGCGGGAGGCGGAGTTCCGCTCCACCTGGGACGAGTCGATCCGGCTGAAGCGCACCATGCGCGGGGCGTGGTTCTGGTCGCTGTTCGCACGTTTCATGCCCAAGGCCAAGCGCGAAGAAGGTCGCCGGTTCTCCGGGATCGTGATGCTACAGCGTCGCTAGTCATCTTCATCTCACCACCAAACAACAGGGACGACTCGAATCATGCGACACAGCCGATGTCTCGTTGCGGTTCTGGCGCTCGGCGCCGCCGCGTGCGCCAAGCCGACCCCGCGGGCTACGGGCCCCAACGTCGTGACGATCAGCGCGGCGGACTACGCCTTCAACGTCCCCGACACGATCCCCGCGGGGCTCACGACGTTCCGTCTCGTCAACCAGGGAAACGAGTTGCACCACGCCTCCCTGATCCGGCTGAAGGACGGCAAGACCCTTGCCGACTTTCAAGCGGGGCTCCAGGCGGCGATGCAGAGCCATGGGCCCCCGCCGCCCTGGGTGTCGTTTTCGGGCGGCCCGAACGCGGTCACTCCGGGCGACACCGGCCTCGCGACCCAGACGCTCGAACCCGGCAATTATGTGTTCGTCTGCTGGATCCCGACGGCGGACGGCACGCCGCACATCATGAAGGGGATGATGCGCGCCATGGTCGTCAAAGCCGCCCAGGCAGCCCCGGTGCCAGCGGCCGCCGAGCCGACCGCCGGCTTCTCGATCACGCTCAGCGATTACGATTTTGCGCTCTCGGCACCGCTGACGGCCGGGACGCACACGATCCGAGTCGAGAACGGCGCGACACAGCCGCACGAGGTCGTGATCACGGCCTTACCGCCCGGGAAGTCGCTTCAGGACTTCATGGCGTGGGAAAAAGGCGGGGAGAAGGGCCCCATTCCCACTGGCAAGTGGCTGGGCGGCGTGGTGGGCATGGACCCCGGCGGGCATGCGCAGTTCACGGCCACGTTCGCGCCGGGCAACTATCTCTTGTTGTGTTTCTGGCCTGACGCGAAGGACGGAAAACCGCACATCGTGCACGGGATGGCGAAGCAAGTCACCGTTAGCTAAGGCGGCACGGCGGCAAAAGGGCGGCACGGGTCACCATGGCCCCTGCCGCCTCTGCCGCCCTTTAACGCCTTCTCAGAAGATCCACCTCAATCCCGCCTGCAGCTGCCGTGGGTCGCCGAGGCCCGACCGGATCGTCCCGTCGAAGTTCAGGAAGTTCGAGCCGGCCGCCGGGTCCTTGAAGTTATCCGAGTTCGTCACGTTGAAGATTTCGATCAGCGCCTCGAGCTGACCGCGAGGGCCCGCCGCGAACGGCCGCGAAATGCGAACGTCCCAAGAGAAGTAGGCGTTGTCCTTGCGGATGGTGTTCCGCTCGAGGATGCTGCCATCCGCGCAGATCCGGTCCTGCGGCGTGTTAGCCCGGCTTCCCGCGGGTGGCGCGAATGGGTTCCCCGGACGCGGCCCGCAGCTTGCCGACGTGGGCTGCGCCGAATAATAGCTGACGCGGTTGTTCAGGTAGAAGCCGAACACCTTGGACAACATCCACGCGTTGAAGCGGTGCCGCTGGTCGCGGTCGCTCCAGTTGTATTCCTTCTGCAACGAGTCGACCTGCGCATAGCGGAACGTGAACGGGTCGCGCTCATTGTCGTCGTCGGACTTGTCGAACGAAAGCGTGTAGTTGATGTCGAACTGGAAGTTCGGATCGAGCACCCGCTTCAGGCCGACGGTCACGCCGTTGTAGCGCGACTTGGCACTGCTCTCCACGGTGAACAGCGAGCCGATCCCCGCCGGCCCGGAACCGAACGGGCTGCCGAAGATCGCGTCGTTGCGGTTGATGAACCGCGTCAAGTGATCGGTGCGGGCGTGGGTGTAGCTGATCGACGCTGCCAGATCGTTGGCGACCTGACGTTCGTAGCCCACCGTGATGTTGAGGGTCCGCGGATTCTGGAAGTCGCGATCGACGACGTACACGGTCGGCTGGAACGGCGCTCCGGTCGAAAGCGGGAGTAAGCTGTCGAACGCCGGGGGCGGCAGGAAGCCCACCGTCGCGCTCGAGCCGAACAGCGTCTGTCCCAACGAGCCATTGGTGCTGCGGACGCTCGCCAGGTTCAACGCCGGAATCCGCGCGTAATACAGACCCGCGTTGAAGCGGACTACCTGCTGCCCGTCCGCGTTCGGATCCCATGCGATTCCCAACCTCGGCTGCCACATCTTCCAGTCAGAAGGAATCGTCCCGTCCGAGGGGAACGTGAAACGGCCCTGGGCGTTCACCACCGTCGAGTCGATCCACGGATGGAAGAACACCTGCGAGGGCGGCGTGATCGGGTCAGGCTCGATCTGCGCCTCCCACCGCACGCCGTAGTTGAGCGTGAGCTTGGGTGATGGCTTCCAAGTGTCCTGGAGGAATATGGCGAGCTCGTTTTGCGTGATCGTTTGAGTGCCGGCCTGCTTCACGGTGTTCGTTCCCACGCCAGACTGCTGGAGGTACAGGAGCACCGGGCCCGTGATCGTCGCACCGCCGGCACAGTTGAACCCGGGATAGACCCCGCTGGTACCGTCCGAGCATTCGATGTAATGCGAGCCCTGATTCACGAAGTTCTCGAACCCGTGCACGCTCGAGAACGCCATCCGCCCGTTCGCGAAGCCAATGAAGACTTGAGTCGTCGACGTGCGGTTCCACTCGCCGCCCAACTTGATCAGGTGGTTCCCGCGGGAAATCGAGACGTTGTCGAGCAGCTGGACGCGCGTGTCGTGGTCGTCCGAAATCGGCAGAAAGAACGGCAGGCCGATGCGGAAGGCGTGCGTCGGGTCGATGTCGGTGTCGTGGAACGGCACCTGCGCGCCGAAGATAGAGGACACACCGGTCGTGTCGCCAAGGTGGTTATTCGGACCCTCGTAGGGACGCGGCCGATCTTCCCGGGCGAACTGGAAGCGCAGCTCGTTGGAGGCGTTCGAGGATAGGAACGAGGACAGGCTGCCGTTCACCGCGTGCGAATGGCTCTGCTCCAGCCCGTTGGCACTCGCGCCCCAGGTATCGACGTCGAAGGTCCCATTTTGCTGCTCCGCCCAGGTGTAGTTGTACTTGAGCGAGAGGTTGTTCTTGTCAGACAAGCGGAAGTCGAATTTCGCGAGCGCCGCGCGCGCATTGTTGGTCCGCGAGATCGAGCCGAAATCGTTCGCGAGCTCCGGGTATCGCGCCGCGAGAAACGTTTTGAGAGAGTCAAGCTGCGGACTCGAGGGCCGCGTCTTCTGCTTCACGTCGTCATAGATCTGCTGATCGTAGGCCAGGAAGTAGAACACCCGGTCGCGCTTGAGCGGGCCCCCGAGCGTGAATCCGAACTGATTCTGCGAGAAGTCGGGGTTGAACGTCTGGGTGGTGCCGTTGGGGAACGTATGGGTCGGCGAGCCCGACAGGGCATCGAACTTCCCGAAGTAGTGAAGCGAGCCCTTGGTTTCGTTCGTGCCGGACTTCGTGATCACGTTCACGAAGCCGCCGGACGAGCGGCCGAATTCCGCGTTGGCGCCGCCCGCCACGACGACCAGCTCCTGCACCGCGTCCAGGTTGAACGTGAATGCCGGCCGCTGCCCGCCGCGCTGCTCCCCGAAGAACGAATTGTTGAAGTCCGCCCCGTCCACCGAGACGTTGTTGTGGATGCCGCGCTGGCCCGCCACCGTGAGCTCGTCGCCGTCCGGTCCCTGCACGATGGCGACGTTGGGCGTCAGGAGCGTGAGGTTGATGTAGTTGCGCCCGTTGTTCGGAAGGCCGCTTACCGCTTCGGCCGAGAGGGGCGTCGACGCCTCGGCTTTGGTCACCTCCACCACCGGGCGAGTTGCCTCGACGGTCACCGCCTGAAGCGTGACCGCGGCCAGCTGCAGCTGCAGGGCCACCGTCTCGCCCACTCCCAGCGCGATCCCCGTGCGCTTCGCTTCCGCGAAGCCCACCGCTCGCGCCGTGGCTTCGTACGTGCCGAGGGGAAGCAGCGTGCCGGCGAAGTTGCCTGCCGCGTCGGTCGTGAGCGTGCGCGTGAAGTTCGTCGTCGTCTCGTGCAGGACGACCTGCGCGTTCGCGACGGGGGCGCCCGCCGGATCAGTGACCACGCCGCGGATGATCCCGGTCGTGGCCTGTGCCTGAGCGCCGAGAGTCGCGGGGAGCTGTAACAGGAGTACCGCCGCGCCGACCAGAAGGACAGGAAGGCGCGAAAGGAGACGCATACCGCACATATGGCCCACAGCCTCCGGAGGGGAGAGACGCAGCAAGGGCGGGGTTGAATTAGCACCAGAATGAGAAGGCGGCAAGGGTGGAGAAGGCGGTAGAGGTCGGTAGAGGTCGGCAGAGGACGGTATCTTGACCTCTACCGTCCTCTACCGTCTTCTACCATCCTCTACCGACGCGTATGCAAAACCCCGACATCGCCCGCCTCTTCGACGAAGTCGCGGATCTCCTCGAGATCCAAAACGCCAATCCCTTCCGGGTCCGGGCCTACCGCAACGCCGCGCGCACGATCCGGGATTATCCGGAGCCGATTGCCGAGCTGGTGCGCGGGGACAAGAAAGACCTCACGGAGATCCCCGGTATCGGCGAGGACCTCGCCGAGAAAATCGGCGACATCGTCTCGACGGGCGAGCTGCCGCTCCGCAAGCAGCTCGCGGCCAAGCTCCCCGCCGGCCTGCTCGATCTGCTGCGCATCCCGGGCCTCGGCCCCAAGCGCGTGAAGCTCCTGTATTCGAAGCTCAAGGTGAAATCCGCCGCCGACCTGACGAAGGCGCTCGACTCGGGCAAGGTGCAGAAGCTCAAGGGCTTTGGGCCCAAGATGGAAGAGAAGATGCGCGCCGGGATCGGCCAGGCGCAGGTGACCGAGCGGCGCATGCTCCTGAACGAAGCCGAGACGCAGGCGCAGGCGATCGTCGACTACCTGAAAGCGGGCGGCGACGTCACGCAGATCGAGGTCGCCGGAAGCTATCGCCGGCGCCGGGAGACGATCGGCGATCTCGATATCCTCGTGACTTCCAATGCGAGCGCGGCGGTGATGGACCGGTTCGCCCGGTTCAGCGAGGTGGGGGAAGTCGTGTCCAAGGGCGAGACGCGCTCCACGGTGAAGCTCCGGAGCGGCTTGCAGGTCGACCTCCGCGCCGTCGAGCCCGCCGCCTACGGCGCCGCCCTGCAGTACTTCACCGGCTCCAAAGCGCACAACGTCGAGCTCCGCAAGATCGCGCAGGAGCACGGGTACAAGCTCAACGAGTATGGCCTGTTCAAGGGGACGCGTCGCGTGGCCGGGAAGACCGAACAGGAGATCTACGCCAAGCTCGGCCTCGACTGGATTCCACCCGAGCTGCGCGAGGCGCGCGGTGAGATCGCGCTCGCCGAGGAGCATCGTCTGCCGCACCTCGTCGACGTGAAGGACATCCGCGGGGACCTGCAGATGCATACGACCGCCACCGACGGCAAGGGCACGATCGACGATATGGCCCACGCCGCGCGCGCCCTGGGCTATGAGTACATCGCGATCACCGACCATTCGAAGCGCGTCACGATGGCCCTGGGCCTCGACCCCAAACGCCTCCGCGAGCAATGGGCGTCCATCGACGAGCGCAACGCGACGAGTCGCGGGGGAGGCTTCACCATCCTCAAGAGCGTGGAGCTCGATATCCTCGAGAACGGCAAGCTCGATCTCCCCGACGAGGTGTTAGCCGAAGCGGACTACGTCGTCGCCACTATCCACTACGGCCTCACTCAGAGCGAGAAGGAATTGACCCGGCGGCTGGTCGGCGCCGCCCAGCATCCGTGGGTGGACGCCATCGGCCATCCCACGGGCCGCATACTCGGCAAGCGCGAGTCGTATCGGTTCGACTTCGAAGCGCTCGTTCGGGCGTGCATCGACCATGGCTGCGCGCTCGAGATCGACGGGCATCCGGAGCGCATGGACCTGCCCGACACGCTGGCCGCGGCCGCCAAGCAGCGTGGTGTGCGCTTCGTGCTCTCTACGGACAGTCACCAGCCCGGCAATCTGCCGTTCATGAAGTACGCGGTAGACGTGGCGAGGCGCGCGGGACTGGAGGCGGGGAACATCTTGAACACTCGTCCTCTGGCCGAGTTTCGAGAGGGGTTAAAGAGAGGTCGGTAGAGGATGTAGAGGTCGGTAGAAGTCGGTCGAGGTAAGACGGAACCAACCTCTACCGACCTCTACCGACCTCTACCGACCTCTGACCTCTACCGACCTCTACCGACCTCTACCGACCTCTACCATCAGCTCTAGCTGCACCACCGGGGCAAAACTCTTCCGGTGATGAGCCGTGAAGCCGAACAGCGCGAGGGCGGCAAGATGATCGGGGGTGCCGTACCCTTTGTTGCTCGACCAGGCGTACCGCGGGTACCGTCCCCCCAAGAGGTCCATGAGTCGATCGCGCACGGTTTTCGCGATCACCGATGCGGCCGCAATCGAGTGACAGTGGGCATCGCCGTCCACGATCGCCTCGTGCGCGCGGCCGAGCTCGGGACAGGGGAGCCCATCCACGAGCACCGCATCCGGGGTGATCGAGAGTCGCGCGAGCGCCCGGCGCATAGCGAGGATGCTCGCGCGGCGGATGTTGAGCCGGTCGATCTCCCGCACGCTCGCGGCCCCGACCCCGATGGCGAGCGCCCGGGCCCGTACCACGAGCGCGAGCCGGCTCCGTTTCGCGGGGGGCAGCAGCTTCGAGTCCCGCAATCCGCGGATCACCTTGCAATGCGGTGGAAACACAACGGCCGCGGCCACCACTGGACCAGCCAGGGGACCGCGGCCTGCCTCGTCAACTCCAGCGACGACTCCGTCCCCCGCTTGCCAGAACGCGATCTCGCGCTCGAGCGTGGGGCGGGGCCCTTTCACGCCCCTTGTTTCTCCGCCGTTTCGGGGACCGTCACGCCGCGTTTCTCGCGAATCCGCGCCGCCTTGCCGGCCAGCCGCCGCAGGAAGTAGAGCTTGGCGCGCCGCACGCGACCCTTCCGCACCATCTCGATCTCCGCGATGGAGGGCGAATGGAGGGGGAAGATGCGCTCCACGCCCACGCCCGCCGAGATCTTCCGGACGGTGAACGACTCGTTGACCCCCCCGCCCCGGCGGCCGATGCACACACCCTCGAACGCCTGGAGCCGCTCCTTGTCGCCCTCCCGCACGCGCACCATGACGCGTACCGTATCGCCGGGGGCGAACGCCGGCATGTTGGCCTTGAGCCCCTCGCGATCGACCCCTCGTAGCTTGTCCATATCCGACCCCTAGACGTCTAGGCGCCAAGACGCCTAGTCAGAAAGATGTTTGTTCCACAGATCGGGACGGCGTTCGCGCGTCAACCGCTCCACCTCCGCCGCCCGCCACGCCGCAATCTCGGCGTGGTCGCCGCTCAACAATACGGCCGGCACATCCATTCCGCGATAGCTCGGCGGCCGCGTATAACTCGGCGCCGCCAGGAGGCCATCGTAATGCGAGTCGGTGGCCGCGGACTCATGATCCCCCAGCGCTCCCGGGATCAACCGCACGACGGCGTCGAGCACGCACAACGCCGCCGGCTCGCCTCCCGACAACACAAAATCGCCGATCGACAACTCTTCGGCAGAGAGACCATCCACGACGCGCTGATCCACGTCCTTGTAATGCCCGCAGAGCAGCGTCAGCTCGCTGCCCACGGAAAACCGCACGGCGTCGCGGTGCGTGAACGCCCGGCCGCGCGCCGACAACAGCACAATCGGCGGTCCCACGCGGAGATCCTCGACCGCCTCGAAGAAGGGCTCGGGCTTGAGCACCATCCCTGCCCCACCGCCGTAGGGCGTGTCGTCCACGGTCTTGTGCCGGTCGTGCGTGTACTCCCGCAGCTGCACGACCCGATAGCGCACCAGACCCCGTTCCGCCGCGCGACCGAGAATGCTGGCCCGGAGCGGCGCCTCGAAGACTTCCGGGAACAGCGTCACGACGTTAATCGCGAGCATCGGCGTCATCAATGGCCACGAAGTGATTGCGCCACGGCTCCACCACCGCGCGCGAGGTCACTCCGACGAACGACAGCAGCCATTCCCGATGATACGCACGCCGGCGCGCCACGATCAACGGTCCCGCCACCACTTCACGCTCGTCATTCACCACCAGCACCAGGGCCTTCGGCGCGAACACCGCGCCCGGGTTCTCCACGAGCGGATAGACCGCCACTTCCCCCTGCTGCCCGTGCGGCTTGCGCAGCCGCCCGACTAGGCGGCGGGCGGGCGTGTGCCGAAGACTCCCGCGCGCTTGAGCAAGGAGCGCACGGTGTCGGTCGGGAGCGCGCCCTTGTCGAGCCAGGCGCGCGCCTGCTCCGCGTTCACCTGAAGGTCCGCCGGATCCGTGCGCGGATTGTAGTGGCCCAGCAGCGCGACGAACCGGCCGTCGCGCGGCGAGCGCGAGTCCGCGACCACGATCCTGAAATAGCTTTGCCCCTTGCGTCCTTCCCGCCGGAGTCGAATACGAGTTGCCATAACGCTCCTAGGTCTTTTTCAGAAGCTTCCGCATCTGCTGGAACTGCTCCAGCAGTCGATTGACCTCTTGCACGGTACGCCCCGCCCCTTTGGCGATCCGCAGTCGCCGCGATCCGGTGAGTATCGCCGGATCCGCCCGCTCCTGCGGCGTCATCGACAGCACGATCGCCTCGACATGCTTGAGCCGGCGATCGTCGGCGTTCACCGCCTTCAAGGCTTGCGCGTTCACGCCCGGCAACAGGCCCAAGACGTGCTTCACCGGCCCCATCGCCTGCATCTGCTTGAGCGCGACCAGGAAGTCCGCGAGGTCCATCCCGCGCTTCGACCTGGCTTTCTTCTCGAGACGCTGCGCCGCTTCCGCGTCGACCGTGGCGGCGGCCTTCTCGACCAGCGCTACCACGTCGCCCTGACCGAGAATCCGACCCGCCATCCGCACGGGGTCGAAGGGGTCCAGCGCGTCGGGCCGCTCTCCCACGCCTACATACTTGATCGGCACGCCGGTCACGCCGTGGATCGAGAGCGCCGCCCCGCCTCGGGCATCGCCGTCGAGCTTGGTCAGGATCACGCCCGTGAGACCGTCTCCCACACCGTCGTGGAATCCACGCGCGATCCGAACCGCGTCCTGCCCCGTCATCCCGTCCGCGACGAGCAGCACCTCGCGCGGGCTCGTCGCCGCGCGCAGTGCCTTGAGCTCGTCCATAAGCTCGGCATCGATCTGCAGCCGACCCGCCGTGTCGACGATGACGGTACGACACCTCGCCTTCTGTGCCTCGCGCACCGCCTCTCGGACCTGCTCGAGGAGGGTACCGCTCCCCGCTCCCCGCTCCGCGGGAAAGACCGGGACGCCGACTTGCTCACCGAGCTGCCGCAGCTGCTC
>DASQIB010000235.1:0-5696 GCA_035631795.1 Gemmatimonadales bacterium | reverse complement strand
ATCAGCAGGACCGACACCGCGATCACCGCCACCGAGAGAATGACGCCGGGGTAGATCATCGCGCCCTTCACCTTGCGCACGATGGCGTCGTTCTTCTCGAGGAACTCGGCGAGCCGGACGAGAATCGTGTCGAGAATACCGCCCGCCTCGCCCGCCGCCACCATGTTCACATAGAGGTCGCTGAACGCCTTCGGGTGCTTGCGCAGCGCGTCGGCGAGCGTCTGGCCGCTCTCGACGTCGTATACGACCTGGCGGGTGACGTCGGCGAGGATCTTGTTCTCCGTCTGCTGCGACAGAATGTCGAGGGCCTGCACGAGAGGCAGACCCGCGTTGATCATGGTGGCGAACTGGCGCGTAAACACGACGACGTCGCGCGTCCGCACGCCGCCGCCGAACTTGAGGTTGAGCTTGAACTCTTTCGGGGCCGCTCGGACCTGCACCACCACCATGCGGTTCTTCCGCAAGTGGGCGATGACGTCGTCCCGGCTGGGCAAGTCGATCTTATCGTTGACCAGATCGCCCTTGAGCGTCCGCGCGGTGTATTGGAAGACAGGCATAGCGTACTCCCTTCCGGGCGCCTAACGGCGGGCCGCGACCTTGCCGGCGCCGGGCTGCTGTGGCGCCGCGGTGGGCGACATCACTTCCTTCTCGTCCATCGGCTGCTCGCCGATCATCCGCAGGAACTCGTTGGGCGTCGACGTGACGCGCAGGCACTCGTCCTTCGAGACCTCGCGGCCCACGTACAGCTGATACAGCGCGTCGTTCAGGGTCTGCATCCCGTGCTTCTTGCCCGCCTGCATCATCGAGGGGATCTGCTCGATCTTCTCGTCGCGGATGAGCGCCCGGATCGCCGGCGTCATCACCAGGATCTCGGCCGCCATCACGCGGCCCCGCCCTTTGATCTTCTGGAGCAGCGTCTGCGTGATGATGCCTTCCAGCACGAAGGACAGCTGCGCGCGGACCTGGGCCTGCTGGTGCGACGGGAAGACGTCGATGATGCGGTTGATGCTCTCCATCGCCGAGTTGGTGTGGAGCGTCGCGAACGCCAGGTGCCCGGTCTCGGCGATCGTCAGGGCGGCCGCGATGGTCTCGAGGTCGCGCATTTCGCCGATGAGCACCACGTCCGGGTCCTGCCGCAGCGCGTACTTGAGGGCCGCCGCGAAGCTGTTCGTGTCGGTCCCGATCTCGCGCTGGTTGACGATACAGCTCTGATGGCGGTGGATGAACTCGATCGGGTCCTCCACCGTGATGATGTGCCCCTTCAGCTCCTTGTTGATCTTGTCGATCATCGCGGCGAGGGTGGTGCTCTTGCCCGACCCGGTCGGCCCCGTCACGAGCACGAGCCCGCGCGGCTTCTCGGCCAGCTTGGCCACGACCGCCGGCAGCCCCAGCTCCTCGAAGGTCCGCACGTTGAACGGGATCTGCCGGATGACGAGCGACACGCAGCCGCGCTGCTTGAAGCAGTTGCCGCGGAAGCGCGCGAGGTTCTGGATGCCGAACGAGAAGTCGAGCTCGTTCTCGGTCTCGAACCGCTTCTTCTGGTTCTCGGTGAGCACCGAATAGGCGATCGAGAGGGTGTCTTTGGGCGTGAGAACCGCGTCCACGCCCGCATTCACGATGTCCCCGTCCACTCGAAGCTTCGGACGCTCCCCCGCCACGATGTGCAGGTCCGAAGCGTCCTTCTCGATCATTTCCTCGAGCAGGGAGCGGAGATTGAGCCCTTGCGACGTGCCAGCCGTCATGCCGCCGTCTCCTTCACGACTTCTTCCAGCGTGGTGATGCCGCGCTTCACCTTGAGCATGCCGTCCATGCGCAGCGTGAGCATCCCATCCTTCACCGCCTGCTCCCGGAGCTCTTCCGTCGAGCCGCCTTTCAGCACCATCCGCCGCGCGGCGCTCGTCATCGCCATGACCTCGTACAATCCCTGCCGGCCCTTGTACCCCGAGCCGTTGCAGGTGTCGCAGCCCGTGCCCTTGTAGAAGGTGAGCTTGGCCGCCTCCGCCACGGGAATGCCGAAGGCGTGCAGCTCCTCCTCGGTGTACTTGTGCTCCTGTTTGCACTCGACGCACACCCGCCGCACCAGCCGCTGCGCCACGATCAGGTTGACGGCGCTCGCGACGTTGAACGGCTCTATGCCCATGTCCACCATACGCGTCACGGTTGAGGGCGCGTCGTTGGTATGCAGCGTCGACAGCACCAGGTGGCCGGTGAGCGCGGCCTTGATGGCAATGGAGCCCGTTTCCAGGTCGCGAATCTCGCCGACCATGATGATGTTGGGATCCTGCCGCAGGAACGCCTTGAGCGCCGCCGCGAACGTCATCCCCACCTCGTTCCGGACGAGCACCTGATTGATCCCCATCAGGTTGTACTCGACCGGGTCTTCGGCGGTCATGATGTTCACGTCGATCTGGTTGATGCGTGAGAGGGCCGAATAGAGCGTGGTCGTCTTGCCCGATCCGGTCGGGCCGGTCACGAGCACCATGCCGTACGGATTCAGGATCGCCCGCATCAGGTCCTGCTCCGCCTTGGGCTCGAACCCGAACTTCGTGAGGTCGAGCGCCAGGTTCCCCTTGTCGAGGATTCGGAGCACGATCTTCTCGCCGAAGAGCACGGGCAGGGTCGACACGCGGTAGTCGATCACCTTGGCGCCGAACTTCAGCTTGATACGGCCGTCCTGCGGCACGCGGCGCTCCGCGATGTTCAGCTGCGCCATGATCTTGACGCGCGAAGTGAGCGCCGCGCGCATCTTGACCGGCGGCTTCATCACTTCCTGCAAGGCGCCGTCCACCCGGTACCGCACGCGCATTTCGTGCTCGAACGGCTCGATGTGGATGTCCGACGCCCCGCGCTTCACCGCGTCCGTGAGGAGGCCGTTGATCAACTTGACCACCGGCGCATCGTCGGCGAGGTCCTGCGCCTTGACGTCCTCGTCGGTCTCGTCCTCGACGACCTCGAGGTCTTCCGCCGCCTCGATGTCCTTGAGGAGCGTCTGCAGCTGCGCGTCGGATTGCTGGTAGTACTTGTCGATCGCGTTGCGCAGCGTGTACTCGCCCGCGATCACGGGGAACACGTCGCACCGCGTGATGAATTTGATGTCCTCGATCGCGGTGACGTTGTTCGGGTCGGTGATCGCCACCGTCAGGGTCCGCCCCTCGCGCTTCAAGGGCAGCACGGCGTGCTTTATCGCCACGTCCGGCGGGATCAGCTTGATGATCTTGGGATCGACCTCGAAACGGGACAGATCGACGGCGGGCATCCGGTACTGCCGGGCCAGCATCTTGGAGATCTCGGTCTCCTCGACGAAGCCGAGCTTCACCAGGGTGTACCCCAGGCGCATCCCCGTATTCTTCTGCTCGAGGAGCGCCTTTTTGAGCTGGTCCTGGGTGATCAGGCCCTCACGGAGGAGGATCTCACCCAGCTTGTCAGAGGTGGCTGCTGCGGTCGCCGTACGCAACTCGTTGAAATTGAACGGCATAACATATGTGGCGGCGAAGGGAAGTCAACCCCGAACGCGAGGTTGTGAGGGTTGAAGAGGTTGGGACGGTTGGGGGAGGTTGGGGGAGGTTGATGCAATTCATGGCAGCACACCCGAAAACATCACGTAAGGACGCAGCGACTCGAGGAGTTTCGGACCGACACCCGGAACGCTGTCGAATCGCGCAAGCCCTCCAAACGAACCGTGTTGCTCGCGCCAGGCTACGATGCGCTGCGCGAACGCGGGACCGATGCGGGGGAGGCGCGTGATCTCCGTCACGTCGGCTCGGTCGAGGTCCACGCGCTCCCCCGGCAAGAGCGGGCGCGCGAGCCGGGCGGCGGTTCGCGCGGTGGCGCGCAGCCCGCCGGTCGGCGGCGTGTCGACCGAGACGAGCCGCACGTCGCCCGGCGCTGCCTCCGAGGATGGAGCGAGCACGAAGCGCACGCCGGCACCTGCAAGCGTGAGAGATGCGAGCAGGAGGGCGGCTCTCCGATCGTCCATGCGCAGAAGATAGGACAGGCGTGGTACGCGTCAGGAATCAGATTCTTGCAGCGGCAACCAGGAAATCGCAGGCAATGCAAAGGCTGGACGCACAGACGCACAGCGGAAAACAGTAAGAAGGGGGGAGGAGAGACCTATTCACTGACATCTGTTCACCGCTGTGCGTCTGTGCGTCTAGTTGTTGCCTTTTCTATCTCACTAAAGCCACCGCGACGTCACCCACCACCTGCAGGGAGGCAGCCGATACCTTGTCGATCGTGTCCTCTGTGGTATGCCAGTACGGATAGTCGAAGTCCACCACATCGATTGCGTGGATGCCCGCCTTTTGCAGCGCGACATGATCGTCGGTGAGATTGTGTTTCACGCCGGGAATGAACACGTGACTGTATCCCAGATCGGCGGCGACGTGCCACACGCGATCGACGACTTCTGGCGCGAATGCTTCGGAGTTGGCCTCGTAGTAGAACTGCTGGTCCTTGTCGGCCACCATATCGAACAACACGGCGTACAGGGGCGGGTAGCCGGGGGGCTGATGGGCGGCGAAGTAGCGCGACCCGATCAGCACGTCGTTCGTGTCCTTCGAGAAGTCCCCGTAGTCTTCCCCGTCGACGAACAGGAGGTCGACCCCGCTGGCCGGCGCCTTGGCTTTGAGCGCGTCCGCGACACCGAGCAGGACGGCGACACCGGACGCGCCGTCGTTGGCGCCGGGGACGGGCAGGCGCTGCTGCCCCAGGTTCTGGCTCTGGTCCGCATGTGGGCGCGTATCCCAATGCGCGAGGAACAGAATGTGCTCGGGGGCCGAGGGCCGGAAGCGGGCCAGGAAGTTCCGCAGGTGCAGGGTTTGACCCGTGCGCGTCACATGTGGGATGGCCTGCACGATGACCGTGTCGGCCGTGGCGCGCAGCCGCTCGAGGATCCAGTCGCCGGTACGCTCGTGCGCGGGCGTGCCCGGTATCCGAGGCCCGAACGCCATCTGCTGCTCGAGGTAGCCGAAGGCGCGCTGGCCCGAGAATTCCCGCGGTCGACCCGCCCCAGGCTTGGCCGTGCAGGCGAAGACGAGCGCGAGGCAGGCGGCCAGGTAAGGGCTGAGGCGCCGGCCGGGGCTCTTTCGAATGGTCACAGGGTAGTGGATGTCTTGTAGGGACTTGGGCTTCGGAATATAATGGCGCCACCGATCGTGCGCACTATCAACCGTTACCTCCTGCGCCAACACCTCGCGCCGCTCGGCTTCGCGCTGGCGGCGCTCACCTCGTTGATGCTGATCCAGCAGGTGGCCAAGCAGCTCTCGAGCCTGCTCGGGAAGGGGCTGCCGACGGCCGTCATCATCGAGGTGTTCGTCCTTTCCCTGCCGTTCATCGTCGCGGTGACGCTGCCGATGGCGGTGCTCGTGGCCGTCCTGCACGTCTTCACGCGGCTCGCCGGCGACAACGAAATCACCGCGATGCAGGCGGGCGGCGTGAGCATGTTGCGACTCGTGACGCCGGTGCTGGCGGGCGCCGCCGGCATGGCGATCCTGTCGTTCGCCTGGAACGATCAGCTCCTCCCCCGTACCAATCACGAGCTCCGCACGCTCCAGGTCGATATCCAGCGGAAGAAGCCGTCGCTGACCCTCAAGGAGCAGGTGATCAACGAGGTCATCCCGGGACAGTTCTTCCTGCGCGCGGCGCGCATCGACGCCAGCTCCAACAAGCTCAAGGACGTGACGCTCTACGACCTGGGC
>DASQIB010000234.1:0-15839 GCA_035631795.1 Gemmatimonadales bacterium | reverse complement strand
GACCCGCAGCTCCGGCTTGTTCACGTAGAGATCGGTCTGGACGTTCACGAGGCCCTTGACCGCCTGCGCGCGCTGCACGAACGGTCCCATGATCTGCTGGAGCTTCGCGAAATCCTGATTCTGCACGACGTACTGGATCGGCTGCGAAAAGCCGATCGCTCCGGGAGCGTACGGGAACGCCAACACGCCGGAGATCCCCATGAGCTGGGGAAACAGCCCGCCGATCATTTGCTGGACGGTCGTATGGCGCTCCGCAAAGTCCTTGAGGATGACGCCGATGAACGCGCTGTTCACCCCTCCGGCGAACCCGCCGACGATCGTGAAGTACCCGTTGACGTCGGGAGTACGGCCGATGATTTGCTCCACCTGCCGCACGTAGCCATCAGTGTAGGGGAGCGACGCGCCTTCGGGACCCCGCACAACCACGAGGAAGAACCCACGATCGTCCTCGGGGATCAGCTCGTTCTGCAGGCGAGTCGGTGGGAAGAGAAGGAATACGAAAACCGACAGGGCCACCACCGCCAACGTCCCGAGCAGCACCGCGGCGCGGTGGTTGACCGCCCGCCTGAGCAGCCCAGCGTAACGCTCCGCCAGCGCGTTGAATCCCCGCTCGAACATCTGGAACAGCTGGCCATGCGAATGCGACATGCGGAGGATCTTGGCGCAGAGCATCGGGGTCAACGTGAGCGCCACGAACCCCGAGATGACCACGGCGCCAGCCACCGCGATGCCGAACTCGCTGAGGAGTCGGCCCGCGGTTCCACGCAGGAATCCCAGTGGTGTGAATACCGCGACGAGGGCGATGGTCGTCGCGATGACCGCGAACCCGAT
This sequence comes from Gemmatimonadales bacterium, assembly GCA_035631795.1. Classification (GTDB taxonomy): domain Bacteria; phylum Gemmatimonadota; class Gemmatimonadetes; order Gemmatimonadales; family GWC2-71-9; genus AG41. Next base: position 15,008 of record DASQIB010000234.1, on the reverse strand, counting down.
CTCGTTGGTGCCGTTCACCGCAGCCAGCTCCGGCGCTTCGTGCAGCTCCTCCTGGTGCCGGAAGGCGTTCTCCAGCACGATGATGGCGTCGTCCACCACGATGCCGATGGCGATCGTGAGCGCGAGCAGCGTGAAGTTGTTGATCGAGAAGCCGAGGAAATACATGATCGCGAACGTCGCCACGATCGACGCCGGAATCGCGAGCCCGGGGATCACGGTCGCCCGCAGGTTGCGCAGGAACACGAAGATGATCAATACCACGAGGATCGCCGCGATGAGCAACGTAAGACGCGCATCGTTGATCGAGTGCGTGACGAACACCGATCCGTCGTATGCGACCTGGAGCTTCACGCCCGACGGCAGGGTCTGCTGGATACCGGGGATCGCCTCCCGAATGTTGCGCGCCACATCGATCAAGTTCGCCTTGGACTGCCGCACCACGCCGATCGCGACGGACGGCGACCCGTTGTAACGGAAGATCGACCGATCATCTTCAGGCCCCAGCTCGACCCGCGCGACGTCCTTGAGCTTTACGAGCTGCGTCCCCTGGCTGGCCACCGCGAGCTCGCCGAACTCCCGCGGGGTCTTGAGCTCGCCCAGCGAACGAACGGAGAACTCGCGCCGCGTCGATTCGATGCGTCCCGCGGGGATCTCGACGTTACGCGAGACGATTGCGTTCTCGACGTCTTGCACTGTGAGACCGCGCGCCGACAAGGCGTCGGGCTGCACCCAGACCCGCATCGAATAGCGCCGCTCCCCGAAGATGCCGGCGCTGCCGACGCCCGGGAGGCTCTGCAGCGGTGCCTTCACGAGCCGATCGGCGACGTCGGAGAGCTGCATCAGGTCGTAGTTGTCGCTCGAGAGGGCCAGCCAGAAGAATGGCTGCGCGTCAGCCGACTGCTTCGCGATCACGGGCTCGAGCACGTCGACCGGGAGACGCCCGCGCACCCGCGACACCTTGTCGCGCACGTCCTGCGCCGCGACGTCGACGGGCCGGTCGAGGTTGAACTCCAGGGTGATGTCGCTGTTCTCCTCCGACGAGGAGCTCGAGAGGGTTCGCAGTCCCTGGATCGTGGACAGTTCCTCTTCGAGCACGTCGGTCACCGCGGTTTCCACGACCTGCGCGTTGGCACCGGGTAGCGTGGTCGACACCGAGATGACCGGAGGATCGATGTCCGGGAGCTCCCGCACCGACAGCCGGGTGTAGCCGATGACACCGAACAGCACGAGGGCGGCCGAGATCATGCTGGCCAGCACGGGACGCCGAATCGACGTTTCAGAGAGTTTCATAGGACCCGAACATTATCCGAATGGTTTGCGGTCTCGGGAAGGGGGCCGGGCTGTCAGGAAACCGTGGGCTCCGGCGGGCCTCCTTCCCCTTAGCACGACGATTCAACCCCTTCAATTCCGACATCCTTACGGCACGGGCGTCGGCTTGCTTCACCGGGTTGCTATCAAGGTACCCCGATTTCCCGTACCATGTGGACCATGGCCTTCATCCCGTCGGAAAGCATGCCCCTGATCTTCATCGGGGTGGCCGTCATGCTCGTGGGTGGCGAGTTCCTGTATGCGCGCGCCGTCGACCGTCGCCGCACCCGGGAGTACTCGGAGCACTGCATGGCGCGAGGGCTCCGCTTCGAGCACGACCGGCCGGGCGAGGAGGCGCGCCATAGGGCAACGTGCCCGGTGTTCGAGCAGGGCCACGCCCGCAAGTGGAGCTACACGATCACCGGTGAGCGAGACGACGTGCCGTACACGATGTTCGAGTACTGCTGGACCACTGGATCGGGGAGGAGTGCCCACCGGCACGTGATCGGCGCCGTGCTCTGGCCCACCACGCGCGACCTGCCTCAGTTCATGTTGACGCCAGAGGGCTTCGCGGCCAAAGTGGCGGCGTGGTTCGGCGGCCAGGACATCGATTTCGTCGACACGCCGCAGTTCTCGGATACCTACCGCCTCCAGGGGTCGAACGAAGCGGCGATCCGCACGCTGTTTACTCCTGAGCTCCGGCACAGCCTCGAGCGCGAGGTCGAGCTGCACGTGGCGGGGGCGGGGAAGGAGGTCCTCTGGTGGCGGGAGGGTCGCCTGCCGCCGACCGAGGCGCTCGATCAGTTCCTGATGGAGGCCGATCGCATCCGGCAGCTGTTCGATCGGCCTGCTTGATGGAGCGCCGCCGTTAGGAGATCGAGTCGTTCGTGACGAAGGCTGGGAGCGCCATCGTCCGCACGCAGCTCGTGTCGACCGCGGCGGGGGATGCCGCATCGAGGAACGCGCGCTCCATCGAGTCGATACACGGACCGGTCGGCACATGCGCGCCCGGCGCGATCACGTGGATGCTGTGTGACAGATATCGCGCGGCGTCCGCCGCAAAATACGACGGCGCGACCGGATCGACGTTGCCCGAGAGCAGGAAGACGGGGACGTCGGAGCGCACGGGGTCCCCGTAGCCTCGGGGCAGCGGTCCGTGCGGCCAGTCGGCGCACGCGGCGATCTGCTCCCGCACACGCGAGTCGCCCAGGTATGTGCCGGCGGTTTCGCGCTCGATCTCGTCGGGGGCGATGCGCGGCACGTCTTCGGTACACGTCACCGAGAGCAGGAAGCCGAGACGCAGGATCCTGCGGAGCCCGCGATTCGACGCAATACCGGTTCGCACGAAGGGTGTGAGGTCGCCGAGGTAGGCCTGGTGCACGACCATCGGCACTCGGCGTGCCGTCGCGAGATTGTAGGTCATCACGCGCAGTGCCTCGGCGAACTGCTGCCACGTCAGGCGGGCGGTGATGGGCTTACCCGCCGCCGAGTCCGCGACGGTGACGTCCGCCGGTCGCTGCTTCAGCCGCTCGACCACGGCCGCGAGCTCGCGGCTCGGATCGGGGAACGCCGCGTGACAGGCGGCCTGGCGATCGCACTCTCGAAACAGCGAGTCGATCGCGCCCTGCGCCGAACGCGCGTGTGGGAGCGGGTTCTTGAACGAGACCGGCGCGACGCCCTCGATGATCGCGCTGCGGACCGCCTCCGGGTGACGCCGCAGATAGATGAGCACCGCGCGCGTTCCCCAGGACGCTCCCCACAGGTTCACCTTCTCATAGCCGAGCGCGGCCCGCACTTCATCGACGTCGTCGACGGCGAGCATCGTGTTGTAGAGCCGCAGATCGGCCCGCTTGGACAGCTCATCGCGACACGCGCGAATCGCCGCGGTTGGGAACAGCGTCGCGAGATAGCCCTCGGGATGGTTGTCGGAGCCGGGCATGCGGCAGTCGAGCCGATTCGGCCCGCTCGTGCCGCGCAGGTCAACCAGCACGACGTCCCGATTGTCCCGCCACGCCGCCGCCGACGCCAGCGCCACGCCGGTCTCGCTGTTCGTGGTTCCCGGCCCTCCCGGTGATACCAGGAGCATCGGATCGGGCGCGCTGGGCGGACGGCGCGCGGGCAGGATGATCACCTTGAGGGGGATCTTGCGTCCCGCACCGCGGGCGCGATCCTCGTACACCCAGTACGTACCGCAGCGCGCGGTCGCGTCGACCGCCGGAAGGTTACAGGGTTGCAACGCAAACGGGCTCTGCGCCGCGAGAACAATCGCGAGTGGAAATGGCATGCGTTCATACTCCCGCCCGCCCGGGAGAGGCGCAAGGGACAGCGACTGTCAGAACGGCGTCCGGCCGCGCCATCTGGCGCCGCGCGCGCCGCCTGACGTATCGTCTTCCCGCGATGCCCCCGCCCCCGCCCCCGCCCCCGCCCCCAGCCGACCTCGTGATCTCGAGCACCAGAGTCACCACTCCGCGGGGCGTCGGCGCCGCCGATGTCGTGATCACGGGCGGTGTGGTTACCGCGGTCACGGAGCATGGGACGGGGCCAGGCGCGGCCAGGCGTTTCGACGTCGGGACCGCGGCTCTGCTCCCGGGCGTGGTGGACACGCACGTCCACGTGAATGAGCCAGGCCGCACCGAGTGGGAAGGTTTTGAAACCGCCACACGGGCCGCAGCGGCGGGTGGGGTCACGACCATCGTCGACATGCCGCTCAACAGCGTCCCCGTCACCACCACGGTGGACGCGCTCGAGCGTAAGGCCCGCGTTGCGGAGGGACGTGCGAGCGTGGACTATGCCTTCTGGGGTGGCGTGATCCCGGGGAACGCCGACGAGCTCGGTCCGCTCGCGCGGGCGGGCGTGCGCGGTTTCAAGTGCTTTCTCGTGCCCTCCGGGATCGACGAGTTTCCGGCCGTTGGAGAGGCCGAGCTGCGGGGCGCAATGGTGCGGATTGCCCCATTGGGCATACCGTTGCTTGTGCATGCGGAGCTTCCGGGGCCGATCGCGCGAGCCACGCCCCCGGCTGGAAGCGACCCGCGACGCTACTCGACGTATCTCGGATCGCGTCCCGCCGCGGCCGAGCACGAGGCCGTGGGTGTCGTGCTCCGGCTCTGTCGCGAGACCGGTTGCCGGGTTCACATTGTCCACGTCTCGGCGGCGGAGACGCTTGAGGCGGTGCAGGGGGCGCGCCGCGCCGGTCTGCCCGTGACGGCGGAGACGTGTCCGCACTACCTCACGTTCGCCGCGGAGGAGATCGCGGACGGCGGAACGGCCTGGAAGTGCGCGCCGCCGATTCGCGATCGGGCCACGAGGGAGCGATTGTGGCGCGGCCTGGCGGACGGGGCGCTCGACCTGGTGGCGAGCGACCACTCGCCCGCTCCCGCGTCGCTCAAGTGCATCGCGTCGGGCGATTTCTTGCGGGCCTGGGGCGGCGTGGCATCCCTCGAGTTGTCGCTCGCCGCCATATGGACCGGGGCGCGCGCGCGGGGCCACGGCCTGGCGGACCTCGCCCGCTGGCTTGCCGAAGCGCCGGCGCGCCTGGCCGGGCTCGGGAGCAAGGGCCGAATAGCGGTCGGGTGCGACGCCGATCTCGTCGTGTTCGAGCCCGACGCGCAGTTCACGGTGAATCCCGCGCAGCTCCGTCAACGGCACCGGATCACGCCGTATGTGGGAATGACGCTCTCGGGCGTGGTGAGGCAGACGTTCGTGCGAGGGGTGAGCGTCTATGAAGACGGGGCGTTTCCGGCAGGCATGACAGGGACATGGAAGAGGTGATGCACGAGAATCTGATCGACCTCGCCTCCGCGCGCCTCGGCGGGAAGGCGCTCTTCGCGAGCGACGAATTCTTCGCGCCGAAGGAAAATCTTCTCTCTCCCGGGCGCGGCGAGTTCATCGAGGGCAAGTACACCGATCGGGGCAAGTGGATGGACGGTTGGGAAACTCGACGCCGGCGCGATGCCGGGGGCGGGTTCGATTGGTGCGTCATCCAGCTCGGTGTGCCCGGCGCGATCCGCGCTATCACCGTCGACACCAATCATTTCCGCGGCAACCATCCGGTGGCCTGTTCCGTCGACGGCGCGTCGCTGAGCGGCACCGTCGCCAAGAAACGTCTCCGGACGTTGGATCGTGCCTTCACGGAGATACTGGCCCGCTCTCCGCTCACCGGCCACGCCGAGAACCGATTCACGGTCGAGAGCCACGCGCGCTGCACGCATGTGCGACTCAACATCTACCCGGATGGTGGTGTGGCCCGGCTGCGCGTGTGGGGCGAGGCGCGCCCCGACTGGCAGCGGATCCTCCGGGCGGGACGCGCCGTGGACCTCGTCGCCGTGGAGCACGGCGGCCTCCCGCTCGCGACGAGCGATCAATTCTTCAGTGAGCCCGTGAACCTGATCATGCCCGGCCGGCCGCGAGACATGGGCGATGGCTGGGAGACACGGCGGCGTCGCGGGCTCGGGCACGACTGGGTGGTGCTGCGGCTCGGTCGGCGCGGCGTGATCGAGCGCGTCGATCTGGACACCACACACTTCAAGGGCAACTTCCCGGAGAGCGCCAGCCTCGAGGGCTGCGACATCGCAGGGGGTGCGGGACCGGGTGACGACGCGAGTTGGCACGAGCTCGTGCCGAGTACGACGCTCCGGGCCAACGCGCGCCACCGGATGCCGATCGCGCGTCAGGCCCGCATCCCGGTCACGCACGTGCGGCTGAACATTTTCCCGGATGGCGGTGTGGCGAGGCTGAGGCTGTGGGGACGGCCGGACCCGCTGAGTACCTGAACGGACTGCCGGGGAACGCGGCCCGTGCGGCGCTCAACCGCTGCTGCACGTCTCGCCGCTGGGTCGATGCCATGCTGGCAGCGCGACCATTCGCGAGCGACGCGGCGCTGTTCGCAGCAGCCGAGCGGGCATGGTGGGCGCTTGGCAAAGACGACTGGCTCGAGGCGTTCGCCGGGCATCCGCGAATCGGGGCGCGGGGAATCGATGCCTTGGCCCGACACGAGCAAGCGGGCATGAATAGGGCGGGTGAGGAGACGCGGGCCGCGCTGGCCCAAGGCAATCGAGACTACGAAGCGCGGTTCGGCCACGTATTTCTGATCTGCGCCACCGGCAAGGGTGCGAGGGACATGCTCGGCGCGCTGCGTGCCCGCCTCGGGAACGACCCGGCCACGGAGCTTCGGATGGCGGCCGGGGAACAGGCGAAGATCACTCGACTCCGACTCGAGAACCTGGCGGCCTCATGACGGCAATCACGACCCACGTGCTCGATACCGCGCGGGGACGACCCGCGGGCGGTGTCGCGGTCTCGCTGGCGCGTCGCACCGGCGAGACGTGGACGGAGCTCGCCACGGCGCGGACCGATGGCACAGGCCGTGTGCCGAACCTCCTTCCAGATGACATCGAGAATCCCACGGGCAGTTATCGCCTGCGGTTCGACACGGGTGCCTATTTCAAGGCGCACGGTGTCGCGTCGTTCCACCCCTTCATCGAGATCCTGTTCGACGTTCGTGACACCGAGCATTATCACGTGCCGCTGCTCGTGAGCCCGTTCGGTTACACCACGTACCGCGGCAGCTGAAGTGGAGGCCCATCTCGGCCAGTGGCTCAACCTGGCGCTCCGGTGGGGTCACGTGATCACGGGTGTCGCGTGGATCGGCACGTCGTTCTACTTCAATTGGTTGAACAGCCGGCTCGCGCCGCCTCCTGCCGACCGACCCGAGCCGGGTATCGCGGGTGAGCTCTGGTCGGTGCATGGGGGCGGATTCTATCGGGTCGTGAAGTACACCGTGGCTCCGCCGCGCCTCCCCGGCACGCTGCATTGGTTCAAGTGGGAAGCCTATGCGACATGGGTCACGGGCTTCTTCCTCCTCGTGCTGATCTATTATGCCGGCGCCGCGTCGTTCCTCGTCGAGCCCGGCGTCGCGCACCTGTCTCCGATCGCCGGCATCGCTGTTGGAATCGGGTCGCTGGTGGTGAGCTGGCTCGTGTACGATGCGCTGTGTCGCTCAGGGCTCGGGAACTCGCCGCTCGCGCTCGCGTCGCTGCTCCTTCTGCTCGGCACGGCGCTCGCGTGGGGGTTGACCCGGGTGCTGAGTCCGCGCGCGGCGTATATCCACGTCGGCGCCGCGATCGGTACGATCATGGCGGCCAACGTCCTCATGGTGATCATCCCGGCGCAGAAGGAGATGGTGGCAGCGATGGCGCGGGGTGGACCGCCGGACGCCGCGCGCGGCAAGCAAGCCGCGCTCCGATCGTTGCACAACAACTATCTCACGCTGCCGGTCCTGTTCATCATGGTGAGTAGTCACTACCCGGCCACCTACGGGCACCCGCTCAACTGGGCGATACTGGCGGCGCTCGCGGTGATCGGCGTGGGTACCCGCCATTGGTTCAACCTGCGGAACCAAGGCCGGCAGAACGCCTGGCTCCTGCCGGCCGCGGCGCTCGGGCTCGTGGTGCTGGCGGTCGTGACAGCCCCCCCCCGCGCTCGCTCTTCGGCTGTGGGCGCGGGCGACGTCGCGTCGTTTGCCGACGTCCGCGTGGTGGTGGCGCGCCGATGCGCCCCGTGCCATTCGAGCGTGCCGACTCAGCCCGGCATGCCCGTGGCGCCGCTCGGCGTTATGCTCGACACGCCGGACCAGATCCGCGCCAGCGCCCCGCGCATTCTCGCGGTCGCGGTCGACGCCCAGACGATGCCGCTCGGCAACCTAACGGGCATGACTGCTGACGAGCGGGCGCTGTTGGGGAAGTGGATTCGCTCGGGGGCGCCGCTCAGGTAGCATCCCCGTCGGAGATGGCACCGCAATCGCGGGCTCGCTCCAGTAGATCCGCGCGCAGTCGGGTCGCCGCCGGGTCCTCGAGCAGGTTTGCAGTTGGTGCGGCCACCTCTTGGAAGAACGTGAACACCGCCGCGTAGCGCGTCACGAGCTGAGCGGGGTGGAGATCCCACCCGTGGTAGAACCCGGTCATAAGCGCATGTCGCACGTCCTCGAAGTGCAGCCGCCAGGCTCGGACGACGTTCTCCTGCGGTGGAACTGGCAGGACGTTCGTCGAGCCCGCCGAGAGCTCGACGCCCGATCCGGCGAGCGCGACCTGCATGACGTGCCGCGCGTGATCGCACGCGGGGTGTCGCAAGCCGTGATGCGCCGGCGCTAGCCCTAGCGCCGCTGAATAGTCGTACACGCCGAAGTGCACGCCTCGGCAGCGGCCACGCGCCGCCGCCACGAGATCGGAGAGCGGGCAGCGCCCGTCCGGCGCGATGATCGCTTGCGGGGTCTCGACCATCAGCTCGATGGCGACTGCCCCGGCCTCGAGGTCGAGTCGCGACTCGAGCGCTTCGACGTGCCGGACCAGGCTGCTAACTCCTTCGACGCTCCCCACCTTGGGCAACGTTACCGCGAACGGCACGGGGAGCGTGCCGCCGCACCCGTCGACCAGCGTCGTCAGGAAGAGGTCGAGGGTGCGGGCGCCCCGGGCGCCCGCGGCGCCCCGGCTTTCGGGCTCGGTTCCGAGCGCCTTGATGCGGATGCCGCACGAGGCCGGTGCCGTTCCTCGCACGACGTCACCGGCCAGCATCGCCGCGCTCGTGCCTGCCGCGTCGTCTTCCTCTTCGTCCGACCGCTGACCGAATCCGTCCTCGAAGTCGATGCGCAAGTCCTCGATCGGCTCGCGTCGGAGCTTGTCCGTCAAGCGGCCGTACACGTCAGCGTCGCAGGGATGACCGAGGACGGCCGCGAGCTCGACCGCGCCGGGAGCGTACATCTGCAGCACTTGAAGCGCGAGCTCGCCCCAGTGTGCAGGAAGCCCCGCATGGAACAGGTGCGCGCCGACATACGCCGTATGCACGGATCGGCGCGTCGGGGTCACGCGTGACGTCCCCAGAATTGGCGCAGATCGTGGTACAGCACGCGCGCCATGACGTTGGCGCGATAGCGCGCGCTCGAGCGTATGTCGTCGATCGGAGCGACGTCCCGCGCGATGGCGGGGAAGAGATCCTCCGGGAACGCGACCTGCGCGCCGGTTTCGAGCAGCCGCTCGATAGCGTGGCAACGGCGGATCGTGGGCGCCACGCTCGCCGCCACGACTCGCCACCCGGCGCTCGAGTGTGTGATCGCGAGGCCGACCTTTGCGATCGCCTGGGCCCGCCGCGAGCCGACCTTCTCGAAGACCTGGAATGAGCAGGGGCGTCGAGGGATCCTGATCGCCACGATGAGCTGATCGGCGCGGCGCCGCATGTCCTTGTATCCCGAGTAGAAGCGGTCGAGCGGGATTTCTTCACGTCCCCGCAGCGACTGGAGGACCACGATCGCGTCGTACGCCATCAGCACGGGGACGCCGTCCGCGGCGGGCGAAGCGTTCACGATGTTTCCCGCCCACGTGCCGCGCGCCTGGATCTGGATCGCCCCTACCTGACGCGCGGCATCCACCAGCAGGGGGAACTCGCGGCCGGCGCGCGCATCCTGGATCACATCCCAATAGGTCGTCAGCGCGCCGAGCACGAGCTCGTCCGTTTTCCAGGTGAGCGGCTTCAACTCGTCGAGGCGCGAGAGGTCGACGTAGGTGCGGTCGCGGGCCTCGACCCGGACGGGCCAGTGGACCAGGAGATCAGTCCCGCCCGCCATTGGAACTGCCGTTGCGTCGTTCGCGAGCGTGTCGAGCGCTTCGGGAAGGGTCGAGGGCAGCAGGACGTTCACCGCTTCCCCAGCGAATCAGCCACGGCGTCGACGATGCCGTCGTATCCCGTGCACCGGCACAGATTCCCCGCCATGAGCTCGCGGATCGTGTGCGTGTGCAGGAGCTCGGAATGCTGGTTGATCCACCACGCGGTCATCACCACGCCCGGCGTGCAGGCGCCGCACTGCGTGGCACCGCAACGCTCGAATGGCTCGAGCGCACCGGGATCGAGCGACTCGATCGTCTCCACGCGTCGATCGCGGACCTGATACGTCGGGATGAGGCACGAGTTCACGGGCAGTCCATCGAGGTACACGGTGCAGGCGCCGCATTCGCCCTCTCCGCAGCCCTCCTTGGTGCCGGTCAAGCCCAGCCGGTAGCGGAGCGTGTCCAGCAGGCGATCGGCGGGGTCGATTGCGACCCTCACCGATGCGCCGTTCAAGGTGAAGGTGACCAAGATTGCGGATTGCGGATTGGGGATTGCGGATTGGGGGCTCATCGACGGTCAATCCGCAATCCGAAATCCGCAATTTCCATCAGCTCCATCAGCCGTTCGGCCGTCAGCGGGATCGCCCGCGGATCCGCGCCCGTCGCCGCTGCCACGGCGTTCACGATCGCGGGCGCCGGGCCGTCGATCGGGAGCTCACCCAAGCCCTTCGCGCCCCCGGCGCCATGCGGGTAAGGGTTCTCGAGAAAGTCGACCCGGATCGAGGGCACGTCGTCGGAGGTGGGGATCAGATAGTTGGTGAGCTGGTTGTTGGCCATGGCGCCCTCACGCCACTTGCACTCCTCCATCAACGCCCACCCGATGCCCTGGACCACGCCTCCCTGCACTTGACCGCGGGCGAGCGTGGGGTTCAGCACCTTGCCGACTTCCTGCACGGCCGTGAAATCGATCACGCGTGTGGCGTACGTTCGCAGGTCCACTTCGACCTCGGCGACATAGCTGGCCCATGCGAAGGCGCCGTACGCGTCGCCGCGATAGGTCTTGTCGTCCCATTCGATCCCGGGCGGCTTCTCGTAGCTCGCCTCGCCGAACAGCTCTGTGCCGGGATGCTCGCGGTGCCAGCTAGCGATCGCCTGTTTCACCGGTGCGCCGCGGGCCGTGGCGTCGAGGCCGACGCGGCGGCGCAGGTCGTCGGCCGCGCGCTCCACCAGGCCGCCCACGATCATCGTGGTGCGTGAAGCGACCGTCGGTCCGCTGTTCGGCACCCGCGCGGTGTCGGCCTCCGCGATCGTCACGTCGTGGGGGTCGAGGCCCAGGCGCGCCGCCGCCAGCTCCGTGAAGACCGTCAGGGTGCCCTGGCCCATCTCGATGTTGGCGCTCAGCACCTCGACGCCGCCGTCCGCCCGCCCGGCCACACGTACGCGTGACTTGAGCGCCACCTCGCCGCCGCCCGTGAATCCCGCGCCGTGGTAGAACATCGCCAGCCCCATGCCCCGGCGCCGCACGTCGTTCGTCGCGTTGAACGCCGCGTGTTCATTTCGGCGATCGTGGTAGCGGGAAAGCGCCAGCGCGCGCTCCATCACGGCCAATCGATCGGTGCCGTCGCGGATCACCTGGCCGGTGGCGGTGGTCTGGCCGTCTCTCAAGAGATTGACGCGTCGCAGCTCCACGGGGTCGACCGCCAGCGTCCGTGCGATGACGTCCATGTGCCGCTCGCCGGCGAATTGCGTCTGCGGCGCGCCGAACCCGCGGAACGCGCCGAACGGCACGGCATTCGTGAACATCGCCCGGCCGCGGATCCGCACGTGGTCGCAGGCGTAGGGTCCGGCGGCGTGGATGATGGCGCGGGAGAGCACCACCGGCGAGAGCGTCACGTACGCCCCGCCGTCGATCACCACCTCGATGTCCTGTGCCAGCAGGCGGCCGTCCCGCGCGAGACCCGTGCGATGGCGTACCAGCGCAGGGTGCCGCTTCGTGGTGGCCGCCATGTCCTCCCCGCGGTCGTAAATGACCTTCACGGGTCGCCCGCTCTTGAGCGCCAGGAGGGCGGCGTGCAGCGCGATGTGCGACGGGAATTCTTCCTTGCCGCCGAATCCCCCCCCAGTGGGCGTCTGGATCACGCGCACGTGGGCCTCATCGCGCGCCAGCGCGTGCCGCAACGCGTTGACGACGTAATACGGGCACTGCATCGAGCCCTTCACCACGAGCACGTCGCCGTCGAGGTGGGCGATCATCCCCTGCGTTTCGAGATAGACGTGCTCCTGGGCGCCCGTCTCGTACGTGCCGGAGACCACGACGGGCGCGTGGGCGAGCGCGCGCTCCACGTCACCCTTCTCGATCTTGAGCTGCTTGAGGACGTTGTCGGGGCCGTACTGGATCTGCTCGGGAGTCGGCGCGAGCCGAAAGTCCAGGGTGGGCGGCTCCGGGGCGACCACGACCTCGATCGAGCGAACCGCGCGGCGCACGGCCTCGCGCGAGGGGTGTGCGACCAGCAGGATCGGCTCGTGAACGTGTCGCACATAGCCGGCGGCGAGCACCGGCTGGTCGTCTTCGATCAGGGCGACCACGTTCGCCCCCGGGATGTCACGATGGTCCACGATTACGAACTGGGACCAATCCACGTCCTTGGCGAAGCGCACGGAAGTCACGCGGCCGCGCGGCGCCGGGCTCCGGACGGTCATGCCCCAGAGGAAGCCATCGAGCGGAAGATCGTCGACGTACTGCTCGCGGCCGGTGAGCTTGGCGAGTGCCTCACGACGTCGCATCGACACTCCTTTCCGCCACGCCCTTTGTGAGACAACTTCTGGGAGCCAGAAGCGAGGACGAATCTATGGAAGGCGCGGAGCGGGTGCGAGAGGTGTTGGAGCGAAGCGTGAAAGCGGTGACGCTGCGTCCCGCCGTGGGTCGCGGTACCGCCGTCACGAAGGTTCGGCTCGGGCCGGGGCTCGCGTGCGAGGCCGTCGACGGTCCGTGGCGGCTGACGGTGGGCGCACCGGAGACATACGGTGGCGCGAATGACGCACCCAATCCGGGCGTGTACGGGCGGACAGCGCTCGGCTCCTGCCTCGCCGTCGGCTACGGCATGTGGGCCGCCCGCCTTCGTGTACCCCTCGACGCACTCGAGGTCGAGGTCCAGGCGGACTACGACGCGCGCGGCGAGCTGGGCGTCGCGGACGACGTGCGACCGGGTTATACCGAAGTCCGCTACATAGTTCGAGTCGAGAGCCCGGCGTCCGAAGCCGACGTGCTGCGCGTCCTCGATACGGCGGAGCGCTACAGCTCCCTTTGGGACGACTTCGCCAACCCCGTCCCGCTACGCCGCGAGGTGCACATCACCGCCACCACCCGGTGACCATGGACGCCCGCGTTCAGCGCCGGGTTCAACGCTACGGATGGGACAAGGCGGCGGGCTACTACGAGCGCTTCTGGGCCAAGCAGCTCGAGCCCGCGCAGCGACGGTTGCTCGAGCTGGCGGCGCTCGAGCCGGGTGAGCGCGTGCTCGACGTCGCCTGCGGCACGGGTCTCGTCACCCTGCCCGCCGCGGAGGCGGTAGGGTCGCTGGGCTCGGTCCTCGGCACCGATATCTCCGAGGAGATGGTGCGGAGCCTCGAGCACACGGCCCAAACGCGACGGCTCGCCCAGGTCATGGCCCGGCGCATGGACGCCGAGCGGCTCGAGCTGGCCGATGCGGCGTTCGATGTAGTGTTGTGCGCGCTCGGCCTGATGTACGTGCCCGACCCGCTGCAGGCGCTCCGCGAGGTGCATCGCGTGCTGCGCCCCGGCGGACGCGTCGTGCTGGCGGTGTGGGGGGCGAGAAATCGCTGTGGCTGGGCGGAGATCTTCCCCATCGTGGAGCGTCGCGTGGCGTCCGACGTGTGTCCGCTCTTTTTCCAGCTCGGGACCGGTGAGGCCCTGGCGCTCAACCTGGAAGCCGCGGGCTTCCAAGGCGTGACGGTCGAGCGCCTGTCCACGACGCTCGAGTACGAGTCGGGCGACGACGCCTGCGGCGCCGCGTTCGCCGGGGGGCCCGTGGCCCTGGCCTACTCACGGTTCGACGAGCGCACGCGCGAGGAGGCGTACGCCGAGTACCTCGCATCGATCGCCGCGCACCGCCGGGGGGATGGATACGCCGTTCCGGGGGAGTTCGTCGTCGGGGTGGCGCGTCGATGACGGCGATCGAGGTGACGGTGAACGGCAACGCGGTTCGACGCTCGATCGAGCCGCGGCTCCTGCTCTCGGACTTCCTGCGCAACGATCTCGGCCTCACCGGCACCCACGTGGGGTGCGAGCACGGTGTCTGCGGCGCGTGCACGGTGCTCCTGGACGGTGAAGCCGTTCGGTCATGTCTCATGTTCGCGGTCCAGGCGGACGGGCATGGAGTCACGACCGTCGAAGGTCTCTCGGACGGCGCTGCGTTGCATCCCTTGCAGGTCGCGTTCCGCGAAGCCCACGGGCTGCAATGCGGGTTCTGCACGCCCGGTATTCTCATGACCCTGGTGCCGTTCCTGCGGGATCATCCCCATCCCGACGAGCGCGAGATCCGGGAGGCGCTCTCGGGAAATCTCTGCCGGTGCACCGGCTATCAGAACATCGTGGCGGCGGTCCGGTTGGCGTGTGATGGAGCCTCGACGGCAGATCGGTGAGCGCGTCCTGCGCAACGAAGACGCGCGGCTCCTCACGGGCCGCGCGCTCTTCGTTGACGACGTGCGGCTGGAAGGGATGCTGCACGTCGCGTTTTTCCGGAGTCAGCACGCGCACGCCCGGCTGGTGGGAGTGGACGCGACCGCCGCCCGCAGCCGGCCGGGCGTCGTCGCCGTGTACACCGCGGCCGATCTCGGTGACTACTGGCGTCCGGGCCCGCTGCTCGTGCCGCCCCCGCCGATCGCCGGCCTCGTCTTCAACGCCTGCACGCAGGTGCCGCTCGCCCGGGACAAGCTGCGCCACGTCGGCGAGCCGATCGCCATGGTCGTGGCGGAGAGCCGCTATTTGGCCGAAGACGCCCTGGACGACATCACCCTGGACGCGGAGCCGCTCCCAGCCGTCGTGGACCTCGAGAAGGCACTCCGCGACGGCGCGCCGCGCGTGCACGA
>DASQIB010000233.1:0-7010 GCA_035631795.1 Gemmatimonadales bacterium | reverse complement strand
GCCGAGGCCGAAGGGCGCGATTCACTGAGCCCAGAGATGCGCGCGTTCATCGAGGAGGCGAAGGCGCAAGGCATCACGCGCTGCCCGATTCGCGACATCGAGGCGCAGATGGGGAAGTGCCCCGTGGACCTGAAGGCGATGAAGCCCGAGGAGGCCAAGGCGGCCATGGAGCGCCTGCTGGCCGAGCAGGCGGGGGACTGACGTGGACTACGTGCCCCACGTCGTGGCCTGGAATCTGACCAAGCGCTGCAACCTGGAGTGCGCGCACTGCTACATCGCGGCTGGCCCGCACGAATCCGCGGCGGGCGAGCTCGACACGGCTGCGTGTCTCGACATCGTCGATCAGTTGCTCGCCGTCAATCCCGCGCCGATGCTCATTCTGTCGGGCGGTGAGCCGCTGCTGAGGCACGATTTGACGGAGATCGCCCGACACGCGTCGGCCAACGGCGCTACGGTGGTGGTGGGGACCAACGGGACGCTCCTCACCGACGACCGGATCGCAGGACTCAAGAACGCCGGCGTGAGCGGTGTAGCAGTGAGTGTTGATTCCTTGCGTCCCTCATACCACGACAACTTCCGCCACGGTCGCGGCGCGTTGGCGGACGTACAGGCGGCCCTCACGCGTCTCACCGCAGCCCGGCTCGACTTCATCATTCAGACGACGGTCACAAAGGGGAACCGCGGCGAGCTCGAGCGGCTGGTGGCGTGGTCGGCCGAGCAGGGCGCGGTCGCATTCAACTGCTATTTCCTGGTTCCCACTGGCCGTGGCGCGGCGCTCACCGACCTGTCGCCCGCCGACACCGAGGGGGTGCTCGGCGACCTGGCCCGGTGGCAGCGGGAGTATCGCGGCCGGATGATGGTGCGCGCGAAGTGCGCCCCGCACTTCATGCGTCACGTGTACCAGAGTGATCCCGATTCACCGATCCTCAACTACGAAACCCGCTGCCCGTGCGGGACCCAGTACTGCCGGATCACGCCCGACGGCAAGGTGACGCCGTGCCCCTATCTCCCGGAGGTCGCGGGCGATCTCCGGACGCAGAGCTTCGCCGAGATCTGGCGGTCCTCGCGGCTGTTCCGTCAGCTGCGTGAAGGGACGCTCGGGGGAAAGTGCGGCGCCTGCGAGTATCGGGCGTTGTGCGGTGGCTGCCGGGCGCGTGCGTTCGCTCTCGAAGGAGACGTCCTCGCCGCCGATCCGTCGTGCGCCTACGAGCCAACGGGCGAGATGACCCCGATCGAGCCGGCCCGCGCCCTCGCGTATGGCGACGATTTCCACCCGGTACTGGTCTGGGCCGACGCCGCGCGCGAGCGCATGGAGCGCATCCCCTCGTTCGTGCGCGGCGTCGTGATGCAGCGCGTGGAAGACTACGCCCGTCGCACCGGACACTGGCAGGTGACACCCGAGCTCCTCGCCGAAGTGCGCAGCGCGATGCCGATCGATTTCTCGAAACGAAAGCCGTTCTTCGTCACGGACCACGAATGACGGAACACCTGCTCCTGGCCCTCCAGGCCGCGGCGGACACGAGTCACGCCTACGGTGAGTTCCCCGTGATCGGGGCGCGCCAGTTCATCTGGATCACCGCCGAGATCCATCTGATGTTCGCGGCCTTCGTGCTAGGCGTGCCGATGTTCGCGGTGGTGACCGAGGCGATCGGCATTTTCGGCCACGACGACCGGTACGACCGGCTGAGCAAGGAGTTCACCCGGCTCTTGCTCGTCGCCTACAGCGCGACTGCCATCTGGGGTGCCCTGCTCGTGTTCGGGCTCTCGACCCTGTATCCACGCTTCTGGGCGTACTTGACCGCGATTTTCGCGCCGTCGATGTGGGTGTACGCCGGGCTGTTCTTCTTCGAGTCGTTCACGCTGTACCTCTATTACTACGGCTGGGACCGCTGGAAGAAGGGGCGAGCCAAGCTGTGGCACTGGACGCTTGGCATCCTGCTCAACGTGTGGGGCACGATCGTCATGTTCATCGCGAACTCGTGGCTCACCTACATGATGTCCCCGCCGCGCGATATCACGCCCACCACCGACCCGACCACGATCAAGCTGTGGCATGCAATCTCGAACGCGACGTGGATGCCGATCAACGTGCACCGCGTGATCGCGAACGTCGTGTTCGGCGGGGCAATCGTCGGGGCGTACGCGAGCTATCGCTTCCTCGCGGCGCGCACCGACGAGGAGCGCGCACACTACGACTGGATGGGGTACGTCGGGAATTTCATCGCGATGTCGGCGCTCATCGTGCTGCCGTTCGCCGGCTACTGGCTGGGGCGCGAGATCTATCAGTACGATCAATCGATGGGCATCACGATGATGGGCGGGTTCATGAGCTGGCTGTGGGTGATCCAGGCGTTCCTCATCGCGGTGCTGTTCCTCACGGGGAACTACTATCTCTGGATCGGCATGGGCCGGATTCCCGGCGCCGAGCGGTTCCAGCCCTACACGAAGTACCTGTTGATCGTGCTGGTGCTGGGCGCGATCGTCTGGGGCACGCCGCACACGATGATCGCCGACTCGAAGGAGCTCGCCGCCATGGGCGGCTCGCACCACCCGTTCCTCGGCGCCCTCGGCGTGATGAGCGCCAAGAACACGGCCGTGAACCTGATGATCCTCACGACCTTCCTGTCGTTCCTCCTGTACCGGCGCGCCAACAAGCGGCCGGTGGTCCCGTGGGCGCGGACGGGGACGATCATCCAGGCGGCGATGTTCGCCATCGCGGCGGCGATCGTGCTGTTCTACGGGATCCGCGGCTACTTCGTCGAGGCGATCGTGCGCATCGGGTTCAGCGTGTATCAGGTGCTCGCCGTGCTCTCATGCATTCTGTTCGTCACCGTGATCGATGTCCTGATGGCCCGCGGGGCGCAATCGCTCGGCACGATCCAGTGGGGCAAGATGCCGCCCCGATCGCAGTACGCCTTGTTCATCCTCGCCGTGACCTTCACATGGCTCATGGGCCTGATGGGGTTCGCGCGCTCGGGCATCCGGCAGTACTGGCACGTGTGGCAGGTGATGCAGGACACGAGCAAATACGCCGCTACGCCGGCGCTGGGGTACGCGTCGAAGATGATCAGCCTGTGCGTCCTCATCTTCCTGAGTCTCGTGGCGTTCGTGTTCTGGCTCGGCGGTCTGGCCGAGAAGTCGACCTATGTAGCGGAGAAGGGGCCCGGTCATGTGGGCCACTAATCTCAAGATCGTCGGCATCGTCCTCGGGACCTTGGCGGTCTATACCCTGATCGCCAACAAGATCCCGCAGGTCCAGTCCGAGGTGCCCCAAACCCTCACGCTGGGCGCGAACGTCACCCCCGAGCAGCTCGTGGCGGCGGGTGAGAAGGTGTTCAACGGCATCGGTGGCTGTACCACCTGCCACGGCCTTGGCACCCGCGCGCCGAATCTCTTGACGGACGAAAAGGGCACGGGGCCGATCGGCGTCCGCTGCGGCAAGCGGGAGGCGGGGAAGAACTGCAAGCAGTACCTGTACGAGTCGCTCGACCAGCCGACGGCGTACATCGTGGCGGGCTATCAGCCGATCATGCCCGTGATGACGAAGCAGCTTTCGCCGGCACAGATCTGGTCGGTCATCGCCTTCTTGGAGTCGCAGGGTGGTACGGTGGATGTGACCGCCTCGGACATCCCCGCCACCGCCCCAACCTCCCCAACCTCCCCAACCTCCCCGGGGGGTGGCGGTGCGGGGGGCGGAGCGGCCTTCGCGGGCGGCTCCACTGATCCAAAGGCCATTATCGCCGCCGCGGGCTGTCTTGTCTGTCATAAGCTCGACGGTCAGGGCCAGACCATCGCGCCCGACCTGACGCACGTGGGCTCGCGCCGCGACGCGGAGTCGATCCGCAAGAAGATCCTCGATCCCATGTCGTCGATCGCCAAGGGGTACGAGAGGCTCGCCGGGATCATGCCCAAGACGTTCGGCACGATGATGAACGCGTCGCAGCTCGAGGCGCTGGCGCAATTCCTGGCGGCGCACAAGTGAGACGCTACCTCGCGCACCCGTTCTGGCAGGCGGTGGCCATCCTGATCATCGCCTTCATCGTGATCGTGTGGGTCGTGCCCATCCTGCCGGGCAGCGCGATCGTCCCGAAGAGCGTCGTGCTGCAGTACATGCTCACGGTGCTCGTGGGCGTGCTCATCTACGTGAGCGACAACGAGGCGCGGTGGACCGAGTTCAAGGAGCCGATCCACGCCGTGCTGGTGGAGCCGCGCCTCCGCGTGGTGCGGACCGGGCTCCTCGTGGTGGTGACGGCGCTCGTCGGCCTCATTGCCTACGGGCAGGTCGCGACAACGGTCGCGGCGCCGCCCAATCTCCGGTCGATCCATCCGGCCCCGCCTTCGGAGATCACCTTCCGTGGGAAGTCCATCACACTGACGGGACTCGAGAACCCGCTGCGGGCGCACCCGGACTCGCTCGCGGCGTACATCGCGGAAGGTAAGCGTGTCTACTATCAAAACTGCTTGCCCTGCCACGGTGACCACTTGGACGGCCAGGGACACTTCGCGCCGGGCTTCAACCCGATCCCCGCGAACTTCCAGGACAACGGCACGATCGCCCAGCTCACCGAGAGCTTCGTCTTCTGGCGCGTGGCCAAAGGCGGGCCCGGCCTCCCGCGCGAGGGGACGCCGTGGAACTCGGCGATGCCGAAATGGGAAGATTTCCTGACGGAGCGGGAGATCTGGTCCGTGATTCTCTTCCTGTACGACCAGACGGGGTGGAAGCCGAGGACGTGGGAGAAAACGGGGAGCGGGGAGCAGGGAGCGGGGAGCGGTCATGACTGAGCGCGAACTCGTGTTGCGGGTGATGCTGATCGTGGCCGTCGGGAGCGCACCGCTCCCCGCTCCCCGCTCCCTTGCAGCTCAAGACACCACCGCCGGCAAGCAGGTCTACGTCAAGTGGTGCGCCGGCTGTCACGGCGAGACCGGCGCCGGCGACGGCCCGGCGGCCGGGGCCATGCTGCCCCGCCCTCGCAACTTCACGGGCGCGGTCTACAAGATCCGTACGACGGCGAGCGGCCAGCTGCCCACCGACGCCGACCTGATGCGGGCGATCGACGAAGGACTCCCCGGCAGCGCCATGCCCGCGTGGAAGAGCCGGCTGTCGGATGGTGAGCGGCGCAACGTGATGGCGTACCTCAAGACGTTTTCGTCGTTCTTCGCCGATACGAGCCAGCACGTCGTGGCGCTCAAGTTCTCGAGCGCTCCCGGGGGCGGCTCGGGCGCGGCGGCTTTGAAAGAAGGCCGCCAGTTCTACGATTCCATCGGGTGCCGCAAGTGCCACGGCGACCAGGGTCGGGGCGACGGCCCCTCGGCGCCGACGCTGAAGGACGATGCCGGCTTCCCGATCTTCGCGGCCGACTTGCACCAGAACTGGCGGTTCCGCGGCGGCGCCGGGGTCGAGGACATTTATCACCGCTTGCGCACCGGCCTGGACGGGACGCCGATGCCGTCGTTCTCGGACCTCATCGATCAGAAGTTCCTGACCGACGAGCAGTTGTGGCGGCTCGCGCAGTACGTCCGCTCGCTCTCGCCGGCCAAGTCACCCGACGTCCGGGACGTGATCCACGCGCCGCAGCTAGCCTCGACGCCGCCGGTCTCTCCCGACGACTCGGCCTGGGCGCACGTGGACCGGTACTGGTTCCCGCTCGTGGGTCAGGTCATCCACAAGGCCCGCGAGTTCGCGCCCGCCGTGTCCGGGGTGTGGGTGCAGGCGGTGCACGACGGCAAAACGCTTTCATTGCGGGTGAGCTGGGACGACCGCACACAGAGCCCGGATACGACGTGGCGCGCGTTCGAGCAGCGGCTGATGCAAACCGTGGCGAGCGACGATTCCGGGGCTCCCAAGGCACAGCCCTGGCCCGACCAGCTGGCCGTGCAGTTCCCCCGCCACCTCACGGACGGCATGGAGCGGCCGTATTTCCTGATGGGCTCCGCCACCGACCCGGTGTACCAGTGGCGCTGGACCAGCCAGCCGAGGCGCGCGGTGGCGGGGCTGGCGCGGGGGATCGATCAATTCGACACGCTGCCCGCGGCACCCGGCGCCCAGGCGGTGTTCGACCACGGGGAGTGGCGCGTGGTGCTCACCCGCGCCCTTGCGACGCCCGACACCGGCAACGAAGTTCAGCTTGAGGCCGGCCGGGCCATTCCGGTGGCGTTCTTCGCCTGGGACGGGTCCAGCGGGGAGCACGGCTCGCGCATGGCCCTCAGCACGTGGTACTTCCTGGCGCTCGATCGGCCGACGCCGCCGGGCGTATTCATCTCTCCAGCGCTGGCCATGCTGGTGACGCTCGGCCTGGGTCTCGTGGTGGTGCGGCGGGCCCAGCGGCGTGGCACGGGTCGGTCTGGGGTATAGCGTGCAGGACTCTCATCGAGGAGGCAGGATGCGGAAGCTCGGGTTGATGGCGGTGGCGGGTGTCGCGGGACTGGCGCTGGCCCTCGGGGCCTGGACGCTCCACCCTTCCGCCGCGCAGGGCGGCGCGACGATCTCTGGGAAGATCAAGTTCACGGGGACCAAGGCCGCCAATCCGAAGATCGATATGAGCGAGGAGCCCAAGTGCAAGGCGAAGTACCAGACGACGCCGACCGAGGAGGTCGTGGTCGTGAATCCGAATGGCACGCTCGCCAACGTGTTCGTGTACGTGAAGTCGGGGCTCCCGGCGAGCTACAAGGCGCCCGCCCCCGCCGGACCGGTGACGCTCGACCAGGACGGCTGCCGCTACCATCCGCACGTACTCGGCATCATGGTCGGCCAGCAGCTCGCCATCAAGAACTCGGACGGGATCCTGCACAACATCAAGGCGAAGGGCACCAAGAACCGCCCGTTCAACATCAGCCAGCCCACCGTCATGACGTCGGAGCGGACGTTCACGGCGCCCGAGGTGATGGTGCCGCTCGAGTGTAACGTGCACGGCTGGATGCACGCGTGGCTGGGCGTTCTCCCGCACCCGTTCTTCGCCGTGTCGGGCACGGACGGGAGCTTCAGCATCAAGGGGCTGCCGCCCGGGACGTAC
>DASQIB010000232.1:0-3757 GCA_035631795.1 Gemmatimonadales bacterium | reverse complement strand
GTTGAGCCACGCCGTCTCGTTCGCCTTCAATTATATCGGCGCCGGACAGTACAAGACGGCGTCGCTCCCGATGCTCATGAGCCGGCCCTACGCACGCGTCATGATCTTGCACGTCGTGATCCTGGTGGGCGGCTTCCTCGTGATGGCGCTCGGCTCGCCGATGCTGCCGCTCGCGCTTCTCGTGGTCCTGAAGACGGCACTGGACCTGCGCGGGCACTTGCGCGAGCACACGATCGGTCCGCTGGCTCAAGCCGCGACGGCCTCATGAGCCGCACCACCGCCACGGTCGCGCCCCCTGACTATCGTCTCCTCTTCGAGACGGCGCCCGGCCCGTATCTCATCCTGACGCCCGACCTCACCATCGCCGCCGTGAACGAGGCGTATCTCTCCGCCACGATGACCAAGCGCGATGATATCGTCGGCCGCGGACTTTTCGAGGTGTTCCCCGACAATCCGGACGACCCGGCGGCCACCGGGGTCCGCAACCTGCGCACGTCGCTCGATCGCGTGCGCGAGCGACGGGCCCCGGACACCATGGCGGTTCAGAAGTACGACATCCGTAGACCCGAATCCGCGGGTGGGGGATTCGAGGAGCGGTACTGGAGCCCGACCAACGTCCCGGTGTTCGACGCGCACGGCAAGCTCGTGTACATCATTCATCACGTGGAGGACGTGACGGAATTCGTACGACTCAAGCGGCTCGACGGCGAGCGGCACCGGCTGACGGCTGAGCTACGCAGCCGGGCGGAGAAGATGGAAGCGGAGGTATACGCCCGTGCCCAGGAGGTGGCGGAAACCGGTCGCCTCCTGGAGCAAGCGAACGCGGAGCTCGACAGCTTCAGCTATTCCGTCTCACACGACCTGCGGGCGCCCTTGCGCGCGATCAACGGCTTTTCCCTGGCGCTGCTCGAGGACTACGGAACCACGCTCCCCCCGGACGGTCAGGCTCTCCTCGCCCGGGTGCGAGAAAACACCAAGCGCATGGCCCAGTTGATCGACGACCTCCTTGTGTTCTCCCGCCTCGGCCGAAAGCCGCTGGAAATGGGGCCCGTGGATCTCACTTCCCTGGTGCAGTCGGTGGTGCAGGAGCTGCGAGAGGCCGATCCCAAGCGCGCGATCGAAGTCGTCCTGCATTCTCTCCCGGCGACCCTGGGGGACGCGGGGCTGCTCCGGCAAGCCCTGTCGAATCTCATCGAGAACGCGTTCAAATTCACGCGGCGGCAGCCCAAGGCACGGATCGAGATCGGGTCGCGCGTCGAGGGCGCCGAGACCGTGTATTACGTGCGGGACAACGGCGCAGGGTTCGACATGAAGTACGCTACCAAGCTCTTCGGTGTGTTCCAGCGGCTGCACGGAGAGTCCGAGTTCGAGGGCACCGGCGTGGGCCTCGCACTGGTGCAGCGGATCGTGCACCGCCACGGCGGGCGCGTGTGGGCCCAGGCCGCGGTCGACCAGGGCGCCACGTTCTACTTTACGCTCCGCGCGAAGTGATGAGAACCGTCCGCATCGATTTCTGCGACTTCTGGCCCGGGTTCCGGAAGGACGACAATCGGATCTACAACCTGCTGAAGACGCGATTCGCCGTCGAGATTCACGACCGGCCGGATTTCGTGATCTATTCGAGCTTTGGGGACCATCACCGCTTGCATTCCTGCATCCGGATCTTCTTCACGGGCGAATCGCATCGGCCCGACTTCGGGACGTGTGATTACGCGTTCACGAGTCACTACCTGGACGACCCGCGCCACCTCCGCTGGCCGCTCTACGCCTTTTATTATCAGCCGGACCTGCTCCTCCGAGAGCGCGACGATGTGGAGAAGATCATGGCGGGCAAAACGCAATTCTGCTGCTTCATCGCGAGCAACACTCGCCACCCGAGAACCACCCGCAAACGGAACGACTTCTTTCACCGTCTGAGTCGCTACAAGAAAGTGGACGCGGGCGGCCGGGCGTTCAATAACATCGGGTACCAGGTGCCGGGAGGACCGTGGGGCAAGATCGCGTTTCTGAAACCGTACAAGTTCAACATCGCGTTCGAAAATGCTTCACTGCCTGGGTACACGACCGAGAAGATCGTGGAGTCAATGGCGGCGCGGTGTATGCCCATTTACTGGGGCAATCCGTTGATTCACCGCGAATTCAATCCAAAGAGCTTCCTCAACTCCACCGAGTTTCGTGACGACGATGCACTGATCGAAAAGATCATAGAGCTCGACCAGAACGATGCGCTGTATCGCGAGCGCCTTGCCGAGCCCTACTTCCATGAAAACAGGCCCAACGAGTTCTTCGGGTCGGACAGGGTGCTGGACCAGTTCGAACGTATCTTCTCGTCTTCGATCCGCCCCGTGGCCCGGCGGCGACGGCTCTTTTCCTTCGGACGCTGGACCCTGGCGAGGAGAGACGCCACGTAGCGTCGACCCCTTGCGGTGGCCGTTCGGGCCGTGAGCGGGTAACCCCTTGAGCACGTGCCTAGCAGCAACACCAGACCGGGGTCCGCCGTGCGGCGTTGGCCATAACCCGATGCTGTACTTGTTGATACGAGCTCTACGTGACGCTCCGCACAGCCCATCAAATGACCGCAGTTGATCCTGGATTCGCCCGGCAGTTGGGCGACTTGAGGCCGTAGCGCCCTCCTTGAGTTTCAGCCTCCCAAGAGAGTCAGGAGCGTACGATGCGTGTCCTCATGGTCGTGCTCGCGCTCGTTGCGACGCCGATCGTCGCGAGTCAGGCGCAAGAGCAGAACGGCTCCGATCAGCGCGAGTTGAAGAAGGATGATCGCGGCGTTCGCCACCCCCACAAGCGCGCGGGGGATCAGGGCCGTGGTCACGACGACGAGCATTGTGCCGAGCGCGCGGCCAAGCCTGTGCATCAGGAAGATCAGGACCGTGGTCGGGATAGCGAGAAGTGCGCGAAAGTAGACCCGCCGCCGCCACCGCCACCGCCGCCACCGCCGCCGCCGCCACCGCCCCCGCCGCCGCCCTCATCGTGTGCCCAGGCGCCGGCTCCAACGGGGACGGCGTCGATCCAGGGACAGGTGTTCCAGGATCTTTCGCCCTTCCCCGGTCTTGCGAACTGGTGCGTCAATCTGAGTGGGACGGTGAGCGGCGTAGCAGTCTCTGACGCCGCGGGGAACTACACGTTCACTGGACTGCCGGCTGGGACATACACCGTCTGCGAAGTGATCCAGTCCGGTTGGCACCAGACATACCCGCCCGCTTCGCAAGGCGGCGCGACGTGCCCTGCTGGGTTTGGGTATTCGTTCACGCTCAGCGACGGCGCAGGTACGATGTTCATCGATTTCGGCAACGTGACGCCGTAGCTCGAGCAGGATGCAAGTCACGAGGGCCCCGGGCTTCATGCCGGGGCCCTCTTCTTTTTCCGCGAGTGCCGAGGCGATTTTGGCCCTGTCGCGGGCGGTGCGGGAGGAATCGTAAGTTCCTGCACGGTATGCGCGTACCAATGGTGTGTGACGGACGCCACAGCCTTGCATCTGACCATTTCGGATTCTGGACTCGCCTGTTAAGGGCAACTTGAGGCCGCAGCGCCCTCCTTGAGTTTCAGCCTCCTCAAAAAGCCAGGGGTGTACGATGCGTGCCTACATAGTTCTGCTCGCCTTACTGACGACGCCGCTCGCGATCGGCGTCGCGCAGATGCCGGGCAACAGCTCGTGCGATAACGGCAACGGCGACAATACTCGCTCGGATACGGGGCAGGTGCACGCGCATCAGGGACTGTGCGCGCCGCAGCCGCCTCCCCC
>DASQIB010000231.1:0-3092 GCA_035631795.1 Gemmatimonadales bacterium | reverse complement strand
GGATCTGATCGTGGTCTCCCCCTCACCGGCGAGCTCGACCGACGTGAAGCAACACATCAAGGCAGCGCTGACGCGGAGTGCGGAGGCTGACGCACAGGGAATCACGGTTGATATCGCGGACGGTGGCGGCGTCACGCTCCGCGGCACCATCCACTCGTGGGCAGAACGGGAAGAGGCGGTGCGGGCCGCCTGGGCCACGCCGGGCGTCCGACAGGTGCGCAGCGAGCTGACTTACGCGTAGCGCCGCTGCGAAGGCATTTGGAGCAACTCATCGCCTCCATCCTGCGCACCCAACCCGCACCAGGGCGAGCACGCAGAAGGCGAGCGCGATGAGCGGCCCGATCTCACCCGTCCGGGCGTAGAGCGTCGACACGCGCTGACTGGGGACGGCGACAACCATCACACCGTCGCTCAACTCATCGGCGCGCAGGCTGCCGAGTAATCGCCCGTATTGGTCGGTGGCGATCGACGTGGCGGCGCGGACGGGTCGCACCATCGGTAACCCCGTCGCGACGGCGTTCATCAGTGCCATCCGGCCGTGCTCCGGATCGATGCCCCGCCAGTCGGACGACGGCACGAGCGCCACACCAGCCCCATCCGTGGCATTGTCCTGGGCAATTGCGGGGAAGCCATAGTCGTAGCAGATGGCCCCACTGTAATTCACGCCATCGAAGGCGACGACCCGCGCGTGGGCTTTGCCCACGTCATCAGGGTCACCGGGAACCGGGTGGCGCTTCACGTACTCGTCGGCCATCGTCCCATCGGGGAGGTAGATCCGATACTTGTTGGCGTCGTGAAATGGGTGCATCGACTCGATGACGCCGTAGGCCATGAGCAGCATGACTCGCCGCGCCTTCGCTAAGGCCCGGCCGCGCGAGACGAGAGCGCTCTCACCAGCCGCGGTCACCAACGTGGCCAGCTCGTTCCAGACCACGACTGTGGCGCCAAGATCGGCGGCACGCGCGCTGCGGGTGAACAATGCGCTGTCCAGTGCGCGGAGTGTGTCGACGTTCGAGAACGCGGCGCGGAACTCCTTGTGTGTTACGGGTGAGACGACGACGCCGACGCGCACGGATGGTCCGGGCGCGGGGTCGCTCAATCGCAGCTGCCCATAGAGCAATGTGGATCCCAACAGAGCCCCGAACAGCGCGATGTCCGCCCGCACGGCCCGTACGCCGCTGCTCCACACTGCGGCCGCCAAGCCGGATCCCAGTGCGACCAGAAAGGTCACGCCTCCAATGCCGGTCAGCGCGGCGACTTGCACGAGCGGCAGGTTGTCGAGCTGCGTGTGCGCCAGCACTCCCCAGCTGCTGCCCGGGGTGAAGTTGTACTGGACCCACCCCATGACCACAGCCATCGACGCGAAGGTGTAGACGCCCCACCGGGCTCCCAGTCGGCGGTGGGCGGCGCTCGCGACTGCAACCATCAGGAAGTACGAGAACGCGATCGGAACCGCGAACATCGGCACAGGCGGCGCCCACGAGATCTCGTGTGTAACCATCTTGCTCACGGCCGCGACAAACGCCACCACCAGCGCGGCGAGCAGGGCGATGTGTCTACGAATGGTGCCCCGCTCGTTGAGGAAGGCCAAGAACGGCGCGAACACTACCCAGCCGAGCTCGGCCAGGCTGTATCGCATGAACGTCATGAAGACGAGAGCGCAGCCACCGACCAGGAGGAGCAGGGCGGCCCGGACAGAAGTGACGCCGGGGCCTCGTAACCGCGGCCTCAGCGTATCCAGCGCAGCACCTCGGGAGGTCTGCGCGGGACGGGCGGCGTCACACCCCGCGGCACGCCGACGATGATCGGCGCGACCGCGGTGACGTCCGTCGGTATCCCGAGCTCGCGCTTCACCTCGGGAGCGTTCAGGACGGGTACGGCGAATCCGATGCAGCACGTTCCCAGACCCAGCGCGCATGCCGCCAGCATCAGGTTCTCGGCGGCGAGCCAGCAGTCGGCCGTCACGAATCCGCCGAGCGGCTTGCCGCAGATCACGATCAGCGTGCTCGCGTCGTAGAAGATGTTGAAGTTCGGGTCCGCGAGCAGGTGCCTGGTCGCCTCCTCCCGAGCCAGAATCTTCCCCCGCTCCGAGAGTCGCGCGAGCAGCGCCACATCTTGAATCACGACGAACGTCCACGGCTCGAGGTGCATCGCGGTGGGCGCGTGCACGGCGGCGTCGAGCAACCTGCGGATCGTCGGCTTGTCGAGCTTGTCGGGCGTATAGGAGCGCACGGCGCGCCGCTGATAGATCGCGTCCAACGTCCCGTGCTGGCGCTCGAGCTCCACATGTGCGGCCACGTCGTCCTCCTCGCTGCGGATGGCTGATACGTCGCTCGCAGCGAATGAAGCGATCGTGATGCGCACGCGAAGGATGCCTTCGCTCTCGACGGCGGGCTGTCAGGACTTGGCCGCGGGCTCCTGAACCGAGTGAGAGGCGCGCTCACCGCGTGGGCTGCTTGCCCGCAGGCCGACGCGTGGGCGCCGCCCGAGGAGCCGCTGGGTGTGGCGGCACCTCCTGGTCGCGCTTGGGTCCGGCCGGTCGGCCCCTCCGCAGATTCTGGACCTGCTGCGGCTCGAGCGGGCGGCCGGGATCGGTCGCCTGCATCGCCTTCTGCCGCGCGGGTAACGGCGGCGTCGCGGCGGGCGGCGGCTTCTTCGCCATCAGCGGCGGTGGCGTTCGGCGCGCCGGCCGGGACGGACGGCCCGCAGCCGGCTGCTTTGGCCTGACCGGCGGCGTTACCCGACGGACCGGTGGGACGGTGACGGCGGGCCGCGCGACCCTGGGCGCCCGGGAGGCCGGTGGCCCACCCGCCGCCGCCCGCGCGGTCGGCACCTGTCGGGGGTGGGGCATGAACGCCGCCTTCGCCAGTTGCTCGGGAGCGACCCGCAACACATGGGGCGCAACCGGCTCGGCACCGCGCAAGATCGTTCCGGGCACGACCGTCGTCGCGGTCCGCCGGTTGACGTAGGGAATGCCGCTCAGGTTGCGCCGCCGCACGATCTCCGGAAGGTTCGTGACGTTGCGGAGATTGGTCTCGTTGACCCGGAGCCGGTAGCGGTGGCTGTGGTGGTACCACGGGAAGTAGGGCTCT
>DASQIB010000230.1:0-2008 GCA_035631795.1 Gemmatimonadales bacterium | reverse complement strand
AGAGCCCTACTTCCCGTGGTACCACCACAGCCACCGCTACCGGCTCCGGGTCAACGAGACCAATCTCCGCAACGTCACGAACCTTCCGGAGATCGTGCGGCGGCGCAACCTGAGCGGCATTCCCTACGTCAACCGGCGGACGGCGACCACGGTCGTGTCCGGAACGATCTTGCGCGGTGCCGAGCCGGTTGCGCCCCATGTGTTGCGGGTCGCCCCCGAGCAGCTCGCGAAGGCGGCGTTCATGCCTCACCCGCGACAGGTGCCGACGGCACGGGCGGCGGCGGGTGGGCCACCGGCTTCCCGCGCCCCCCGCGTCGAGCGGCCCCGCGTCACCGTCGCACCGCCTCGTCGCGTGACGCCTCCGGCCAGGCCAACGCAGCCGCCGGCCGCGGGTCGTCCCGCCCGGCCGGCGCGCAAAACGCCACCACCGCTGATGGCGAAGAAGCCGCCGCCCGCCGCCCCGCCGCCGTTACCCGCGCGGCAAAAGGCGATGCAGGCGACCGATCCCGGCCGCCCGCTCGAGCCGCAGCAGGTCCAGAATCTGCGGAGGGGCCGACCCGCCGGTCCCAAGCGCGACCAGGAGGTGCCGCCGCACCCAGCGGCTCCTCGGGCGGCGCCCTCGCGCCGGCCTGCGGCCAAGCGGCCCTCGCGGTGAGCGCTCCTCCTCAGTCAGTCCGCGGAACGAGTCCTCACGACTCCACTGAGTGAGGCATTCTTCGCGTGCGCATCACGATCGCCTCACTCGCTGCGAGCGACGTATGAGGCATCCGGAGCACCGAGGACGACATGGCGACCCACGTGGAGCTCGAGCGCGAACACGGGACGTTGGATGCGATCTATCATCGGCGTGCCGTGCGCTCGTATACGCCCGAGAAGCTCGACGAGTCGACGATCCGCAGGTTGCTCGAGACCGCCGTGCAGGCGCCCACCGCGATGCACCTCGAGCCGTGGGCGTTCGTCGTAATTCAAGACGTGGCGCTGCTCGCGCGACTCTCGGATCCTCACCCGAACTTCAGCAACGGAGTTCGAGGTCCACAAGGCACGGACACGATCCTCCAGGTGCGGATGCGCGGCGTGCCGGTGGAGGAGGCGCCGTCGCGGATCGAAGCAGCGACGTTCCACGGCCTCAAGGTCATGCCCGTCGCTGGCGGGCTCGAAGCCGACGTCGTCCTGGACGTCTAACGACGAGCATGGTGCCCCAACCCGCGACGCTGAGCGGACTGACCCACGACATTCCCATCACCGCGCGCCCCGACATGCGCGTGGCAGCGCGAGTCCTAAGCGCGCGCGGTGCCACGGCTCATCCATGCCTGGCCCCGCCGTGACTCGCCGTGAGAAACGCGTGAAGAAAGCTTGGCGGCGAGGTCACCCCCGCTTCACGCCCCGGAGCCTATGATCCGCCAACAGGAGGCGTCATGGCGACGGCAGTGGGACACGGCCTTCGGGCGTGGCATGAAGTCCTGGATCACACACCAGAGCTCGAGCTGTGGGTGCATGCACCCACGTGGCCCGAGCTCGTCGCGGAAGCCGCCCGGGCGCTCGGCGAGCAGCTCGTTCATGGCGTCCTCGGCAGCGCCACCGGTTCATGGCGCCACCTCACCGTCAAAGCTGTGAACCGCACCAGCTTGCTCACCTCCTGGCTCAACGAGCTGCTGTTCCATGCCGAGGCCGAGTGGTGGATCCCGCTGGAGATCACCAGCGTCCGCGCATCCGACACCGAGATCCAGGCCCGGGTACGGGGCGCCGTGGTGGCGGAAGCGCCACCGCCGGTGCGGGCAGCCACGTCGTCCGCGATCCGTATGCGGGAGGTCGGCGGGTGGCTCGAAGCCCACGTGTCACTCGGCGGATGAGCTAGGCTCTCGATTCGTGATGATCTCGGCCTGCAATCGGAAAGGAGTTGGCGTATGTGGCAGTGGAAAAGCGATAAGGACCTGGAGCGGGACGTCAGGGATGAATTGGCGTTCGATCCGAGGGTAGACGTGAAGGCCATCACCCTCTCAGCGAAAGG
>DASQIB010000229.1:0-36440 GCA_035631795.1 Gemmatimonadales bacterium | reverse complement strand
CGACGCCGCAAGAAAGGCGACTTCCGCCGGCTCTGGATCACGCGCATCAACGCCGCCGCGCGCCTCCATCAGCTGTCCTACAGCCGCCTCATGAACGGGCTCCGGCGCGCGGGCGTCGAGATCAACCGCAAGGTCCTCGCCGATCTCGCCGTCCGCGATCCCGCGGCGTTCGAGCAGCTCGCGGAGGTCGCCAAGCAGGCACTCTGACCATGCGCGATCTCCTGGCAGCCCTCGCCGAGCTGCGGGAGCGTCTGAAGGAAATTCCGCAGGCGGACGAACGCCGGCTCCCCGATCTCAAGATCGAGATCCTCGGGCGCAAGGCCGGCGCCCTGACCAAGATTCTCACGCGCGTGCCGAAGCTCGAGGCCGCCGCCCGCAAGGAAGTCGGCGCGGCGGCCAACGCGCTGAAGCGCGAGTTCGAGGCCGCCGTCGAGGCGCGCGAGCGCGAGCTGAAGCGCGCCACCGCGAGTGCGTCCGGGGTCGACCTCACGATGCCGGGGCGGCCGGGGTGGCGGGGCGGGCTCCACCTGGTCACGCAGGTCGTCGATGAAATCTGCGAGATCTTCCATGAGCTCGGGTTCACGCGCGCGGTCGGCCCCGAGATCGAGACCGAGCGGTACAACTTCTTCGCGCTCAATTTCCCGAGGGATCATCCGGCGCTCGACGCCCAGGACTCGTTCTACCTGGAAGGCGAGCTGCTGCTGCGGACGCACACGTCCCCCGTACAGATCCGCACGCTCGAGCGGTATCGGCCACCCATCCGCGTCGTGATCCCCGGGCAAGCCTACCGCCGCGACCCGTTCGACGCCTCGCATTCGCCGGTGTTCGAGCAGATCGAGGGGCTCGCCGTCGACGAGGGAATCACGTTCGTGGACTTCAAAGCCACGCTCGCGGCCTTCGCCCGAAAGTTCTTCACGTCGGACACGCGCGTACGGTTCCGGCCTTCGTTTTTCCCGTTCACCGAGCCGTCCGCCGAAATGGATGTGCAGTGCCAGATCTGTCGCGGCGCGGGCTGCGCGACCTGCAAGCAGAGCGGCTGGATGGAAATCCTCGGCTCCGGCATGGTGCATCCCGCCGTGCTCGAGAACACCGGCGTGGACAGCGAGCGCTACAGCGGCTTCGCCTGGGGGATGGGTCCGGCCCGGATCGCCATGACCCGCCACGGCATTCCGGACATCCGGTTGCTGTACGAGAGCGACGTGCGGTTCCTGCAACAGTTCGCCGAGGGCGCCCGGTGATCGTCTCGCGGCGGTGGCTCGAGGCCCTGCTCGGCCAGCCGCTCGACGCGCGCGACGCGGCCGAGCGGCTCACGGTGCGCGCGGCCGCGGTGGACGCGGTCGTCCCACTCCACCAGGAGTTGGGCGATGTCCTGATCGCCCGTGTGCTCGAGGTTAAGAAGCATCCTGACGCCGACCGTCTTTCGTTGTGCTTGGTCGATGCGGGCGGTGGGGCCCAGCCCGTCGAAGTCGTGTGCGGCGCCCCCAACGTGCAAGCCGGCAAGCTCTATCCCTATGCGCCCATCGGAGCCGTGCTGCCGGGCGGCCTCAAACTCGAGCGCAAGAAGATCCGTGGCGTCGAGTCCAACGGAATGCTCTGCTCGGCCAAAGA
Organism: Gemmatimonadales bacterium; assembly: GCA_035631795.1. Classification (GTDB taxonomy): domain Bacteria; phylum Gemmatimonadota; class Gemmatimonadetes; order Gemmatimonadales; family GWC2-71-9; genus AG41. Next base: position 34,832 of record DASQIB010000229.1, on the reverse strand, counting down.
GCTCGGCTTGGGTGCCGATCACTCGGGCATCCTCGAGCTCGAGACAGCGGCTCCGCCCGGGTCGCGGTTCATCGACGCGATGGGGATCGCCGATCACCAGATCGTGATCGACGTACCCGCCAATCGTCCCGACCTACTGTGTCACAAGGGCGTCGCCCGCGAACTGGGTGCGTCGCTCGGTGTACCGGTGAAGCTGCCGGCGATTCCGGGCGCGGTGGGTGGGAGCGCGGCTCCGGCCGGCGGGGACGCCGCCCTCAGCGGCCGTCGCGGCGCTCCCCCCTCCAGCGCCCGTGACGGCGAGGCCGCGAGGGCCGCCGAGCCCGGCGTGGCCGCCGGCCCGAGCGGGCGCGTCGTCGCGGGCAAAGTGGACGGTGTCGAGGTGCGGCTGGAAGATCCGGAAGGCGCGCCCCGATACATGATCGCGGTCCTCCGTGGGGTGAAAGTCGCCCCCAGCCCCGCGTGGTTGGTCGAACGGCTGACCTCCGTGGGCCAGCGGCCGATCAACAACGTCGTCGACGCAACGAACTACATCCTGTTCGAGCTCAACCAGCCCCTGCACGCTTTCGATCTGGCGCGCCTCCGCGGGCCCGCGGTCGTGGTCCGGCGGGCGCGGCCGGGCGAGAAGATCGTCACGTTGGACGGCGTCACCCGAACGCTCACGGCCGACATGACCGCGATCTGTGATGCCGAGCGGCCCACGATCGTGGCCGGGGTCATGGGGAGTGCCGAATCGGAAGTCTCGGCCGACACCAGGGACGTGGTGCTCGAATGCGCGTATTTCCAGCCGACACGCGTTCGCCGGACGCGCCGAGCCCTCGGACTGTCGAGCGAATCGAGCTATCGGTTCGAGCGCGGCATCGACATGCTCGCCATGCCGGACGCGGTGTGCCGCGCGATCGAATTGATCCGGGCGGTCGCGGGCGGAGAACAGCGGGAGCCGGTCCTCGACTTGTGGCCTGAGCCCCAGCAGGAACGCACGATCTTCCTGCGCCCCGAGCGCGTCACCCACTTGCTCGGGACGGCGATCGAGCGGGTGGAGGTCGAGCGGCTCCTCAGTTCGGTGGGCTTCTTCGTGGCGCCGAAGGACGCCCGTGTGGCGGTGCAAATCCCGGGCTGGCGTCCCGACGTCACTCGCGAGGTCGACCTGATCGAAGAGGTCGCGCGGCTCAAGGGATACGATGCGTTCCCGGACGAGCTGCGCCCTTACCGCCCGGGGACTGTGCCGGACGCTGCAGAAGAGCAGGCACGCGCGCGGGTGCGCGAGGGCCTCGTGCGCGCCGGCCTGCTCGAGGCGCGCACCATTCCGCTCGGGCCACCGGACGGACCCGAGGCGGTCGCTATCCGGAACCCCCTGTCGGCGGAAGAAGCACACCTCCGTCGGAGGCTCCTGCCCGGGCTGATCCGACGGGTGGAATTCAATTGGGCGAATCGAAACAGGGATGTCCGGCTGTTCGAGGTGGGAACGGTCTTTCGCACAGCGACCGGAGAGCGGGGAGCAGGGAGCGGTTCGCTCCCGGAAGAATGGACTTCCGTCGCGGGAGTGGTAACCGGCGCCAGGCGGCCGTCGCATTGGTCGGAGGGTGCGAAAGTACCTGATATGGACATATGGGACTTGAAGCACCACTTTGAGTTAGCGGCACTGGCCGCGGCGCCCTCGTGCGCGGTACGACCGGCTACCGGAGGAGCGGCCGGCTGGGTGGCGGTCGAGCGCGGTGGGGGGGCGGTGGTGGGCTGGGCAGGCCCGCTCGAGGCGGATGCGCCGGTGTGGGCGGGGCCGCTATACGGCTTCGAGGTTCGGCTGTTCACGAGCGAGGGCTCGCCCGTGACGTATCGCCCGCTGCCGGTCCAGCCGCCGGTCGAGCGCGATCTGGCGCTGGTGCTGCCGGCTGGAGTCAGCGCCGAGTCCGTGAGCGAGGTGCTGCGGCGGGCGGTGGGCCCGTTGCTCGAGCGGCTTCAGGTGTTCGACGAGTATCGGGGCGCGGGGGTCCCGCCGGGGCATCGCAGCGTAGCATGGCATTGCACGTTCCGCGATCCGAACAAGACCCTGCGGGAGCGGGACGTGGACGCGCTCCTGGAACGCGCTCTGGCCATGCTGGAGGATGAGCTTGGCGTACGACGGAGAGAGATCTGATGCGCCGGTGCTCGACCAGCTCGAGACGATCCTTCGCCATGTGGCGGACGAGCTGGCGTTGTGGCGCGCGCGTGCCGTCAAGGCCGAAGCCGAGCTGAAGGAGAGCGGCGGCGCGGGGCGAGGGCCCGCGGCGAAGCTGGATCCCGAGACGCGAGTGCGCGTCGCCGATCTGGAGCAGGAGAACAAGACGCTCAAGCAGCGAGTGGAGGCCGCGCGCACGCGCGTGCAGGACTTGCTCTCACGGCTCACGTTTCTGGAGGAGCAGGCGCGAGAGACGGCCGGAGGCGGCGGGCGAGTGGGCGCGGCGGGGGCCGGTGGCGGGGGGGGGACAGCGTCCGGAGCCGCTGGTGGGGGCGCGTCCGGAGAGGCGGCACGGTGAGCGCCAAGAAGCACGCGGTCAAGGTCATGATCGGTGGCGAGGAGTACACCGTGCGGTCCGACCTGCCACCGGAATACACGCGTGAAGTCGCGGCGTACGTCGACCAGGCGCTGAAAAAGGTGCTGTCGCAGGGCCCTATCGTGGAGACGCACAAGGCCGCGATCCTCGCGGCCCTCGACATCACGAACGAGCTGTTCCAGGCCAAGAAGGGCGAACGGGAGGTCGCGGCGCGTCTCGCGGCGCTCGCCGATGACCTCACCAAGCTGCTCCCGCCTGGCAAGCGCAAGGCGGTCGTCGGTCAGGCGTAGACGAACGATCTCGTTCCGCCACCCGCGGAGCGATGCTGGAGATAGATCCTATGACGAACTGGCTGGTAATTCTCTCGGCCCTCGCGGGCGGTGGCGTGGCCGCGGGGCTCGCGTTCTATATCGTGGGACGGCGCGTGGAGCGACGGGCGGCGGAGGCGGCCGCCCGGGCGGCGGCGGCGGAGAGCGAGCGACTGCTCGCGGACTCCCGCCAGCGGGTGGTGCTCGCGGCCAAGGAAGAGCTCATCGCGGCGCGCGAGGCGTTCGAAGAAGATGCGAGTCGGCGGCGTCGCGAGAGCGAACGACGCGAGCAGTCGCTGGAGCAGCGGCAGAGCGGGTTGGACGAGCGGGAGCGGGCGCTCGACGGTCGCGGGCGCGCCCTCGGAGAACGCGAGCGGGCGCTAACCGCCGCGGAGCTCGAGGCGCGCTCACGGCTCGAGCACATCGCTGGCTTGACCGCCCACGAAGCCAAGCAGGAGCTGCTGCGGCGCCTGGAAGACGAGGCGCGCAACGAGGCTGCCGCGCTCGCGCGCGACCTGAAGGAGCAGGCGCGCAAGAGCGCGGACAAGGAGGCGAAGAAAATCCTCGCCCTCGCCATCCAGCGGCTCGCGCCCGAGTCCACCGCCGAATCCACGGTCTCCGCCGTCGCCCTCCCGTCCGACGAGATGAAAGGCCGCATCATCGGCCGCGAGGGACGGAATATCCGCGCATTCGAGGCGGCCACGGGTGTGGACGTCATCATCGACGACACGCCAGACACGGTCGTAGTCTCGTGCTTCGACCCGGTGCGCCGCGAGGTCGGGCGCCTAGCGCTCGAACGCCTCATCACCGACGGGCGCATCCATCCCGGGCGCATCGAAGAGGTGGTGGAGAAAGCGCGCGGGGAGGTCGACGCCTCGATCGTCGAGGCGGGCGAGCAGGCGGTCTACGAGACGGGCATCAAGGGGATGCACCCCGAGCTGATGAAGCTCGTCGGCCGGATGCGCTATCGCACGTCCTACGGGCAGAACATCCTCGAGCATTCGAAGGAAGTCGCCTGGCTCGCGGGGATCATCGCGGCGGAGCTCAAGCTCGACGTGCAGCTCGCCAAGCGCGGAGCGCTGCTGCACGACGTGGGAAAAGTCCTCACGCACGAGCACGATGGCACGCACGTGCAGCTAGGCGTGGAAGTGGCGACCAAGTACGGTGAGCACCCCACGGTCATCAACTGCATCGCCGCCCACCACGACGATGTGGCGCACGAGAGCCCCATCAGCGTGATCGTGCAGGCCGCCGACGCCGTCTCGGGGTCGCGGCCCGGTGCCCGGCGCGAGGCGTTCGAAACCTACGTCAAGCGCCTGACACAGCTCGAGCAGATCGCGGCCGAGTTCGCGGGCGTCGAGAAAGTCTTCGCGATTCAAGCCGGGAGAGAGGTTCGCGTCGTCGTGACGCCCAACACGATCGACGACGGGAAGGCGAGTGAACTCTCCGAGCAGATCGCGCGCAAGATCGAGCGGGACCTCCAGTATCCCGGACAGATCAAGGTCGTCGTCATTCGCGAGACGCGCGCGGTGGACTTTGCCCGCTAGGCTGATCGATGGGACCGCCATCGGCGGCGCGATGCGGGCGGAGCTGCAGGGGGAGATCCGGACTCTGGCGGCGCGAGGCGTCCAACCGGGGCTTGCGGCGGTCCTGGTCGGGAACAACCCGGCGTCCGCCACCTACGTGCGGATGAAGGGCAAGGCCTGCGAGGAGGCGGGCCTGCATCACGAGACCATCCGCCTCCCGCAGGAGACGAGCGAGGCCGAGCTCCTCGCGCTGATCGACCGCCTGAACGCCGACCCGAAGATCCACGGCATCCTGGTGCAGCTCCCGCTCCCCAAGCAGATCGACACGCAACGCGTGCTGCGCCGCGTCACGCCCGCGAAGGATGTGGACGGGTTCCATCCCGAGAACGTCGGCAAAGTGTCGGTCGGGGACCCCACCGGCTTCCGTCCCGCGACCCCCTATGGGGTCCAGCAGCTGCTGCTGCGCAGCGGCGTGGAGACGACCGGCCGGCATGCCGTGATCGTGGGCCGCTCGAACATCGTCGGCCGGCCGATGGCCGCGCTGCTCCTGCAGGACGGCCCCGGCGGCAACGCGACGGTCACCGTGTGCCATTCCCGCACCCGCGAGATCAAGACGGTCACCCGTCTCGCCGACATCCTGATCGTGGCCATGGGGAAACCCGAGTTCGTGACGGGGGAGATGATCAAACCGGGCGCGGTCGTGGTCGACGTGGGGACGAACCGCGTCGACGATCCGACCACGAAGCAAGGCTATCGCCTCGTCGGCGACGTGAAGTTCGCCGAGGCCAACCTCGTGGCCGGCGCCATCACGCCGGTGCCCGGTGGCGTCGGCCCGATGACCATCACGATGCTGCTGTACAACACCGTCCAGGCGGCGCGCCAATGGACCCGTACGCAAGCCTAGACCTCTTCGCGGCCGTCTCGCCCGAAGGCGCATGGACGGTCACGCAGGTGACGCGACGCGCGCGCGCGGTCGTGGAAGCGGGGCTCGCCCCGCTATGGGTCCGCGGCGAGATATCGGGCTTCAAGGCGTGGCAGAGCGGTCACTGGTATTTCACGCTGCGCGATCGCGGTGCGCAGATCCGCTGCGTGATGTTCCAGAAGGACAACCGCAGGCTCCCGACGGCCCCGGCGGACGGCCTGCAGGTCTTCGTCTTCGCCCGCCCGACTATCTGGGAGGAGAAGGGCGAGTTCCGGCTGACCGTCGTGGATCTCCTGTCGACCGCAGCGGGTGGCTTGTGGCAGCTCGCGTTCGAAAAGGCGAAGGCCGCGCTCGCCAAGGACGGGCTTCTCGATCCCGCGCGCAAGCGGCCTCTCCCACGGTATCCGCTCCGCATCGCCGTCGTCACCAGTCCCGACGGAGCCGCGCTGCGTGACATCATCGCGGTGGCGGGGCGACGCTGGCCGGTCGCGGAGCTGCTCGTCGTTCCCACGCGAGTGCAAGGCGACGGGGCGGAAGACGAGATCTGCGCCGCCCTCGGCCTGGTGTGTCGCCTCAAGGGGATCGAGCTCGTCATCATCGGACGCGGCGGTGGCTCGCGGGAAGATCTCTGGACCTTCAACCACGAGCGCGTCGCCCGTGCGGTCGCGGCGCTGCCGATGCCCGTGGTTTCCGCCGTCGGGCACGAGACCGACGTGACCCTCTGCGATCTCGTCGCCGATCTGCGGGCGCCCACGCCCTCGGCGGCCGCCGAGTCGGCCACACCGGATCGGAGCGATGTGCTGGTTGAGCTGGATCATCTCGGCACGCGGTTGGCGCGGGCGCTCGTCGGGCGGTCGGGCCGGATGGGCGAGCGCTTGGCGCGCGGCTTCGACCGGCTCACGGGAGCACTCGACCGGCGGCTGGAGCGTCACACGCACGAGCTGGCCGCGCTGGCGGGCCGCCTCGATGCCTTGTCCCCCCTCAGGATCCTCGACCGCGGGTACGCGGTGGCGCGCGATTCACAGGGTCGGGTGCTCAAGCACGTGGCGCAGTTCACCACTGGCCTCGCGTTCCGCCTGCGGATCACGGATGGCGAGGTGAAGGCCCGCGTGAGCGAGTCCTAGTCGTGCCACCCCCGTCCCGCGGGCGCGAGCCATTGAGCTTCGCCGAGCAGCTCGACCGGTTGGAGGAGATCGTGCGCCGCCTCGAGAGCCAGGACTTGAACGTCGATCTGGATGAGGCGCTCAAGCTGTTCGAGGAGGGCGTGGAGCGGTTGCGTGAGGCCCGCGAGCGGCTGACCGCCGCCGAGGCCCAGGTCAAGCAGGTGCTCGCCGACCGTGCGGGCAATTTCAAGGTCGAGGACTTCGACGCTTAACCGCGCCCTCGAGGCGTACCTCGCGGACGCCCGCGCTCGAGTCGACGTCGCCCTCGAGGCGTGGGGTGCGCGCGCCGGAGATTGGTGGGCCGCGCCTCTCCCGGCGGCCATGCGCTACAGCCTCCTCTCGGCCGGCAAGCGCTTGCGACCGACGCTCGTCTTCGCTTCGGCCGAGGCGATCGGCAGCGGTGGCGGCGGCAGTGCTCGCGGCATGGCCGAGCTCGCCGCCGCGGTGGAAGTCGTGCATGCCTACTCGCTGGTGCATGACGACCTCCCCGGCATGGACAACGATGATCTCCGCCGCGGGCGACCGACCACGCATCGGGCGTTCGACGTGGCCACGGCGACGGTCGCGGGCTACCACATGGTGGCGCTCGGCGCCCGTGTGCTCGCCGCGGGGATGACGGCGCTCGACCTCGAGCCCGAGCGCCGGCGGGCCGTGGCCCTCGAGCTGTTTCGCGCGGCGGGGGCGGGGGGAATGATCGGCGGCCAGGCCCTGGATCTCGAGGCCGAGGGACGCGGCGGAAGCCTGCCACCGCAGGAGCTCGAGGACGTGCATCGTCGCAAGACCGGAGCCCTGATCGCCGCCGCGTGCGTCATCGGCGGCCTCGCGACGGGTGCGCCGCCGGGGCCCTGCGAAGCACTGCGGGGCTACGGCGCCGACGTGGGCCTCGCCTTCCAAATCTATGACGACGTGCTCGATGCGACCGCGACGTCCGATCAACTGGGGAAAACCGCCGGGAAGGACGCGGCGGTCGCCAAATCGACCTTTGTGACGCTGCTCGGCGTGGGCGCCGCCCGGGCGGAGGCCGAACGGCTGGCGGCGCGGGCGGTAGACCGGCTACGGCAGGCGGGGTTAGCTTCTCCTACGCTCACCGACCTGGCGGATTATGTCGTCACGAGGCCCAATTAAGACGTCGCCCGCCTCTCCACTGCTCGAGGCCATCCGGGGACCGGACGACGTCAAGCGGCTCAGCCGCGATCAGCTGCAGCCCCTCGCCGACGAGGTTCGCGACCGGTTGATCGATGTCGTGTCGCGGACCGGAGGCCACATTGGCGCGGGGCTCGGGGTTGTGGAGCTCACGGTAGCGCTCGCCTATTGCTTCGACTCTCCCCGCGACAAGATCGTGTGGGACGTGGGGCATCAGGGATACCCCTGGAAGATTCTCACCGGCCGGAACGATCGCCTCCCCACCTTGCGCCAGCCGGGGGGGCTGTCCGGCTTCCTGCGGCGCAGCGAGAGCCCGCATGATCAGTTCGGGGCGGGGCACGCCGGGACTGGTTTGTCGGCCGCGTTCGGCATCGCGATGGCACGCGACCTCCTGGGCGAGCAGTACAAGGTCGTCGCGGTCGTGGGCGACGGTGCGCTGACCTGCGGGCTCCCGTACGAGGCGATGAACAACGCCGGTCACTCGGGGCGTGACATCATCATGGTGCTGAACGACAACGGGATGTCGATCGCACCGAATGTCGGCGCCATCAATCGATACCTAGGCTCGATCATCGCCAGCCCCATCACCGTGCGGATCCGCGAGCGGGTGAAGGGTCTCATCGAATCGGTCTCGCACTTGGTGGGTGGTCAGAAGCTCGTGGACTTCGCCAAGACGCTCGAGGAGAGCATCAAGAATCTCTGGTCGCCGGGAATGCTGTTCGAGGAGCTCGGCTTCCGCTACTTCGGCCCGATCGACGGGCACAACGTCGCCCAGCTCGTGCAGACCTTCGAGCTGGTGAAGACGCTCAAAGGCCCACGCGTGGTCCATCTGATCACCGAGAAGGGCAAGGGGTTCCCGCTCCCCGAGCCGGATACGGAGAAGTACCACGCGCGGGCCCCCTACGATCCCGTTACCGGAGAGCTTCGTCCGGTGAAGGCCGGGCCGCCGCAGTGGACGAAGGTGTTCGGGGAGGCGCTCACGGAGCTTGCGGGCGAGTATCCCAAGCTCGTGGCGATCACCGCGGCGATGCCGTCCGGGACCGGGACGAGCATTTTCCAGAAGAAATGGCCTGAACGCTTTTTCGACGTCGGGATCGCGGAGGCCCACGCCACCACGTTCGCGGCGGGGCTCGCGACCCAGGGCATCCGCCCGGTCGTGGCGATCTACTCCACGTTCCTGCAGCGCGCGTACGACAGCATCATTCACGACGTCGCGATCCAGCAGCTCCCGGTGATCTTCTGTCTCGACCGCGCCGGCATGGTGGGCGAGGACGGTCAGACCCACATGGGGCTGTACGACATCGCGTACCTCCTCGCCGTCCCCCACATGACGGTCACCGCGCCGAAGGATGGCGCCGAGCTGATCGGGCTGCTCCGCTGCGCCCTGGAGCACGCGGGCGGACCGTTCTCACTCCGCTACCCTCGCGACAAGGCTCCGGGTGAGGCTCCGCACGCCGCCGAGGTCGCACCGATCCGGTACGGCACGTGGGAGACCCTACGCAAAGGACGCGAGTGCGCGCTGCTGGCGGTTGGCACCATGTGCCAGCCGGCGCTCGCCGCTGCGGAGGAGCTGGGCCGCGAGGGATTCGACGTGAGCGTCGTGAACTGTCGCTTCCTGAAGCCGGTGGATCGCGAAACCCTCGATGCCGTGCTGCGCACACACCGTTTGCTCGTCACCGTAGAGGACGGCACGGTCACCAACGGGTTCGGCGCCTATCTCGCCGGTCTCGTGGAAGGGGCGGCGCCGGAGTGCCGCGTCGTGGCGCTCGGCGTGCCGGACGGCACCTACGAGCACGCACCGCGGGCGCAACAGCTGGCCGACGTCGGGCTGACCGGCGTCGGGATCGCGACGCGGGTGCGGGCGTTGGCCGCCGAGGAATCGCTCACCCACTCATGAACGTCGGGGTCGTCGGCAACCCGAGCTACCGCGATCTCAAGACGATTCTCGCGCACCTGGCGCAGGTGGCGCCGCGCGTGGGTGTCTCCCTGTTCACCGAAGAGCAGATCGGCCCCCTGTGGCCGGCGCCGGCGCCGCCGACGCTCGAGCGGGCGTCACGACTCGACTGTCTCGTGACCCTCGGCGGCGACGGCACCCTGCTGCGCGGCGCGCGCACGCTCGACTCGGCCCCCGCCCCCACGCCCATCCTCGGCGTCAATCTCGGTCGCGTGGGTTTCCTCACCACGGCCACCTCGCAGACGCTCGACTGGGCGCTCGATGCCCTGGTGCGGCGGGCGTACGCGACCGAGGCGCGTCTGGCCCTCGTGCCGTTCATCGAGAACAAGGAAGGGAAGAGCCGTGCCGAGCCGGTCGTATTGAACGACGCGGTCGTACACAAAGGCGGCGTCGCGCGCGTCATCAGGCTGCGCGTCTCCGTGGACGGCGACGAGCTCGGGCAGTATTCCGCCGATGGCATCGTGATTGCCACGCCCACCGGGTCGACCGCGTATGCGCTGTCCGCCGGGGGCCCGATCGTCGTTCCGACGGTCGATGCCATCGTCGTCGCAGCCATTTGCCCCCACACGCTCGCCGTACGACCGCTCGTGGTCCCGTCGGACGCGGCGGTCACGGTCGAGCCGATCCCCCCGTGGACCGAGGACGTCCTCGTCTCGTTCGACGGCCAGGTCGGCACGACCATGCGCGCCGGTGAGCGGCTGGTGGTGAAGCGCGCCGCACGGCCGGTCCTGCTGGTGCGGCTCGGGCCCGAGGGCTTCTTCGCGCGCTTGCGCAAGAAGCTGAACTGGGGCGACCTCTCCGACCGCGAGCGACGGTAGTGCTCACGGAGCTGCGCGTCCGCGACCTGGCTGTCATCGCCGACGTCACGCTCCCGCTCACCCCTGGTCTCAACGTGCTCACGGGGGAGACCGGTGCCGGGAAATCGATGTTGGTGGATGCCCTCGCCTTGCTGCTCGGCGAGCGCGCTTCGGCGGACGTCGTGCGCCCCGGCGCCGGGAAGACCATCATCGAGGGCGCGTTCGAGTTCACCGCCACCATCTTCAACCGACCTCCACCACCCTTCACCAGCCTCGGCGTTGACCTCGAGGACGGCCGACTGATTCTCAAGCGCGAGATCACCGCGGAGGGGCGCTCCCGTGCCTGGGTGAACGGCAGCCCGACCACCGTGGGCGTGCTCGCGCAGCTCGGCAGCGTCCTGGTGGACCTGCACGGGCAGCACGAGACGCAGTCCCTGCTCAGACCCGACGCGCAGCGCGACATCCTGGATGCGTTTGCCGACGCCGCGGTGGAGCGTACCGCCGTGGGGGACGCCCACGAACGGCTCCACGAGTTGGAGCATCGTGAGGCGGAGCTCACGGCGAAGCGTGAGGAGGTTCGTCAGAAGGCAGACTACCTCCGTCACGTGGTGAATGAAATCGAGCGCGCCGCGCCGCAGGTCGGAGAAGCCGACGCGTTGGAAGTCGAAGCCAAGCGCCTCGGCCATGCGGACGAACTGGGTCGCCTGTCGCGCGAACTGGGGCAGGCGCTCGACACTACGGGCCTGGCGCGCGCCGCAAAGCTGTTCGCGGGCCTCGCGCGCCTCGACCCGTCCACGACGCAGTGGCAGGCGCTCTTCGATGGGGCGTTTGCGAACTTGGAGGAGCTGACGCAGGCCGCCCGGGACTACGCCGCTGGCATCGAGAACGATCCGGGCCGCCTGGCGGCGGTCGAGCAACGGCGCGACGTGTTGTTCCGGCTCGCCCAGAAGTACGGCCCGACGCTTCCCGATGTGTTGGCGACGCGCGACCGCTCCGCGCGGGAGCTCGAGCTCCTCGATACGGCGGATTTCGATCTCCGGAACATCGCGGAGCAGCGGGAGCGCGCGGGCGCGGATTTCTCACGGGCGTGTGCCGCGCTGACGGCAAAGCGCACCCGTGGCGGCGCGCGATTGGCAGCCGCGGTGAACAAGCTGCTGCCAGCGCTCGGGATGCCCGCGGGCCGGTTCGCCGCTCGGACGGTCCCGCTCGCCGCTCCCCGCTCCCATGGTGCGGAGGACGTGGTCTTCGCAGTGCAGTTGAACGCGGGGCTCGACTCCCGCCCACTCGCGAAAGTCGCGTCTGGAGGGGAATTATCGCGGCTGATGTTGGCGCTCAAAGTCGTCCTCGCCGAGCACGACGCCGTGCCCGCGCTGGTTTTCGACGAGGTGGACCAAGGGATCGGCGGTGAAGTCGGTGGTCGCGTCGGCGAGGCGCTCGCGACGATCGCCGGCGGCCAACGAGCGGGCCGGCAGGTCCTCGTCATCACCCATCTCCCGCAGATCGCGGCGTACGCCCACCATCACCTCGTGGTCGCGAAGGGGGCGCGCGGCGGGATCGCCACCAGCGACGTCCGCGTCGTGGATGGAGAGGAGCGCACGCGGGAGCTGGCGCGCATGCTCGGCGACCCCGACATGAAGTCGGCGCTCGGACACGCCGCCGAGCTGGTCAGAAAAGCTTCTTCGACGTCCGAAAAACGATCCGGTACACCGTCGCCGCAGGGACGATCCCCCCGCCGCTGACCGTCTGCTCGATCGACAAGCCGCCCTCGACCATCGGGGCGTGATAGGTCATCGCAAACCCGAGACGCAACCAGCGCTGTGCCGTGCCGGCATCGAGCACACTCGCCGGCAAACCGATACCCGTCGAATCCTGAGGCGACTGGTACGTGTAATGATCGTTTGCCTTGGAGAAGTAGCCCGCCGTGAAGCCCGCCGCGAACTCGTGCGAGAGATTGATCAGGGGCGCGACGTCGATTCCCAGGTAGTCCCCCGGGTCCCACCGCAGGTTTGCCGTGGCGGTCGCGGGCACGAGGAGCGCATCCCACGGCGCCACCCGCTGGATTCGCATGCCGGGTTGCTGCAGACCGGCGCGGATCGCCACGTTGAGCCACAGCGGGCCAGCCACGAGCTCCTGCGTCAGCTGACCTTCGAGATCCGTCTGGTGATCGCCGATCGACTGTCGCAGCCAATCGTCGGCCGAGTCGCGGGCGCCCGTCGGCAGCCGGACGAGCGCTTGCACGGCGGCGGCGTAATGCGCGCCCGCCACGATGCGGTACTTGGCCGCGACCTCCACGTCACCTAGGCCGTACCGCCAGCTGCTGCGGAATGGGAGGGCCGCGTACCCAAAGCCGATGCCGGTGTTGTCGAGCATCGCGGCTTCGACGTACGTCCCCGGGAGGCTGTCTGGGGGGAACGTGAACGTCGAGTCGAAGCCTGTGACGCCGAGCGAATCGAGAGCACGCTGGATCCGCGCCACGGTGCTGTCGATGGCCTTGCCGGCGGCCGACGTGTCGAACGGCACGAAGGGAGCGATGGCAACAGCCCGCAGCGCGTCACGGATCGCACTCCACTGGCCGGCAGTGCTCAGAGCCGCGCACGACGGACTCAGCGCGCAGTGCGCGAGCGCCGTGTCGAACTGGGCGAGGAATACGGCGTTCGCGGGGGTCCCATTCAGCAGCCGGGGGTTGAGGCCAAGATTGCCCCCCTTGCTCGGCATCTGTAACGACGTGCGGGTCGCGACCCGCACGATCGGTACGCGCAGACTCACCGACAGTCGATTCGTGAGACCCAGTTCGGCTTTGACGGGATACGTGCGGCGCTCCTGGCGCACGCTCAAGAGCCCCTGGCCGAGGTTCGCCACGAAAGAGGCAAGCCCACTCGCGACCCGGACATTCTGCTGCATGCTGGCGACGGCGGGGATGTACCGACCGCCGACCGAGTCGCCGGTGAGCCCGGCGCCGAGCCGCAACCGACCGGCGGGCGTGAACTCGTCGTTCCAGGTCATGACCTGAAGGTCGAAGGTCACACGGAGTATTCCGCGCGCCGGTACGTCGGTGCGGTCGACGGCCTGGGCGACGAGTACCCGCCCCGGTAGTAGGGCGGCGCTCGCGAGCACGGCGAGGACGAGGAGCGTGGAGGGTCGCATTAGCGAAACGGCACCCGCCGGAAGGCGGATGCCGTGTTCGCTACCCCCGACCACGGGCGAGGTTCGTCTCAGGGGACCGCTGGGATGGCCGAGTTGTAGTAGGCGTTGATCGCCTGTTGTAACGCCTGGGCGACCAACCTGTGCGTCGAATTGGTCGGGTGAATCCCGTCGCACGTGAAGGCGCGGCCGAATGGGCTACCCTTCGTCGTGTCGCTGCAGTTCAGAATGTTTGTCGCCGGGAACGGCCGTACCCGGCTTGTGTCCGTTTTCAGGGTCGCGAGGGCCGGGTTGGGATCGACGAAGGCCCATTTGTGGGACGTCGCTCGCGAGCTAATGGCGGCATTGTATGCTGCCACTGTTGCGTGCATGTTGGAGAGCTCGGCCGGCTCGATGTTGTGGTCGTTCGTGCAATCCAATGTATCCGGCACTCCGGCCGCAGCCTTGCCGATCAGCCCGAAGCCGTATTGAAAGGGCACGAGGACAGTGTCCCCGATCCCCCCCACCGAACGAGGCGCGCAGTTGGGGAGAACCGTCATCGCGGGAGGAAGCGCGTTAGCCAGCTTCGCCCCAAAATAGATGACCCCGTACGAGAAGTACGGGATCGCGGCGACATCGACCACGCCGATCAAGACCCCGCCCTGGATCGTCCCAATGGAGTCGAGCCCGCTGAGCATCGAATCGTAGCGGGCTTGAAACGTCGCCAGCGGGGTGATCTCAGCCGGGTTGCCCGCGTTCGCGGTATCGGTGGCTGCACCCAGCACATCGTTGTTTCCAATCCAGATGCTCACGAACGTCGGCCGCGCTACAGCCGCTGCCTGTACCTGCGAGCGGGCGCCGAGGATCAGCAGCGTGAGAACGTTGGAGTATGGCGTGGCGCCCGAGTGGAACGGATCGAACGTTGTGGCCCCTGGCACGGCGACGTCGCTCAGATAGGGGGCAGTCGAGGGAGCCCGGAGCGCGCACGGTGGCGCGGCAGACCCGCCGAGCCGGTGTGGGACCCCCGAAGCCGTGAACAGCGAGTCGATCGGCGGTGGGCAGCCTGGGAAATTCAGGCTGGGCCGATAAAACGCCGTTTGCATCGCGGCCGCGAGCTTGACCGCATATGACTGCCTCTGCGTCGAATCGTTGATGCCAGCCGCCTGAAAGCCTGCCGTGATACTGTTGCCGAGGGCAACGTAGCGCTGGAACATCGCCCCGCCCGTGTACTGGGGTGGGAGCGGAGTGAACAAATCGTCGCTTTGGCACGCGACAGCGATGAGTGTCAGGCCGAGGCAGGCGGATAAGAAGACGTGGCGTGATGTCACGGTCGGGCTCCGTCAGAACGTGTAGGCCAGGGACAAGCCGACGAGGTGCGCGGAGAACGAATACAGCCCGTTGTTGAGCGCGATCAACTGGTCCGCGGTCGCGCCGCTCAGGTCACGGGTCCTGCCCCGGCGGTCGTTCTGCTTGATGAACTGGTACGCGAAATCGACCGACCACTTTGGCGTGAGCGCGACTCCGGCCCCTGCCGTGATCTCGTTCCGCGAGCCCTCGGGCAGCAGCGGCGTGACCGTCTCCGGTGGAGCCGCGGCGGTGTTGTAGAGGTATCCACCTCGCAGGGTCCACTTCGCGTCCTTCGCCCATTCGGCCCCGAGCCGGAAGTCGCTCGTATTGTTGTAGTACGTGTTGAGGAGGAGCGAGGGCGTCGCTACGTTGCTGAAGTTGATCGGCAGCGAAGAGAAACGCTTTCCCCACCGGGTGAACTGGTAGTCTCCGTACAGGGTCCAGCCGGCCACGGGCTTGTAGGCGACCCCGAGCACCACTTGTTCCGGATTCGTGATCGATGTCGTGACGTTCTGGTTCGGGAGCAGGGTGGAGAAGACGCCGAGATTCACGAGGACCGCATCGAGTGGAGTGCCCGCCGGGATGGTGAAGGTCCCCACGGTGACGGTCGCGGGAATGATCACTCCTGTGGAGACCTGGGTAAACGTCGCGGTCCCCGCATAGTCGATCTTCGCGTGCATCAGGTAGCGCCCGCCGAACGAAAGGCGGTCGTTCACCTTGATGATGCCGCCGAAGTGGGCCCCCGTCACCTTGGTATGGCTGGCGACGAGATGCGCGTTGGCGAAGTCCGTCCCCGGGGCAATGCCGAACTGGGCAAACGTCGTCCCCGGAGGAAGCCCCGCCAGCGGAATCACTTGCTGCGACAGATCGAGCCGCTGGTTCAGCTCCACATGCCCGTTGACGATGTCGAGGCCGGCCCCGAGCGAGAGCCAGGGGGTGACCTGATACGCCACGCTGGGCTGGATGTACACGTTTCGGATGATGTTGTCGTAGCCGGTGAACCGCCCATCGAAGCTTGTCGGCCAGCGTGTTTCGAGGCCGTAGGGCGCGAACAGACCGATCCCCACGCCCAGCTTGGGCGACGCGCCGTAGGCCACGTATACGCTCGGGACCGGGATCCAGGGGTTGTCGAGGTCCGTCTTCGCACCCGTGGCGTCGCTCGTGAAGTTGCCCAGCGCCTTGATGAGCGTGCCGCCGGCGCTCACGTGCCAGCCCTTGAGCCCAGCGAGGCCGGCCGGATTGAAGAAGATGGCCGAACCATCCGGGCAGGGGGCCGCCACCCCGGTGCCCGCGCGGGCCATTCCGCAGGCCCCGAGCTCGTAGATCCCGAACCCCTGGGCACCCAGCATCGCCGGAGCGCCGAGGAGCAGGGAGAGCGCAAATCCCACGGACTGCCGCATACGTTTTGTCTCCGGGTGGCTTTTTACGAGAGATGGTGGAATCGGCTGGTACAGGGTAGCATTGGCCCGAAGCCTTGTCAAACCTCATGCCTCAAAACGCGGCAAGCCTGTTCCGCGCGACCTTCGGCGTGGCGCCGGTCGCCGCGGCCTCCGCCCCTGGACGCGTCAACCTGATCGGTGAGCACACGGACTACAACGGTGGCCCCGTGCTGCCGATCGCGATCGCGGCGCGCACCGTCGTCGCCGTTGGGCCTGCCGACGACGGATTGCTCGAGCTCGTGTCGACCCGGGACGGTGCCCTGCATCGGATCGAATACCGGAACGGGCGCCCGACGGGCTCGGCCGCGTACGTCGCCGGCGTGTTGCGCGAGCTGGCGGCCGCGGGGACGGGGCCCGTAGGGGGCGGTGCCCGCGTCGCGGTCGCGAGCGAGGTCCCGGTGGGCGCGGGTCTCGCGTCATCGGCCGCGTTGACCGTCGCGGCGGCGCGCGCGCTCGATCTGCTCGGCAGCGGCCGTCTCGCGGCACGGCAGCTGGCGGGAGTCGCCTTTCGCGCAGAGCACGATCAAGTGGGCGTGCGCTGCGGGA
Organism: Gemmatimonadales bacterium; assembly: GCA_035631795.1. GTDB lineage: Bacteria > Gemmatimonadota > Gemmatimonadetes > Gemmatimonadales > GWC2-71-9 > AG41. The sequence continues at coordinate 18,039 of DASQIB010000229.1, read as the reverse complement.
TCATGGATCAAATGAGCGCGGCCCTCGCCCGGCCCGACCGGGCCTTGTTCCTCGAATGCGCCTCGCTCGCGTCGCGCCACGTGCCGGCGCGGGCGCGAATCCTCCTCGTGGACACGGGAGTCCGGCACGAGCTCGCCGCAGGCGCGCTGAACGAGCGGCGCGCCGAATGCGAAGCAGCCGTCGCGCGGCTGCGGCTCGAGCTACCAGAACTGCGCTGGCTCGCGAGCTGGCCAGCCGGCTGGCTGCCGCGGCTCAAGCGCGCGTTGACCGAGCCGCTGCGCTCGCGCGCCCTTCATGTCGTGGGAGAGACCGCCCGGACACGGTTCGGCGCCCAGCTGCTCGCCCGTGGCTACGTCACACGCTTCGGTCGATTGCTCTACGAATCGCACGAGTCGTGTCGCCGGCTGTACGAATGCAGCGCGCCCGAGCTCGATCTGGTGGTCGCCACCGCCCGACGGGCTGGAGCGCTGGGCGCGCGCCTCACGGGGGCAGGGTGGGGCGGCACTGTGCTGGTGTTGCTGCCCAGGGGAAAAGCAGTCGAGGCAACGGTGGTGCGGAGGATCCGACGGGCGTTCCAGGAGTCCTTCGCGCGCGAGCCGGCGATCTCGAGCGTGCGCGCGTCGGGTGGAGTCCGGCGGGAGCGCGTGCGGTGACTGCTGGGCTATGTTTCCCTTAGCCGGGGTGGCGAAATCGGTAGACGCAAGGGACTTAAAATCCCTTGGGGGGCGACCCCCGTGCAGGTTCGAGTCCTGCCCTCGGCATTGATCCGCCGGGATGACCACGATCTTGCGCCGTGCCACGTAGCGCCCGCGGCTTACGCGCGGTGACGCCCCTAGTCGTGTTCGGGGGTGCCTAGGGTTACATCGGGGAGACTCAAGTGAGACCTGGCGCTCGCGCCGCCTTGCTGGTCATAAGTACTCTCTTCAGCGATCCGGGCAGCATCTCGCCGGTCGGTAACACCTCGGTGCCTCGATTCAGCCATACTGCCACCTTGCTACGCAACGGCAAGGTGCTGATCGCAGGCGGCATGTCTCACGGGTCGACCACTCAACCAACTGCTGAACTCTACGATCCCACGACACAGCGATTCGCTCAGCTCGGAAACCTCACATCCCCACGTGGCTATGGCGCGACAGCCACGCTGCTCGACGACGGCAAGGTCCTCATCGCGGGCGGCTCGTGTGGCGCAGGATGTGTTCTCTCTTCCGCAGAGCTGTTCGATCCCGCTACGGCAACGTTCACGTCGACGGGGAGTATGTCTACCCGGCGCACTGCCGCTTGCGCCGTCCGGTTACAAGATGGTGACGTCTTGATCATGGGGGGCGACAGCGATCCAGACCGCCCGCCGCTTGCCACCGCGGAGCTGTACCATCCGGCAATGGGGAAGTTTTCTACGACCGGCAGCATGACGACGCCCCGTGACTACTTCGCCGCGGTGCTGGGCAAGGACGGCAAGGTGCTGGTGATGGGTGGTTCCAGCACAGGGCAGCATGCAAGCGGCATGACAGAGGAGTCCAGTGCCGAGGTCTACGACCCGTCCATCGGGCGATTCACTCGCACCGGAGCGATGTCGATGCCGCGTAACAAGCTGGGTGCGGCGCTCCTTCCGAATGGCGGCGTACTGGTTGTTGGTGGACAGAATGGCGGAGCCTTCGGCTACAGGTTGGCCAGCACGGAGATCTACGATCCGACAACGCGGGAGTTCAAACCCGGGCCGAATATGCACGCACAGCGGTACAAGATGCCTAGCGGAGTGGTGACACTGAGGGATGGGCGTGTGCTCGTCGCCGGGGGTGCAGAGCAGCCGGAGATTTACGATCCCGCCTCGAACGCGTTTGCAACGGTAGCCGGGTCCGGGTTGGACGCGTTCTACTATTCTACCGTCACGCTGCTCGCGAATGGCGACGCGCTCATTGCCGGTGGCTACGGATCGCAACCGAGTGTCGGTGCGATCAATCATGCCTGGCTTTACCATTATCGAGACTAATCGCGTAGACGCCCACCCAGTGAGCCGCTGTTCCAGTGATCCGGGTCACGGGGCGTTCCGAACGAGCATGTAGGTTCGAGTCCTGCCTCGACCCGACAGGAGCGCGCACTCGGATGAAGGTACCTCGTTCGACCACGACCATTGCAAGCGTTTGCCTCCTCGCCAGCGTGTTCACCGCGTGTCACTCTCGGGCCGAGGAGCAGGCATTCCTTGCCAGGCGCGTCCCCATCGTTCGGCTCGACTCCGTGCTGCGCGGGTCCGATAGCGTGCGGCTGTCCCTGGCAGACGCGCGGACCTTGCTCGCGGCCGCCTCCGACACCGGATTCATGCGGCGAGCGCCGCAGGACACCATGAAGGTCGCGGACATTCTCGCGTGGGCACGCGCGGAGGCGGTGAGGAAAAAGCAAGCTGAGACACAGGAGAGTGCCGCCGAGCGGGCACGCCAGGATTCGATCAAGCGGGAGCTCGACTCGATGCTCGTCGTCAGCGTCGTGAACAAGACCTTCCTGGCGAAGGATCCCGAGCAGGAGCGCTACGAGGACTACATCTCGCTCGCCTTTGCATATCGCAACAAGGGAGCCCGCACGATCACGGCGTTCCAGGGAGACGTCACGTTCTTCGACACGTTCGGCGACACCATCTACAGCGCGCATCTCAAAGTGGACGGGCCGCTCAAGCCCGGGCGGACGCTGCGGGAGCCCGAACGGATCGTGCGCTATGACCCATTCCGCACGGCGCACCAGCGGCTGCGGAATACGCCTCTCAGCAAAATGAAGGTCGTCTGGCGATCCACTGACGGCATCTTCGCGGAACCCTGACGGCCGAGGGTCCACGACCTCCTGACACTGCCGATGCAACCTTTCCGAGGCTTTGGACGTCTTACACGTTCGAAAGCTGTGCCGTCGGACCAGGTGTCTCGGAGGCATCTCATGCGGATTTACGCTCTCATGCTCGGCGTTGCGCTCACGACCGGCTACGGCTACGCGGCACAGGTCGCCGTCTCATCGGTCGGCACCAGTCATCGCGACACGCTACCGGCGAGCGCCGTGACTCCAGACGAAAGCCGGGGCCAGGTGTGGTACGGTGGGGTGCTCGACCCCATCACAGTGGAGTCGGAACGGGGCCCGGTCGCAGCCAAGACTCGGATCTACAGCCGGCCGACGGTCCGCTGTCCGGAGGCCGCGCACTCGCAGTTCAGCGCTGTATCCTAAAGGCGTGGGGGGCTTCGGCCCCCCTCGTCGTTTGGACCCCCCATCCAAGGGCCGCCGAAACCGTACCTCCCCAACCTTCGTACGACTCGCCAGTATCAAGTGGGTACGGAGAAGGAGTCGCGATGAGGGGATTCTGGGAAACCTGGCGTTCGGAGATCATTCGCGGGGCCACGCTGTTTTGTGTGGTGCTCGCGATCGGTCTATTTGCTCGCTATCTCTTGGCCCGCGCGAAGGAGCGCGTCGTCAGCCGCATTCCCGAAGCGCTGCGGGAGATCCGCGGTGACTTCGACACGGAGTCCGAAGGCGGGCCCCGCACCACCGGCGCCGCATGGACGGTGCACTCCAGGCTCACCGCCAAACACTCGCTCTGGATTCGTAACATCCGCGGGTCCGTCACCGTCGAGCCCATCAGGGGCGACTCGGTTCAGATCGCGGCCGTGAAGAGCTATCACTCCTCCGACACGGCACGGGTTAGACTGATCGCGGTCCCGTCGGACGGCGGACTCACGATTTGCGCTCTGTGGCCGGGTAGCCGGTCCGACTGCACAGCGGAAGGGGAATACAAGACTGGTGGGCCCGGGCGGAGCGATGTCGCCGTGGACTTCACGGTGCGCCTCCCTCGCGGCGTCCGGCTCGACGCCAGCACGATCCTCGGAGATATCCATGTCGCTGGAGCCAGCGCGCCGCTGAAGATCAGGACCGTGAGCGGGGACGTCGATGTGGAGACAGCCGCGGGCCCCGTGAACGCCGGCTCCGTCAACGGGGATGTGCACGCGCGTATTCGCGGTTTCGCGGATACCGGTGAGGTATCCGTCACGACCGTCAACGGCTCGGCCACGCTCGAGCTACCGGCGACGCTCGACGCCGATGTAGAGGCGAACACCATCAATGGAGCGATTTCCACGGATTACCCGCTGGCAGTGACCGGGAAATTCACGAAGCACACCTTGAAGGGGACCTTAGGTCGCGGCGGGCGCGACGTGCACGTCACGACCGTGAACGGCTCGGTTCAATTGAAGAAGGCGCCGTTAGCGACTCGCTGACAGGTAGCGCGCGACTTCATCGCCGAAGCTGCGCACGTCGATCGGCTTCGCGATATAGCCATCGAACCCCGCCGCGAGCGTCTTCTCGCGATCGCCGGGCATCGCATGCGCCGTGAGGGCGACCACCTTCCAGGGATGGTCGCCCTCCAAGTTCTTCAGGTCGCCGAGGATACTGTACCCGTCACGGCCGGGCAGCTGGATATCGAGCAGTACCAGTTGGGGCGCGGGCTGCTCGGCCAGCAAGGCCGCCACGAGTCCGTCACCTGAGGGGAGCCCGATCACGCGGTGCCCCTTCATGGTGAGCAGCGCCTTGAAGAGCTTGAGATTGTCCGGCTGATCCTCCACCACGACGATGGTCGCCATCACGCGGGCTCCGGCCTCGAGTCGGCCCGGGGAAGAGTGAACCAGAAGGTACTGCCTTTGCCGAGCTCCGAGTCCACGCCGATCGTGCCACCGTGTAGCTCCACGAGACGCTTCGAGAGCGCGAGGCCCAGGCCCGTTCCTTCATAGCGACGGCTCGCGCTCGCATCGAGCTGAACGAACTCCTTGAAGAGCTTGCCCTGGTCTTCTGCCGCGATTCCGATCCCGGAGTCGCTGACGGCAATCCGCACGTGTCCCGTCTCTTCGAGACGCGCGCTGAGCGCAATGCGGCCGCCGTCGGTGGTGAACTTGATCGCATTGGAGAGGAGATTCAGCAGCACCTGGCGGAGGCGTCCGCGGTCGGCCTGAACCCGGACGTGGGCGCGAGGTGGCTCGATCGCCAGCTTGTGCTTCCGCCCCTCGACCAAGGCCCGAACGCTGTCGGCCGCCTCCCGCAGCAGGTCGTGCACGTCGAGCGGCTCGAACCGGAGCTCCATCCGGCCCGCGGCGATCTTGGACAGATCGAGCAGCTCGTTGATGAGCTCGAGAAGATGGCGACCGTTGCGCGCGATGGTCTCGAGATAATCGCGCTGCGTCGCGGCGTCCGGGCCGTTGTCCGGCAGCATGCTGAGCAACAAGTCGCTGAAGCCGATGACGCTGTTCAGCGGCGTGCGCAGCTCGTGCGACATGTTCGCGAGAAACTGGTCCTTGAGCTTGCCCGCCTGATCGAGCTCGGCGTTGAGGCGGGTGACCTCACGGTGCTGCACCTCGAGCTTCTCGTTCAACGCGGTGAGATCCGCGTTCTGCGATTCGAGGCGCTGCGCGGCGTGCCGCACCTCCACGGCCAGCCGGCGCTGGTGCTGGTGGGCGGATTCGCGTTCGCAGGCGATCGCCAGGTTGGGCGCGGCGTACTCGAGCGTATTCCGCGCTTCGTCCGAGAGCTGACCCGGAACGGCGCCGACGAGGAGACCCACCAGTCGATCGCGCGAGCGGAGCGGCACCACGGCGAGCGAGCCGTCGGAGGCGGTTTCACCGTTTGAGAACTGCAGCTCCTTGCGCGCCGCGGTGGCGGCGCTCCCCAAATAGAGGATCAGGTTGGTCGCGTCGCCGACGACGTGGCGCACCACGTCACGGGAGAGCGGGCGGGCCGTGGCCCGGCGCACCGCGGTGGGACTCCACTCATTGGTGTCGTAGTGCGGCTGGTAGAGCGCGAGCGCGGTGGCGCCCGTCGCCCCGGCCAGCACGTCGAGCGCCGGCGCCAGGCTCCCACCCGCCCCCGCTTCTCGCGAAGGCGCGTTCAAGGCCGTGAGCAGGCGGGCTTCCTGATCCTGCAAGCGTTCGCGCCACGCGAGCGCCGCCGCCATCCGATTGACCCCGCGCGCGATGATGCGGAACTCCTCCGGCTGCTCCTCCGCCAGCCGTTCCTGGTATTGGCCCGCGGCCACACGCTCGAGCGCACCGACCACGTGGGCGAACGGCGAGGCCAGGCGGCGCCGATTGTACCACAAGCCGACGCCGAGCGTCACGAGGACGATCGCAAAAAAAACCGTCGACTGCGTCGCAGCCTGAATCGCGTTGTCCCCGACCTCGGCCGTCGTCTCCTGCATGGCAGCCAGCTCGGCCTGCAGGCTCGGGGACGGCGAGAAGCGGGACAGCTGCTCGAGCCGTTGGGTCAAGGCGATCATGTCGTTCTGAGTGCGGCGCGCGCTCTGCCAGACCGCGATCCGGTCGGCGAGGCCGGCAATGGCGATGGCGACGAACGCCGTCGCGAACAAGCGGCTGATGCTGGGGGTGACGAGCAGCCGCCAGGGCCGATTCAGGAACCTGGACAGCGCGCCAGCGGGGCGCAGAGCGGGATCCGGCGCCGGACTGGTCATGCGACCGCCTATAACTAGGGAGCGGGACGCGACGGGACAAGAGCGCGCGCACCCGCGCGCTGGCGGGGGTTAGGGGCCCGCTGTATCCTAGGCCTTCACACCTGTGCCCGAGCTCCTGGATTCCCTCCGCGACGCCCTCGCCGACCGCTATGCGGTCGAGCGCGAGCTGGGTCGTGGCGGCATGGCGACCGTATTCCTTGCGGACGACCGGAAGCACAGCCGGCCGGTGGCCATCAAGGTGCTGCACGCCGAGCTGGCCGCCGCGCTCGGCGCCGAGCGGTTTCTCCGAGAGATCGAGATCGCCGCCCGCTTGCAGCATCCCCACATCCTGCCCCTGTACGACTCGGGCTCGGCCGGCGGCTTCCTCTATTACGTGATGCCTTACGTCGAGGGGGAGTCGCTGCGGGATCGGCTCACGCGTGAAAAGCAGCTGTCGCTCGAGGACACCCTGCGTGTGGCGACCGAGGTCGCGAGTGCCCTCGCGTACGCGCACAGCCGCGGCGTCGTGCACCGCGACATCAAGCCCGAAAACATCATGCTGTCGGGTGGATCGGCCGTCGTCGCGGATTTCGGCATTGCGCGGGCGGTTACGGCGGCGGGGGAGGGCCAGCACCTCACCCAGACGGGCACGATCATCGGCACCCCCGCCTACATGAGCCCCGAGCAGGCGACCGGGAGCACTGAGGTCGACGGGCGCAGCGACGAGTACAGCTTGGCGTGCGTGGTCTACGAGATGCTGGTGGGGGCGCCGCCGTTCACGGGGCCGACGGCGCAGGCGATCATCGCGCGCCATTCCATGGACATGGTCTCCCCGCCGTCCATCGTCCGCAGCACGATCCCCGATACCGTGGAGGGCGCGATCCTGCGCGCGCTCTCCAAGGTCCCGGCGGACCGCTACCCCACCACCGCGCTCTTTGCCGAGGCGTTGAATACGCCGTCGGAAGCGACTGGTGCGTACCGCCGGGCGACACTGGAGCGGGGCATCCGGCGGCCGGCCTCCGCGCTCCGCCGCCTCGTGCCCGCAGCCGTCGTGGTCGCCGGCCTCGCGGGATACTTCGCCATCCGCTCGGCGCGCGCGGGCCGGGGGGAGGGGGCGACGGCGAGTGGGCTCGACCCGCGGCACCTCGCCGTGCTGTACTTCGACGATTTGAGCCGAGATCACTCCCTGGGCTACCTCGCGGACGGAATGACGGAAGCGCTGATCGCGAACCTATCCCAAGTGCAGCCGCTGAGCGTGATCTCGCGTAACGGCGTGGCGCCATATCGCGGCGGGTCGGTCCCGGCCGACAGTATTGCGCGCGCCCTGGGCGCGGGTACGGTGGTCACCGGGAGTGTGGAGCAGGTGGGCGACCTGCTGCACGTGACCGTGCGGCTGGTCGACGGGGCGAGTGGCGTGGACTTCAAGCGGGCGAGCTTCGACGAGCGGGCCGGAGACATGCTCACGGTGATCCGCGACAGCCTGAGCGGGCGCGTGGCCGAATTTCTCCGGGAGCGGCTGGGGGAAGAGGTCCGGCTCCGGACGGAGCAGCTGGGCACGAGCAACGTCGCCGCGTGGTCGCTCGAGGAACGAGCGGAGAGGAGTCGCAAAGACGCGGAGGCCGCCGTCGAGAGCGAGCACGCGAAGGAAGCGTTCGCGGACTTTCACATGGCGGACTCTCTCGCGGCGCTGGCGGAGGCGGCCGACGACAAGTGGGTGGACCCGATCGTGTTCCGAGGCCAGATCGCACTCCGGCGCGCACGGCTCCTCGAGGACGAGCCGCGTGAAGCTGTGGTGTGGATCCGGACGGGCCTGGGGCACGCGGAGCGTGCCCTCCGGATGGCGCCAAATGACGGGAGTGCTCTCGAGCTCCGAGGGACGTTGCGATACTACCAATGGCTTCTGCGCACGACTCCGGATCCGGCGGCGGCGCAGGCGCTGCTTCAGGGCGCACGCCAAGATCTCGAAAGTGCGGTGCAGACCGACCCGAGCTTGGCGAGCGCGTACAGCACGCTCAGCCATCTCTATTACCAGGTCGAAGACGTGCCCGCCGCGGTGCTCGCCGCGCGCAGGGCGTATGAGCAGGATGCTTACCTGAGCGTGGCGCGAGACATCTTGTACCGCTTGTTCATCGGCTCGCTCGACCTCGAGCAGTTCTCGCAAGCGGACCGCTGGTGTACCGAGGAGACTCGGCGTTTTCCGAGGGACTATCGCTCGCCGCAGTGTCAATTGTTGCTGATGGCGACGCCAGTGCGCGCACCCGATGTAGGCCGGGCCTGGCAGCTTGTGGCGCTGCTCGACACCGTGACCCCGCCGCAGTTCCGACCGTACCTTCGACTGGAATCCCGCCTCCGGGCCGGCGGCGTCATCGCGCGCGCGGGGCTCAAGGACAGCGCACGCCACGTGTTCGACGGGGTGCGTGCGGCGTCCACACCGTCCGCCGATCCCGGCCAGGAGCTTCTCGCGATCGAGGCATATGAGCGCACCTTGCTCGGCGACCGTAACGAAGCGGTCGCGCTGTTGACCCGATACTCGGCCGCCAATCCGGGACATTTCGAGCGTGGCAAGGATATCAGCTGGTGGTGGCGTGATCTCAAGGATGATCCGCGGTTCAAGGCACTTGTCGGCGCGAAATAACAGGGTTGTAACTCTGGCGCGACACCCGTGAGAGCGGCCTGCTCCGGAGGCGGCGCGCCGGGATCTAAGTCTCCATCGCGACTGTTCTTGCGCCCCCGGCACGGGAGAGGCGCCGGGCGTGGATTCTGCGACGCCCAGCTTTCAACAGGATCCGGAGTCCCAATATGAAGCGGGCCGTCGTCGTTGCAGTTCTCACCGTCGGCATCCTCGCGGCGTGTCGTGATCAGCAATCGGTCACCGCCGTGAAGCCAGGGCTGTCGGCAGACTTCGCGGATGGTAGCAGGAACGGCAACAAGCACTTCTTCTTCCTCCCACCACTAGTGCCGCAGCCGAGTTTTTCAGGTGTGTTCAACGCGCAGATCCAGCCCGTCGTCGACATCTGCCAGTTGGACCTCACGCTGACTCCGGTCGACTGCGCTCGAGGTGTTGCGCACATCAATCCTGGGACGGCGATGATCGACGCGCCCCAGCAGTATCACGTCAACTGGGACACCAAGCAGCCGGCGATCGACACCAGCAAGTTTTATCGAATTCAGGTGTTCGGATCGTCGGGCGGATTACGGTTGGGATTTGCGGACATGGACCCGGTGGCGAATGGGAGCCAGCTCAAGAGCGTCAACACCGGTCAGTACATCGGGCTCGTGGACGGCCGCACGCTGCCGATCAAGTTCCGCATCGAGCGGGGCGCGTTTCTTCAGGATTTGAACTGCACGGACTGCGTGGAGGCTACGGTCACTGCTGCCGGTGGGACCGTGGTCACCAACACCGGCTTTGCGGGAGCGCAGTTTCCTCCGAACTGGTTGATCACCGGCTCGAGTCCGGTGGTGGTGACGATCGAGCGCCAAGCCGTGAACGACGCGGTCTCAGGCAGCGAATGCATTCCGAGCTTGGGGTTGACCCAGTTCGAGGGCTGTTACGACTTCAAGACCTCACCCACTGCGCAGTTCGCGACAAACGTGACGGTTGGAGTCTGCGCTAACGTGCCCGCGCCTACCAATGACGTGATTCAGCTCTTCAAGGTCGACATCGTGGATAACGAGCCGGTGACGACGGCACTTCCCAACGTACCGGCTCCGTTTGTGTCCTGTGCGGGTTTCTCGCCGACGCCATCATCCATAGGGTTGCTGCGCATAGTGCCGAGTCGATTGCTTCGGATGATGGAGGAGTTTCTCACGCCCACGCCAGCGTACGCGTTTCACCTCGGTGCAGGCGGAAGCACCTGTTGCTTCAGTCGCATTGGTTGGGCGCTGCCGGCTGGCACGTTGATTAATCCCGACGTCGATCCGGGTGGAGCCGCAATCACTCCGGGAACGGAGATCAACTCCACGTATACCAGTGTCGGCGTGACATTGAGCCGAACCAACGAAGAGGCGGCGCAATGCGGCGGAAGTCGCATCTACGCCAATGACAACGGCCCGCTCGAGGGCGGCGGGTTCGGCTTCAATTCCGGCGACAACGTCATCACCATCTGTCCGGAAGGCACGGCCTCGGATTTCAGCGAGGCGTCCGGGGGACGGATCGTCGCCAGGTTCAGTCCATCGGCTACGCAGGTATGCGTTCAGGCGTACGTCACCGGATTCCAGCCAGGCAGGCTGCCGGGCGCCCGTGCATTACTCGAGGCGTTCAATTCGGACGGTGGAACGATTGCCGCGGACACGTCTCAGCCGAATGCGTTTGGGGAGAATCTGTGCGTCCAGGCATCGGGCATCTCATCCGTGCAGTTCGCGGGCGTGCAAACGGGATTTGCGATGTTCGACAATCTGATGGTCACGGTTCCCCCCCCAACTCCCTGAGCTAGGTAGCAGCGCGGGGTGACTGGCGCGACGTAGAAGGGCAGCTCCCAACGGGGCTGCCCTTAGCGTAAGGTGGGCGCGCGACTCTGTTGCGCGCCGCTGACAAGCGCTCGGCACGGAGCCCAGCCGGTTCACCTGTAATCCCCGTGCGTCAGTCCCGCGATCCAAGTTCGATCCATCCCAGGTGATGCTGGATACGACGAATCAGCAGTACAAGGTCAACTGGAACAGCGATCCGAGCGTCATTGTCTCATCGGACACGTACCGAATTCGCGTTCCGGTAGGTCGAGTACTCCTCGGGTTTCGGGACGTGGTCCCGGTATCCACGCCACAGCAAGTTCCCAAAGATCAGAGCCCGGGATCGGCGGTGCCGATCCCACCGGCCGTGCTCGTCACCGACCGCAACGGCGCTCCGGTCCAGAACGCGAGCGTGCACTACGCGATTGCGGGCGGCAACGGCAGCGTCAGCTTCACGGGCGAGGCCTGTGGGTCCGACGTGAACGCCTCCTACGCGGTCGCGGGCGCGGATGGCGTTGCCCGCGTGAGCGGCTGGGTAGTTGGGGCTGCCAAACCCCAACCTGCTCACGGCCAGCGGCATCGGGTGGGGGAGCGTCCCGACTGAGACGGGCTTCCTGCCGACCGGTAACGTCACGTTCCACGCCACGGCGTGCCGACCCGGCGCTTCGGCACGGCCACCGTGGACGGCATGATGGCTTCGGGTGAATGGCAGTGCGCGCAGCACGCGGACTTCACGGCCAACTTATCCGGGGGAGCCACTCCCGCCACGCTCTACTGGATGAACGACCAGACGAATCTGTATCTAGCAGTGCGGGTACAGCGCGCCAGCACGGATAAGGTGAACACGCTGCGCTTCAACTTCGATAACTACAACAGCGCGAACACGTCGGGCACAGGGCTCGCGGAGACGGGCGACGACATACTGGTGGAAGACACCAGCGCCGGCTTCAGCGATCAGTATCTAACCGCGAAGTGCACGACGTCCACGCAGAGCTCGTGCGGTGACAGGGGAACACGCAGTGGCCCGGCTTCCGCCGCTATCTCACGATCACGATCGTGTCCGGCCAGTAGCTCACTGAGAGAAAAGACGCGAATGATGCAGGGCGGCGGTGGTCGAGCCGCCCTGCTAGTTTTCTATCCCGTGCGTCCCCATACCCTTGGCATCATCGGGCTCGGCGCGATCGGTGGGTCGGTGGCGCTCGAGGCGAAGCGCGCCGGCATTCCCAAGGTCATCGGCTGGTCGCCGGAGCCGGGGGAGCGGGCGACGGCGGCGCAGCAAGGGGCCCTCGACGACGCACCGCCCCGATCGGTGGACGTCGCCCGCGGCGCCGATCTCCTCGTGCTCGCCGCGCCACCGGTCGCGAACCTCCGGCTGCTCGACGCGCTGCACGATCAGATCGGCCCCGGGGCGATCGTGACCGACGTCGGATCGGTCAAGCGGCAGATCGTGGCTCGCGCCGAGGCGCTCGGCATGGGAGAGCGCTTCGCGGGGGCGCATCCGCTCGCGGGCACGCACGCGCATGGATTCGCGGCGGCGCGGCTCGATTTGTTTCAGAACGCCGTCGTCTACGTTACGCCCACGCGCGGCGGGGACGGCGCGGGGCGGGAAGTCGCCCACTTCTGGGCCGAGACGCTGGGTGCGCATCCGGTGGTGATCGATGCGGCCGGCCATGATCGCCAACTCGCGCTCACGAGTCACCTGCCGCAGGTGGTCGCCTCGCTGCTCGCGCATTTTCTCGCCCGCACGGCGCCTGCCGGCGCCACGTACGGCCCCGGCGCGCGTGATACCACGCGCCTCGCGGCCAGCGAGGCCGCCCTCTGGTCCGAGATCCTGCTCATGAATCGCGACGAAGTGCTGCCGGCGCTCCGCGCCCTCGAGGAGCCGCTCGGCGAGATCGAGCGCGCCCTCGAAACCGGCGACGCCCGCGGGCTCACGGCGTGGCTAGGCCAAGGGGCGGAGTGGCGCCGCAGGATCGACGCGTGAAGGTGAGCGGTGTCGTCCGTCCGCCGGGCGACAAGAGCATCTCCCATCGGGTCCTCATGCTCGCCGGGTTGGCGCGGGGCACCAGCGAGATCGAAGGCCTGCTCACGGGCGACGACGTGAAGAGCACCGCACGGGTCCTGCGGCAATTAGGGGCGGAGATCTCCACGATTCGGGAGGGCTCCGCGGTCACGATCCATGCCTCCCGCTTCACGCGTCCCGCTTCCCGGCTCAATTGCGGCAACTCGGGCACGACCGCGCGGCTGATGCTCGGCGTTCTCGCGGGACAGCGCTTCGCGGCGACGTTGAGCGGCGACGCCTCGCTGCGAAAGCGACCCATGCGCCGGGTGACCGAGCCGCTCCGCAGTATGGGTGCGAGGATCACCGAGAAGGGTGGGGACGCGCTTCCCCTCACCATTCGCGGTGGCCGGCTGCGGGCGCTCACGTATACGACGCCGGTCGCGAGTGCGCAGATCAAGAGCGCGCTCCTCTTTGCGGCGCTCACCGGTCGCGTCGGCGTCACGATCCGCGAGCCATACCGCTCGCGCGATCACACCGAGCGGTTGCTCGTGCATCTCGATCTGGGACTGCATGAGCGCGACGGCGCCGTCGTGTACGAACCGAAGCCCCGGTCCGTCGTTCCGTCGTTCCGTCTCGCCGTCCCGGGAGACGCGTCTTCGGCGGCGTTCCTGATCGCGGCGGCGGTCATGGCTGAGTCGGGGGAGCTCCTGGTCGAGAACGTGGGAGTCAACCCGACCCGCACGGGATTTCTCGTGGTGCTCGAGCGGATGGGCGCACCGGTGGAGCGGATGAACCTGCGGGACGAGGGCGGCGAGCCGGTCGCGGACCTCCTCGCGCGCCCGGCGTCGCTGCGGGGCACGGAAATCACGGCGGCGGAGGTGCCCACGCTCGTGGATGAGGTGCCCGTCCTCGCCGCGCTGGCGAGCCGCGCCGCCGGCGAAACAGTGTTCCGCGAGGTGGGCGAGCTGCGGGTGAAAGAAAGCAATCGGCTCGCGCTCATCGCCGCCAACCTGCGCGCCGTGGGGGCGGAGGCCGAGGCACGAGGTAACGACCTCTTCGTCCGGGGCGGCCCACGACCTCCTCGCGGCCGGGTCGATACGGCGCGCGACCACCGCCTCGCCATGGCGTTTGCGGTGCTCGGTACGGTCCCGGGGGGCGCAGTACGGCTCTCCGAGCGGTCGTCGGTCGCCATCAGCTATCCCGGGTTCTTTCGGGACCTGATGCGGATCGGGCATCGGTGAGCGTGCGTGTCATCGCGATCGACGGCCCGGCTGCCTCGGGGAAGAGCTCCACCGCGGCGCTCGTCGCTCGCCGCCTCGGCTGGGCGCACCTCGACTCCGGTGCGCTCTATCGAGCCGTGACGCTGGCGGTGCTGGACAATCTCAGGGAGCAGGGAGCTGGGAGCGGGGAGCAGTGGTCTCCGCAACGGATCGTGGCCTTGGCCGAGGAGCTGCCCGTACGGCTGGTGCTGGTCGCTGACGTGTTTCGGCCGGAGGTCGCGGGGGTGGACGTGGAGGAGGCGATCCGTACGGAGCGGGTCACGCGACGCGTCTCGGAGGTCGCCGCGATCCGCGAAGTCCGCCATTGGGTGAACGTGCAGCAGCGCGAGGCGGTGCTGGGACACCCCGAGGGCGTGGTCGTGGATGGCCGGGACATCGGGACGGTGGTGTTCCCGGACGCTCCAGTGAAGGTATTCCTGACGGCGTCACCGGAGGAGCGCGCGCGACGCCGGCTGGCCCAGCGCGGTGGTCGGATCGATCCGGATGAATTGCGACGGGAGGCCCAGACCCTCGCCGCTCGGGATCTCGCGGACTCAACCCGTCCGGTCGCTCCGATGAAGCCGGCCGCCGACGCCCGCCTGCTCGATACCACGCAACTGGGCTTGGAGGAGCAGGTGCAGCAGGTGCTGGCGCTGGCGCGTGAGCGGCTCCCCGGGTAGGTTTGGCGTCTTGTGTCCTAGGCTTGAGGGGCGGCTTTCGTCTCTGGGCCACCGTCCAAACCCGCAACCGAACCGGTGTACTGAATGCTGGTAGATACGGAAGATCTTCCGGAGTCGAAGTCCGAGACACCCGCGGCCCCCCCCCACTCCCACCTTCGCGTTCGTTCGGATCTGCACGAAGAGTATTCGCCGGACGAAATCGCGAAGATGACGGAGTTGTACGAGGGTACGCTCTCCAACATCGAAGAAGGCGAGATCGTCAAGTCCAAGGTGCTGCGCGTGACCGACGCCGCGGTGATTCTCGACGTCGGTTTCAAGTCCGAGGGCGCGGTGCCGATCGACGAGTTCAAGGATCCGCACTCGCTCAAAGAGGGAGATGAGATCGAGGTCTTCCTGGAGCATCTCGAGGACCAGGAAGGGGCGGTGGTCCTCTCGAAGAAAAAAGCCGACTTCATGCGGGTGTGGGAGCGGATCCGCGAGGCCTACGAAAAGGATGAGCCGGTCTCGGGCACGCTCGTGAAGAAGATCAAGGGCGGCGTGGTGGTGGACCTGATGGGCGTGGACGCCTTCCTCCCGGGCAGTCAGATCGCGTTGCGGCGGGTGCCCAACATCGACGAGCTGCTCGGCCAGAGCTTCGAGTTCAAGATCATCAAGCTGAACAAGCGGCGGCGCAACATCGTCGTGAGTCGCCGCGTCCTGCTCGAGGCGGAGCGCAAGACCAAACGCGACGTCCTGATGAAGGAGCTGCAGGTCGGCCAGGTCCGAAAGGGGATCGTCAAGAACATCACCGACTTCGGGGCGTTCATCGACCTCGGGGGCGTGGACGGACTGCTCCATATTACCGACATGAGTTACGGCCGAGTCTCGCACCCATCCGAGATGGTCCACATCGGCCAGGAAGTCGAGGTGAAGGTCCTCGACATCGATTGGGAGCGCGAGCGCATCAGCCTGGGCTTGAAGCAGCTGCAGCCGTACCCCTGGAAGAACGTGGCGGCGAAGTATCCCGTCGGGACGCGCGTGCAGGGCAAGGTGGTGTCGATCACCAACTACGGCGCGTTCGTCGAGCTGGAGCCCGGCATCGAGGGGCTGGTGCACATCTCCGAGATGAGCTGGACCCGCAACGTCCGCCACCCATCGAAGATCGTGTCGATCGGCGAGACGATCGAAGCCGTGGTCCTGAAGGTCGACGAGACCGAAGAAAAGGTCTCGCTCGGGATGAAGCAGACCGAAGAAGATCCCTGGATGGCGCTGCCACAGAAGTACCCGGTCGGCATGCGCATCAAGGGAAAGGTCCGGAACCTCACCTCCTTCGGCGCGTTCGTGGAGATCGAGCCGGGCATCGACGGGCTGATCCACATCTCCGACATGTCGTGGACCAAGCGGGTGCAGCATCCGTCCGAGGTCGTCAAGAAGGGCGACGAGGTCGAGGTCCTGATCCTGAACGTCGACGCCGAAAACAAGCGTATCTCGCTGGGCTTGAAGCAGGCGCAGGAGGATCCCTGGCTCCGGATCGGCGAGACCTATCCCGTGGGCACGGAGCTCCGCGGTCGGGTCCTGCGCCTGATGGACAAGGGCGTCGTGGTGGACCTGGGGCACGATATCGAAGGCTTCGTCCCCATGTCACAGCTCGGCATCCCCGATATCCAGAATCCCGCCGACGCGGTGAAGGAAGGGCAGGCGATCGAGCTGAAGGTGCTCGAGGTGGACCCGATTCATCATCGGATCGTCCTCGCAGCCACCGGGTGGCCGAAGGAAGACGGTGCGCCGGAGCCTGCAAGCAGGACACCCAACAGCTAGACGCGTAGACGCAACAGGGGTGAACAGTGAGAGTGGTCAGGAGACGCCTTCCCTGACCACTTTTTTCTGTTTCCCGCGGTGCGTCTGTGCGTCTAGTCGTAGCTGTCCGGTTCACAGTTACCTAGATTCTGCCTCATGACGATACGCGAGAAACTGGAGCTCCTTCAACAGAAGCGCACCGAATCCGAGCTCGGCGGCGGCGCCGAACGAATCGCGGCGCAGCACGAGAAGGGCAAGATGACCGCCCGCGAGCGGGTGGAAGTGCTGCTCGACCCCGGGACGTTCGTGGAGCTCGACCGGTTCGTCACGCACCGGTCTACGGACTTCGGGCTCGCCGACCAGAAGTATCTGGGCGACGGCGTGGTCACCGGCTATGGCCGGATCGAAGGCCGGCTGGCGTACGTGTTCGCGCAGGACTTCACGGTGTTCGGCGGCTCCCTGTCCGAAGCGCACGCCGAGAAGATCTGTAAAGTGATGGATCTGGCGCTCAGGGCCGGGGCACCGATCATCGGCTTGAACGACTCGGGGGGCGCGCGCATCCAGGAAGGCGTCGTCTCGCTCGGCGGCTATGCCGACATCTTCCTGCGCAACACCCTCGCCTCGGGTGTCGTGCCGCAAATCAGCGCGGTCCTGGGTCCCTGCGCCGGGGGCGCCGTGTACAGTCCGGCGATTACCGACTTCGTCTTCATGGTGCGCGGCATCTCCTACATGTTCGTGACCGGGCCGAGCGTCGTAAAGACCGTGACGCACGAAGAGGTGGACTTCGAAGCGCTCGGCGGTGCCGACGTGCACGGGGGCACGTCCGGCGTGGCTCACTTCGTCCACGACTCGGAGCTCGAGTCCATCGCCGCCATCCGCGCGCTCCTCGCGTTCCTCCCATCCAACAACCTCGACGACGCGCCCCTCCGCCCGACGAACGATCCGTCCGATCGGCGCGACGAGGAACTCCTCGAGGTGGTGCCCGATAGCCCGACGAAGCCCTACGACATGCACGATGTGATCCGGCGCGTGGTGGACGACGGCGTATTCCTCGAGATCCATCGGGACTTCGCGGGGAATCTGCTCGTCGGGTTCGCCCGGTTGGGGGGGCGGCCGGTCGGTGTGATCGCCAATCAGCCCGCCGTGCTCGCGGGCGTCCTCGACATCAATGCTTCCCTCAAGGGCGCGCGGTTCATCCGGTTTTGCGATGCGTTCAACATCCCGCTCGTGACGTTCGAGGACGTCCCCGGCTTCCTGCCCGGCGTGGCACAGGAGCACGGCGGGATCATCAAGCACGGCGCCAAGCTGCTGTTCGCGTACTGCGAGGCGACGGTGCCGAAGCTCACGGTGATCGTGCGCAAGGCGTACGGCGGGGCGTACGACGTGATGAACTCGAAACACGTCCGCGGGGACTACAAC
>DASQIB010000228.1:0-7997 GCA_035631795.1 Gemmatimonadales bacterium | reverse complement strand
GAGCAAAGCCGCGCTGATCGGGCTCACGAAATCGGCGGCGGTCGATCTGGGACCGTCGAACATCAACGTCAATGCGATCGCGCCCGGCTTCGTCAAGACGGATCTGCTCTCGACGTTGCCGCGCGAGGTACTCGAGCGCGCGGAGCACGAATCCGTGCTGGGGCGAGTGGCGGAGCCCGAAGACGTGGCGCGCGTGATCGCGTTCTTGTGCAGCGAAGCCGCGCGTCACATCACGGGACAGGTGATCGTCGTCGATGGCGGGCTGACCCTCGCTTCCTGAAAACGGTGACTAATTCCTTGAAAGCCTTGGTGTTAGGAGTCTGGTGCTTGGTGTGTGTGGGGTGCGGGGGAAAGTCTCAGACCCCCACGCCCGAGCCGACGGCGCCGCTCCCCACGGCCGGCATCGCGGCGCAGCAAGTGGCCGTGCTGCCGCTCACGCTGATCGCCGCCGAAGACTCGCTTCGCTGGGGCGGGCTCCTCGGTGAGCGACGGGCCGCGCTCACCAAAGCCGACAGCGTGCTCGGCTCGTTGCTTCAGGCCCGCGCGCCGGAAGTCACGTGGATCCTGCCCGACGCGTTGCGCCGCGCCGCGCGCCGGGCACCCGGGATCGCGCCCGACCCCGACCAAATGGGCTCGGCGATTCTGCTGCATCCGTCGAGGCAGAGGCCCGAAGTGGTGCCAGACCCGTTGCGGAGCGAGCTCCGGACACTCGCCGCGCTCGCTGGAGGTGGTGGGCGCTACGTGTTGGTGCCCGCTGGGCTGGTGTTCAGACGAATGGGCGGTCCGGCTGACCGGCGGGCGGGAGAGGCGGCGGCACGACCGACCGCCGGTCAGCCGGACCGCCCGTCCGGGACCGCCGAGCTCACGGTCGTGCTGGCCGACGTTCGCACCGGCCGGGTGGGCTTCCGCACGGTGGCGCGAGGGGAGGGCGATGATCCCTGGACCGCGCTCACACGCGCGGTGAAGAACCTCACGCCCGGGCTTCCGTGACAGGGAAGTGCCGCGAGGCGACGCTCATCGCGGGTGACGGCATCGGGCCCGAGATCACACAGGCCACGCTCCACGTGCTCGACGCCCTCGGTGTCGCGTTCGAGTGGGACGAGCAATACGGCGGAATGAGCGCGGTGGAAAAGGCCGGAACGCCCCTCCCGGATGCCACGGTCGATTCGATCCGGCGCACCGGGCTCGCGCTCAAGGGGCCGCTCACCACACCGGTCGGCGGGGGCTATCGATCGGTCAACGTCGCCCTGCGCCAGGAATTCGACCTCTATTCCAACGTACGCCCGGTGAAGTCGATCGTGCCGGGAGGCCGTTACCCGAACATCGATCTCGTCGTCATTCGGGAGAACACCGAGGGGATGTACACGGGGTACGATCGCACCTTCAAGGTCGGCAACGATCCCAAGGCGCTGGCGCAGGCGACGTCCGTGATGACGCGCGACGGATGTCGGCGGATCGTCCGCTACGCCTTCGAGTACGCCAAACGGCACGGCCGCAAGAAGGTGACCGTGGTGCACAAGGCGAACATTCTCAAAGCGACATCGGGGCTCTTTCTCGAGACCGCGAAGATGATCGCCCGGGAGTACGAGGGGCAAATCGCGTCGGACGACAAGATCGTGGACAACGCGGCGATGCAGCTCGTCATCAACCCCGCGCAGTTCGACGTGATCGTCACGACCAACATGTTCGGCGATATTCTCTCGGACGAGGCGTCGGGGCTGGTGGGTGGGCTCGGCCTCGCGCCGGGCGCGAACATCGGCGAGCGCGCGGCGATCTTCGAGGCGGTGCACGGCTCCGCCCCGGACATCGCGGGACAGGGCATCGCGAACCCCGCGGCCCAGATGCTCGCGGCAGCCATGATGCTGGACCATGTGAACGAGCTCGAAGCGGCGGGCCGGCTGCGCCGCGCGCTCGAGACGGCGATCGTCAAGGACAACGTCCGTACCAAGGATCTGGGAGGCAGTGCTTCGACCACTGAATTCGCCCGGGCTGTGGCCCGACGCCTCTAGCAATCCGTGCGCGCGCTGTGGCGAGCAAACGGCGGGGCTCGCACCGGGCGATCTGTGTGCCCCGTGCACCAGAGAACTCTCGAAGCGCGCCTCGCGGATCGGGCGGTTGGTGTCGATCGTGACCACCCTCCTGCTGGCGGGGTATCTCATCCTCACGCTCAGGTCCGCGCCGCCCGCGTCCCAGGCCACGGCGCGCACGATGGGCGCCGTCGTCGCGGTGGCCTGGTACCTCCTGACGTTTCGTATCGTGCAACGGGTGACCTTCGAATGGCTCAAATCACGGCGTCCGTAATGCTGGCGATGGCGGCGGCCTTCAGGCCCATGATGGCGCAGACGTCGCTCTCGATCTATAGCGACGGCCGCGCGGTGGTGCGGCGCAGCCTCGCCCAGCCGCTCGAGAAGGGCCGGAACACCCTCAGCCTCAAGCTCGACGCCCTCGATCCGGCGACGCTGTTTTCCCCGGACACGGCGGTCGCGCTAGTGTCGGCGGTGCTGCGCCCGGCGACCGACCAGGCGGCGGCGCTGCAGCGCGCGGTCGGTCAGACGCTGGCGTTCGTACGGGTGCGGGAGTCGGGCGGCGCTGATACCGTGCGCGCGACGGTGGTGCGCGCCGACCCGCCGCAATACCGGCTCCCGGATGGACGGTTTCTCCTTTCACCACCGGGGGAGCCACTCTTTCCCGCGGACCTGATTCGCACGGCGCCGGAAGTGGCGGTCACCCTCGAGGCAACGCGGCCGCAGCCGCGAACCGATCTCGCTTGGGTAGCCGACGGGGCCGCACGATGGGAGGCGGTATATCAGGTCGTGTTGGCCGGTGGCCGGTGTCAGGTGTCCGGCACCGCGACGATCACGTCGGAGGCGTTGCGCGCCGACACTGCGGAGATACAGCTCGTGGCGGGATCGATCAATCGCGCGCGGACAGGCCCGCCGTCGGTGATCCGACTCAGGGGCGTCACAGCACTGGCGGGCCGGATGGCGCCAGCGCCGGAGCCGGCACCGAGCGAGGAGACGGTGGGAGAAACGCATGTGTACCTGCTGCCCTCTCGCATCTCGCTCGAGCCGGGGACGCCCGTGTCGGTGGCGCTGTTTCCCCGAGTCGGCGTGGCGTACACGCAGGAGTACATCGTGCCCGGCGTGCTGCCGTGGCGCGGGTTTCTCGGCCAATCGCCCGGCGAGCCGAATCGCGTACCAGTACAGGTGTGGTATACGCTCAAGCGCGGACGCGGGACCGCCTTCGGTGAGCGACCTCTTCCGGGTGGGACCGTTCAGCTCTATCAGTCGGATTCGGCCGGACGGCTCCAGCTCGTGGGCGAGGCGCGGAGTGATCACGCCCCGCCGGGCCGCGATGTGCGGGTGCAATCGGGGGACGCCTTCGACGTCACGGCGGATCGTGTGCAGACGGATTACAGCCAGGAACAGATCCCGCCGCCGAAGCGCGGCATGCCGACGCGCCAGCGTGTCACCGCTTCGTACCGCGTGACCATCTCGAACGCGAAGACGGACGCGGTGACGGTCGATGTGCGCGAGGCGCGCTTCGGCGTGTGGCGCGTGACGGACAGCAGCGTGCCAGCCGACAAATTGTCCGCCACCGAGGTCCGCTTCCGCGTGCAGGTGCCCGCGGGGGGCGACGCGACGCTCACCTACACCGTACAGGCCGAGTCGTGACCGTTCAACTCCTGCACGTCTCCGATCTCCATTTCGGCGGGCTCGCCGATCTGGACCAGGTCGAAGCCCTGGAGCAGATGATCCCCGATCTGCGACCCGACGCCGTGGTGATTTCGGGGGATCTGTCGCAGCGTGCCCGGCACGGTGAGTTCCAGCGGGCGCGGGCGCTCGTACAGACGGCGACGCGGACCGCGCCGGTCCACATCATGCCGGGGAACCACGACCTCCGGTGGTGGACGCGTCCCTTGATTCCGTTCGATCGGGCAGCGATGTACGCGAAGTACGCCCGCTACTTCGGCGTGGACCTCGCGCCGACGATCTCGCTCCCGGGCGCGCTGGTGGTGGGCGTGCTCACGTCCTACGGCGTTGCGTGGGGCTCGCTCACGCTGCGGCTGCGCGACCTTGCGGTGAAGGGGCATCTCCCCAAGCGGGAGATCGAGCGGGCACGGGCGGCGTTCGCGGCCGCGCCGCCGGCGCAGGCGCGGGTGCTCGTGGTGCATCACAACGTGCTGCGGGGCGAGTTGTCGCAGCGCATGGGTCTGGCGCGCTGGCGCCAGGCGCAGCGGCGCATTGCGGGCTCCGGCGCGGAGGTCGTCCTGTGTGGGCACGATCACCAGGAGGGCGCGGAGCTGCTGGACGGCCGGGTCGTCGTCTCGACCGCGGGGACCCTGTGCCGCCGCACCCGCGGCGGGCGTCCATCCAGCTTCAACTTCGTGACCATCGAGCCCACGGCCGTCCACATCACCTTCTTCCGGTGGTCGGCGGAGCACCGGAGGTTCCATGCGTCGGATACCGTCGCTTTTGCGCGGGCGGGTGCGCCCGCGTCTCCCGCTCGGGACTCGCTGCCGGCGGGTCAGGTAGGGTAGTTTTGAGACCTCGGGCTGCTGCCCCGGGGTTTCTCGCACCGACTAGAGGGTTCCATGGCACCCAAGTTCCACGGCGTCGATTTCTACGACGTCGACGGATTGTTGTCCGAAGAAGAGCGAGCCGTCCGCGACACGGTACGCTCCTGGGTGGACGACAACCTCATCCCGGTCATCGGCGAGCACTACGTCGAAGGGCGGTTTCCCAAACAACTCGTGCCGCAGATGGCCGAGCTGGGTCTCTTCGGTGCCAACCTTCCGGAGGAGTACGGCTGCGCGGGCCTGAACAATGTCGCGTACGGGCTCATCATGCAGGAGCTCGAGCGCGGTGACTCGGGCGTGCGCTCGTTCGCGTCGGTGCAGGGCGCGCTGGCGATGTACCCGATCTACGCCTTCGGCTCGGACGAGCAAAAGAAGCACTGGCTGCCTCGGATGGCGTCCGGCGAGATCATCGGCTGCTTCGGGCTGACCGAGCCGGACTACGGGTCGAACCCCGCGGGCATGATCACCGTCGCCAAAGAAATGAAAGACGGCTGGGTCTTGAATGGCGCCAAGATGTGGATCACGAACGGCTCCACGGCCCAGATCGCCATCGTGTGGGCCAAGACCGGTAAGGTCGACGACGCGGATTCGATTCGGGGCTTCATCGTCCCGACCGATACGAAGGGCTTCTCCGCCAAGGATCAGAAGGGCAAGCTCAGCCTCCGCGCCAGTGATACCAGCGAGCTCGTGCTCCAGGATGTGTGCGTGCCGAGGCACGCCCTCCTGCCCAAGTCCGGTGGGCTCAAGTCCCCGCTCATGTGTCTCACCCAGGCGCGCTACGGCATCGCGTGGGGCGCGATCGGCTCGGCGATGGCGTGCTTCGACGAGGCCGCGAGCTACGCAAGGAATCGAGTGATGTTCGGGAAGCCCATCGGCGGCTTCCAGCTGCAGCAGGCGCGGCTGGCGGAGATGCTGACGGAGATCACCAAGGCCCAGCTCTTGTGCCTCCAGCTCGGCCGTCTCAAGGATCAGGGCAAGGTCACGCCGCAGCAGGTGTCGCTCGCCAAGCGCAACAACGTCAGCATCGCCACGGACGTGGCGCGCGAAGCGCGCCGGTTGCTCGGCGCCAACGGCATTCTGGCGGAGTATCAGGCGATGCGGCACCTCGCGAACCTCGAGTCGGTATACACCTACGAGGGGACGCACGATATCCACACGCTGATCTTGGGGCAGGAGATCACGGGACTGAATGCGTTCAACTGATTGCGGATTGGCGATCGCGGATTGCGGATTGAACACCCGCCCTTCTAATCCGCAATCCACAATCCGCAATCCGCAATTACCGGCTTGGGCGACGATGCTGTGCTTGCTTCCGACGCTCGCCGGCGCGCAACAACCCGATTCCACCCCCAAAGACACCACCACCCTCGCGCCGGTCATCGTCACGGGGACGCGGCTCCCGAGCGTCCATGAAGTGGTCCGCGGTCTCACCGGGCGGACGGCGACGCTCACGTCGTCCGATCTGGACGAGCGGGGCGTGCGCTCGCTCGCCGACGCCCTCGAGGAGCTCCCCGGGGTCACCACCTCCGACGAGCTCGGGGCCCCCGCGCAGCTCGATGTGACGCTCCGGGGCTTTCAGGTGTCCCCGACGATCGGGCTCCCGCA
Organism: Gemmatimonadales bacterium; assembly: GCA_035631795.1. Lineage (GTDB taxonomy): Bacteria > Gemmatimonadota > Gemmatimonadetes > Gemmatimonadales > GWC2-71-9 > AG41. The sequence goes on along the minus strand of DASQIB010000228.1, from coordinate 1,813 downwards.
GGGTGTGACCGTGTACGTCGATGGCGTGCGGATGAACGAGCCCGATGCAAACGAAGTGAACTTCGACCTGCTGCCGCTCGAAGATGTGGAACGCGTCGAGGTGATGTACGGGCCGTCGGTGCTGCTGGGCCGGAACTCCCTCGGCGCGGCCGTGAATCTCGTGACGCGCCGGGGGTCGGCGCCGGGGTCGCGCGACGTGGAGGTGTCCGGGGGGAGTTACGGCCGGTACGAGGTGAAGCTTCAGGCCGGCGATCGACACGGCAAGTGGGACTACTACATCGGCGCCCGCTACGAGCACGAAACCGGCTGGCGCCAGGCGACCACGAGCGGCATCGGCACCCTCTTCGGGAAGCTCGGCTTGATCGCGGGCGGCTGGAACGCGACCCTGAGCTACAGTGGTGCGGAGAACAAGATCCATCAGGCCGGAAGCCTTCCCGACGACGTCGTGGACGCGCGACCGGACTCGAATTTCACCGCGGGCGATTACTTCGCCCCGACAAGCCATTTGATCACGCTGAACGCCCAACGCCGCGTCGGCGGCGCCCAATTGGCGGTCAATCTGTTCGGGCGGTCCTTGAATACGGATCAGTTCAACGTGAACGCGAGCCCCCCGGACTCACGCCAGCGGAATCACGAGCGTCTCGGGGGGGGCGCCGTGCAGCTCACAGGGTCGCTCGCGATGGCTGGCCGCCCGCTCCGCTGGTTCGGAGGCGTCGACGGCACGTACTCGCATACGGTGGTAGGCCTGTACGCGGTCCCGCCGTCGGGCGCGGATTCGCTCACCGATTCCGTGCGGGCCAACGAGGTGGACGTGGGTGTGTTCGCGGGGGCGAGCTGGGAGCTCACCCCGTCGTTCGCGGCGACGCTCGTCGGCCGCTACGACTACATCCGTCTGCCGTACGAGGATCTGCTCGACCCCACCCAGAACGGTCTCAATCTCTACCGCCGGGTGAGCCCTCGCGTGGGCGTATCGTGGACCGGCCTGCGCAATCAGGAAGTGTACGCGTCTTGGAGCCGCGGCTTTCGTCCGGCGGCGCTCGTCGAGATCGCCTGCAGCGATCCGACCGCGGCCTGCCCGCTGCCATTCGCCCTCGGCCCGGATCCCGCGCTCCGCCCGGTGGTGACGACGACGTATGAGCTGGGCTGGCAGCTGCGGCGGACCGCCGCGGGCCTGAGCGCGAGCGCCGATGTGTACAGAACCGACGTCCGCGACGACATCTTCTTCGTGGCCCCGACGGCCACCACGGGCTACTTCCAGAACATCGCCGCCACTCGACGCGCGGGCGTGGAGACCGCCATCCGCTGGGCCTCGCGGGAGGGAGTCCAGCTGTACACGAACTACGGCTACACCGCCGCGACGTTCGAAACGACGGCGGTGCTGAGCACCGGGCGGCCCCCCGGGAACGAGACCGTAACGCCGGGTGACCGCCTGCCTATGGTCCCCGCCCATCGCTTCAACGCCGGTGCATCGCTTTCGCTATTCAAGGACGTCCTGCGGCTGCGCGTGGACGGGCGCTACATCGGCCCCCAATACCTCCGCGGTGACGAAGAGAACGTCGAGGCACGCTTGCCCGACTACGCGCTGGCCGACGCGTCGCTCGAAGCGAACGTGGGCCGGTACTCGGTGCGGGTCATGGTCCCGAACGTGCTCGACCGCAGATATGTGACGTTCGGAACGTTCGCGGAGAATCCGACCGTGGCCGGCGCGCCGGTGCAACGGTTTCTCACGCCGGGACAGCCGCGACACCTCCTCGTGAGTATCAGCGCGGACTTCTGAGCGGTTGCCAGACGGCACGAGCCGGGTTTCTTTTCC
>DASQIB010000227.1:0-6655 GCA_035631795.1 Gemmatimonadales bacterium | reverse complement strand
TCGACGACCAGCCGGGCCGGGTTGGCCAGCGTGAAGTCCTGCACGTCCACCGCACCCTGGAGATCGATCACGACCTCCACGCTCTTGTCCGCGGGGAGCACGCTGACCGCCTTCACCTCGCCGTCCCGCCCTGCGCCGCCTCCACCCCCCGCAAGGGCTCGGGGAGGGATTGCCGCCGCGACCACCAGGCACGCGGCGAGGGCTGCGATGCGCTTCATGGCGTTACCTCCTGCTTGGCGAGCTGCAGGCTTTCCTGCCGCTCGAACCCGAACTCCTGCACCGTAAACACGATTTCGCGCGGCCGGATCGTCGTCGTCTTGAGGCGCCCGATGATCTCGCCCGGCTTCACCTTATAGATCTTGTTGTTCGTCACGTCCCGCAGCACCGCCACGCTCCGCGCCGGATACCGGCCGTCGTAGTAGATGCCGACGAGTCGCAGGTCCGAGAGCAGCGGGCGGATGTCGCCCGACCGGAGGAGGGATAGGAACGGATCGCGCCCGCCGCCCTCGTAGGAAAACACTTCCCGCGCGAGCACGGGCGTCCCCGTGCTGTCCGGCTTTCGCGTCGTCTCCGCTCTCGCACTGTCGGGACGCGCGGAGGCCGTGGCGGCGCGGGCAGGGGCCGCAGGCGGCGCAGGGGACCGAGCCGCCGGCGCGGGCTTCGGCTTCACCTGCGGGGAAGTCGGCTTCGCCTGTGCGGCGAGTGAGCCCGTGGCGACCAACGCCGCCACGCACACCGCGAGCCTCGTGCTCACTGCGTCGCTCCGGCGGGCTTTGCCCCCTTCTTGCCGGGCGGGCCCGGCGGCGGCGCGGCCGCCTTCACATACGTCCGGATCATGAACTGGGCTTCGAGCAACGCGCCGGTCGTGTCACCGATGAGCTTCTGCGCCTGCGAATTCGCCGCCTTGAGGTTCACGTCCTGCGGGACGATGATGCGCTGCAGGCTCGCGATGTCGGACATGAACTCGCCGAGCTGGTCGTAATGGCCGATGATCTCGAGCCGGTACCGATACGTATCGAACGGGGGCCCCGGCTCGACCGCCTGGGGCTCGATCCGGCCGATGGTCACGCCGCGCACTTTGGCCTTGGTCGAGATGTCGTCGATGAGCGCCGGGACCTCGTTCTTGTCGGGCACGAGCCGCCGCATCACCGCGAGGAGCGCCGTGTATTGCTCGACCTTCCGGCGCAGATCTTCGACCGTGCCGCTCGCGAGATCGGCCTTCGCCCGGTCGATCACCTGCTGCAGGCTGTCGATCGTCGTGCGGGTCGCGGAGATCTCCTCGCCCGTCGGCTTCATCCAATAATCCCAGAAGGCCCACCCGATGCCGGCGAGCGCCACGGTGAGCAGCAGGAAGACCTGGCTCTGTTTGTCCTGGGGGATCAGAGCCATGGCGCTACCTCGCCGACTGGGTGAGGGGGACGGTGCGGATGTAGACCGAGTCTGCGACGCGGTAGCGCACCGCGACGTTGAAGGCAGTCAGCGGCCGGTCGGCCTCGACCACGGTGGAGGTGATCGCCGGCGTCACATCCGTCAGCCAGGGCGAGGCGGCCAGCTGGCGCAAGAACGTCGTATACGCCTGGATATCGACGGTGCTGCCGGTGATCCAGACGCGCACCTGGGGTACGCCGGTCGAATCGACGCCCCCCGGGGCCGCAATAGCGCCGGGGGTTCCCGGAGCCAGATTGTTGCCGCCAGCCACCGAGATGCCGGTTAGCCAGGTGTAGGGCGGGAGCGCCTTCGTGATCTGGTCCAGCACGTGGGGCCACACGTAGCGGTCGGCGTCGATGCCACGAATGACGTTGATCTCCGCGACGAGGGAATCGCGGATCTTCTCCGACTGGCGCTTCTGGGCGATCACGGCGTCGAACCGCCGCTTCTCGGCCTGCACGTCCGCGAGCTTCGAATTGAGGATGCGCAGGCGGGTGCTGTATGCGATGAAGGTGAAGAGCCCGCCGCCGATGACGACGATCGCCGCGGCGCTGACCACGAAGAGCCACGGGTTCTTGATGGTGGCGAGCAGGCCCTGGAAATCGGGCAGCGCGAGCTTGAAGCCCGCGCCGGTCGCCGCCTTCTTCTTCTTACCGGGGAGAAGATTTATTTCGATCATGCGGCGCGCCTCAGCGCCAGGCCGACCGACAACATGAGCAACGGTGCCACCTCGTCCACGGCGACCGATTCGAACACCGAATCGCGCACTTTCAGACGCTGCACCGGACTGGCGAGCTCGACCGGCACGCGCAGCCGGCTCGACAGGGCCTCGTTCAGGCCCGGGATCCGCGCTCCGCCGCCGATCGTGTAGACCCGCCCCAGCCCCCCTGCGGAGCGGGAAGCGGTCGCGAGAAACGCCGCCGCCCGCTCAACGCCCACCGAGATCTCCTCACCGCGCGCGTCGACATAAGGCGCCAAATCGGCGCTCTGCGTTTGCCCCTGGATCACCCGCTCCGAGTCCTCGGCCGAGAGGCCCTTCTCGCGCTGCAGGTCTTCTCGGAAGCGCCGCGTGCCCACGGAGAGGTCGCGCGTGAGCACCGGCACGCCGTCTTCCAGGATGTTCACGTTGGTCACTTCGTGGCCGATGTTCACGAGACCCACGACGCCCTGCATGGCGTCGGGGTGGTTCAGCTCGAAAGCGTTGTGGATGGCGAACGCGTCGACGTCGATGATCGCCGGCTCCAAGCCCGCCTCGCCCAGGAGCAGCGTGCGGCCCTCCACCAGCTCGCGCTTGGCCGCGACGAGGAGGACGTTCATCTGGAGCCCCTCGGCATCGGGATCGAGGATCTGGAAGTCGAGCTCCACGTTGGCCATGTCGAACGGCACGTGCTGCTCGGCCTCCCAGCGGATCACCTCGCGGGCGTCCCCTTCTTTCATACGGTCCATCTGAATCTTCTTGACGATCACGTCGCGCCCGCCAACCGCGGTGACGACGGACTTCTGCTTGACGCCGGCGGCGGAAAAGAGGCCCCGGATCGCCTCGGAGACGATGCCGGGGTCCATGACTTCGCCCTCGACGATGGCATCGGCGGCGACCTCGGTCGTGGCCACTTTGACGAGCTCGGGTTCACTGCCGGAATGGTCGATCACCGCCAGCTTGATGATGCCGGAGCCGATATCCAAGCCGACCGACGTTTTTTTGCCGCCCAGCAACCCGAAAAGGGCCATATTGCCTAAGGGGTTAAAGACAAGATGGGGCGAGGGCAAACTACAGTAAGCCCCGCCCCTTATCCTGTCAAGCCTCGAACCTACTTGAGGCCAATCCAACAACTACTTTGGTGGCCTGTAGTTAGACCACTTTAATAGAGCTGGACCCACCCCCGCGACCGCATCATCGTACCGAACCCAGTGGCGTTTAACGCCTTGAGAATAGCGCACTTAGAGTACAGCAGGTTCGCGCTGCCGCTGATGTTGTTGGTCGTGTCCGAAAACGACACTGTGTCTTGCGCCATCACGGTGCCCCAGAAATGCGCCCCCGTCCCGCCGCCGCCAGCGGTCTTGAGCGACCCACGGATGATCACGATCCCGAAGAATTGGAATCCACCCTGGACCGATAGGCTGCCGTCCACCAGCAGGATACCCTGCCCCTCTCGGCCGTTGATGGTGGCGTCCCCGCTGATATGAATGATGGGGAAATAGGTCCCGCACGGACCTGTGGGGGTCGTCGGGCTCCCCCAGTTCGTGAGCACGGTGAGGTCACACGTCCCATTCCCCGCCGTGGCCGGTCCGATCGAGTTCGAGAAGTTCTGGGGCCCCAGATTGATGGTGGCGTTCGCGACCATCTGATTGTACGTCACGTCACCGTAGTGGTCGAACGAGCTGTCCGTGAGCGTCGGGTCCTTGAGCACCGGCGGATTCCCGAGAATCGTCGGGTGCCCGTTGGCCGAAACACTGGCATTCTGTTCGGTCCGGATGCCGGCCTTGGACGAATCGAGCGGTGGGCACCCGGCCCAGCCCGCGGGCGTGTGGTCGTTGCCGTCGATGCTCGCGTTCCCGGCCACTACGTTCGCGCCGCCCGACACAAGGGACGCATTGGCGTTGAGCTGGAGGGGCCGAATCCGCGCGAGCAGGCCCACCCGCTGGCTGGCTCCGCCTCCCCGGATGCGTCCCGCGAGGCTCATGGTGTCCTGCGCGCTCATATCGATCAGGTAGTTAATATCGTTGAACTTGTAGAGCCCACCGGCGTAGCTCCCGGTCTTGCTCGCCGCCGTTTTTGTCTGGATGGCGACCCAGCTCTTCGCCGCCGGCGCGGCCGGGTATTCGTACATGGCGTTATAGGTGTTGGTGTTCGTGGACCAGCCCCGGATGACGTCGTACACGCCTTCCTCGGCGACTCCGAACGAGGCCTGCACGCGGCGCACGTTCTCCGCCACGCGCTGCTCCTGGGTGCCCGAAAAGAAGGCGCCGGCGATGAGCGCACCCACGACCACGAGCGCGACGATCGCAAGGGCGAGCGCCATGCCGCGCTCGTTCTTCAAGACGTGCTTCATAGACCGCTCCTTGAGGTTCACAGGTAAAGCCTCTTCGCCCGTCACTGGCACGGACGGAAGACCACGATAGGCGCCGTCCCTCCCGACCCGCAGCGCGGGTTGTTGCGTAGTGCGACACGGGTCAGGACGCTGTCCACCTTGAATGCCTGGACGCCACTGGCATCCCGAATCGGCGACGCCGTCCGAGCGCGCAACACGATCCCGATCTGGGCCACTTGCGTCGGAACAGCCGTCACGACGCCGGCGCTGTCGTAATAGCTGAACGTCACGCCGGTGGCGCCGATCAGCGGACCGATGACGGGCTGCATGCCGCCGCCCTGCGTGTTGTTCTGTTGCCCCAGGTACCAGTTATTGTCCGTTCCGCTCTGATAGACTGCGTAGGTCACGTTGTCGAACCCGCGTACTGGCGCGCCCCTCGTGATCGCATTGGCGACGTTCAGCCCGCCGTTGTTGATCCACTGCGGCTGCATCGTCAGGGCAAAGCCCTGATTGGCGACCCCGAGCGTATCCTGGTTGCACACCGGGCCGGTCACGACCGTTTTCACCTGCGCGGGCAGCCATTGATCGTCCGAGCGGGTCAACGGGTTGCCTTCCCAATAGACGAGCAACGAATCGTTCTGGGCGAACGTCTGCCGATTGCCGTACATCGGGGTCGATCGGATCGTCAGCGTCAGCTGGCCGATCCCGCCGCCGAGCGGCGGCGTCAGGCACACGAACCCCAGCAGCCGCATCGCCCGGATCGTGATGGACGTTGCCGTCATAGCCTGGATATCGCCGTCCGCCGCATCGAGCTCGCGGAACTCGGCGGGCAGGACTGTGACCGCCGCGCGCATGTTCTGGTTCAGGTCGATGGTCTGCGTCTGCGCCAGGTACAAGCGCTGATTGTTCACCAGCACTTTATAGATGGCGGCCGACACCATGCTCAGAAGCACGAGCGCGATGAGGAGCTCGATGATCGAGTACCCTCGACGTCCTAGAAGAGACATGAGATCTCCGTCTCCGTACTGTCGCTGCGCCACTTGCCAAGCGCCGTTTGATATTTGCTCCGCACCACGACTTGCCAGTGAGTGGCATTCAGGTTGTTGAAGCGCCAGGTGACCGAATCGATCGGCACCCCACCCCGCCACCACACTTCGTTGCCGCCCGCCTGCGTCTTACAGCCGGTCGCGCGTAGCTGCTCGAGGCGCATCTGCGCGTACTGCGCCGCAACGGCGGAGCGTTGACCCCGCCCGATCATGCGCGTCACCAACGCCGCCGACGTCACGAGTCCGAGAATCCCGACGGTGAGGACCAGGATCGCGATGATCACCTCGACGATCGTGAAGCCCTGTTGGTGTTTCATCGCCGCACCACCTTGCCGATCGTGTTGATCATGACTGAGTCCTTGAATCCCGCGGCGCCCGTGATCCGAACCACCGTCACGGCGTTGTCCATGCTCAGCCCGCGCGGATCGTACTGCACCGAGTCGCGCGTGGCGGTGAGCGTGACGTTGAACCGCGTGCTCAGCTTCTCCACGCCTGCTACGGTGTCCACCCTCGTGGGGCATGCCGTCGTGACCCATACCGTCGCCGCGGCTCCCGACGTGAAGTGGAGCACACCGCGACAGCCGCGCTGAATCGCGGCCGAGCGCGCGATCGCCGCTTCGGTGCCGAGCGCGTCCCGGCTGGAGCGGACGTTGGACTTATCGAGCGCGTTGCGAATCTTGGGGAAGCCGATAGACGCGATGATCCCGATCAGGATCACGCAAATCACCATCTCGATCGTGGTGAAGCCAGAACGCCGCATGACAGTCTCCTCCCGTTCGCCAGCAACACATATCACATGCTATGCCACGACGGAAGTTGTTGTGTATTAATCACTTATGATGATTAGGTGCTTCGAAACAGTACTGCAAATTGCTGCACTCATGCAGATTGTTGCACTATTCGAGGCCGTACCGGTCCATCTTGTAAAACAGGGTTCGCAAGCTCACACCGAGGCGCTTCGCAGCCTCGCGGCGGTTGCCGCCCGCCACCCGCAATGCATCGGAGATGGCACTGCGCTCCGCGCGCTCGACCACTTCTCGGAGCGTACCGCGCCCCGCTGCCTGCTCCGCCGCCCCGGAGCGGGGAGCAGGGAGCGGTTCCTTCCGAAGATCGACTGGCTCAAGGATCTCCTTATCCGAAAGGACCGCCGCT
>DASQIB010000226.1:0-24204 GCA_035631795.1 Gemmatimonadales bacterium | reverse complement strand
GCCCATTGCGCGCGGTAGAACGGCACGCGCGTCGCCGCCCGGTGCAGGATGTAGCCGAGCCGCTCCTGCCGCCACGCCTCCCATTGCGCCGCGCTCCACCGCTCCCGCTCCTGCGCTTCCGCGACGAGCCGGGGGGTTTCGCGACCGTAGCGCGACCACCGGAGATACCAGCCGCGCATCGTGGCGGCCAGCGAGCGCGCGGGCGGCGGCAGGTGGTGATACAACCGCAGCGAGAGGCTGCTCATAAGACGCTCAAGATCAGGGCGGCGAGAGCGTCCACGCCCGCGGTCGCGTCGCGACCGACCAGCCCCATGCTGCAGGCGGCTACCATGGCCGGGGCCAAGCACAAACGGGACGCCACCCGCCACTGCCCGTCGATCGCCGCGGTGGCGAGCTGGCGCCAGTACAGGCGGTTGCGTACCCGGAGCGCCGCGAAGCGGTACCGCCCCCGCTGGAACGTCACTTCTCCCCAGCCATCGAGCGAGAGGAGGCTTCGCGCCTCCGGAGGCAGGAGATGGCGCCCGTAGAGCGCGGCGCAAATCTGATCCACGTAGCCCAAATAGCAGGAGAGCCCGGGGAGCACGCCCATCTGGCGCGCCACGCTCACCAGGTACGTCCAGTCGAGCCGCTGCCCCCGCACCACGCTCGCGGTCGCAGCCGCATCGGCGATGCTGAAGGAGCGGCGCCCCGCCAACCGGCTCATGCCCTGGAGGATGAGCTGGTCTTCGGGCGCCGGCGCGAAGCGCTCCTCGCCCGCGACGACCTGACGCCGCCGGCGGTGGATCAGGCCGGCCGGGTACAATCCGTGCTCGCCCACCAGGCCCAGGCGCCCATGGTGGATGTCGAGCGCGACCGCGGCTTCCGGCAGCCAATAGAGGGCCGTCCCGGCCAGCCGGTCGCGCAGGTCTCGGGCGCGCAGCGACGCCGCGGTTCCGTCGAGGATGACGGTGTCGACGTCCGGCGAGCGGGCGAGCAGCAGGAGATCCAGGTCACCGCCGACGTCGGGGAAGTGCTGCCACGCCGTGGGAAAGAGGTACGCGAGACCCGCCTCCTCGCAACGCTCGCCGAGCCGCTGCATCACGCCGAACACCGTGCGGGTGCGCTCGCGCTCCCGCTCCGCGGCCGCGACAAAGAACGCCGGCGGCTCGAGCCCCGCGAGCTGAATTCGATCGGCCACCCGGACCAGGACGGTATTCTGCTGGGCGAGAGCCAGCAGCAGGGGCCAGTCGACGTCCAAGTCCATCGGCCGGTCGCCCCGTCGGTCCAGCAGCAGGCGAAGCGCGAACGTCGCGTGCCGTTGCTCGTTCGCCGGCAGGGTGTCCGTCATGCCTTCAACCGCTCACTGATCGCGCGCGCCAGGGCGCGGCGGGTGTCGTCCAGGTTTGTATTGGGAAGCACGACCGCCGACGGGACGAGCGGCGCGATGTGTCGATAGGCCGCGCTGCGGCGCGCCAGATAGTCGACGGAGTACTCGCCCTTCCGCGCGTACGACAGCTCGGGACTCACGTCCAGGAACACCGGCAGATCGGGGGCCGGGGTGAAGCGCTGCAGCAACCGGACCCAGAACCAGCGGCCCTCGTCCGCCACGTCCACCAGGGTGTCGTAGAAGTAGCGATCGGTCAGGAGCACACGGCCCCGCACGGTCGCCACGTAGAAACGAATCACGAGAAAGACCAACAGGTCGAGCGGGTACAGGATGCGCCGCAGGGTCTTGTTCCACAGGATGGCGTGACGCACGCGGCGGGCGACCCCGACCAGCCCGCCGGCAGGCGGCGGGCCCGCCCAGCGCGGCCGGTTCGCGCTCTTCGGTTGGCCGTTCCCCCGGCTGAACAGAAGCTGCAGCGAGTCCCGCGCCGCGCGCAGGCCGGCATACACGCCGACACCGTCGGCCATGCGCAGGACCGTGACCTGACGATGGCGTCGCTCGAGCTCGCCTTCGAGCCAGTCGATCAGCGTCGACTTGCCGGCGCCATCGAGCCCCGAGAAGGTGATGACCAGGCCGCGGCGGCTCATGAATGCGCCAACTCCAGCATCCGTTGGGCTGGGGCGAGCCGCCGAGTCGCGGCGAGATGCTCGGCCAGCCGGGCGCCGTTGCGCCACATGTCGAACTTCTGCTCGGTGCGGTGCCGGGCGCGCCTGGCCAGGTCCTCGCGCCGTCCCGGGTCGCACAACAGGTCTTCAATCGCATCCACCAGGGCGGGCACGTTGCCGGGCGGCACGAGCACGCCACAGCGCCCCTCGTCCAGCGCTTCGGGGATGCCGGCGATGCGCGAGGCGATGACGGGCGTGCCGAGCGCCATCGCTTCGCGCAGTACGTTGGGGAGGCCGTCGCCGAGCCGATCGGAGGGATGTACGAGTAGGGTTGCCTCGCTCATCGCGCGACGCACCTCCTCGAAGCGCACCCAGCCGCGGAAGCGCACGCGCTCCGAAATGCCCAGCGTCCCGGCCAGGCGGTGCAGCGTCGCGCGCTCCGGGCCGTCCCCGACCACGTCCACTTCGGGCTCGTACCCCCGGTCCCACAGCACGCGCGCCGCGCGGAGGAGGTTGACGAACCCTTTGTCGCGGGCCAAACGCCCGACCGCGAGGAGGCGTGCCGGGGGCCGGCCACCGGGGCGAAACGGGAAGTCGCGAAGGTCGAGCCCGTGGTAGCAGACGTGGATCCGCTGCGCGATGCCCGGCACGCTGTCCCGGTAGCGCTCGTCGATGAACGTCCGGTTGAACTCGCAGCACGTGATCACCCCGTCGGCGTCGTTCAGCTTCTGCCGGAGGTAGACGGGCCGGAGGTACAGATCCGTACCGGCGTGCAACCAGACCGACAGCGGAATGGGCCGGTTGGCCAGGCGGTGGAACAGGTGCGCCGCCGTGCCCGCGTAATTGCCCCAATACGCGAGCACGTGATCGTAGCGATCGGCATGCTCCATCGCCCATGCCCAGGCCTTGGGGAGCACGTACAGGCTTTTCGCGAGCGGCACGAGGCCGTACCGCGTGGCCGCGGCGCCGACGACGGTGGCCTGATGCAACGCCGTGCCCAGCCCGCGTCCCCGCCATGGCTTGGCGCGCCACCAGCTGTCGAAGAAGCCGATGTGGTGCACGCGGCTCCTCGGCAGGACGTCTTCGCCGAGGATGTCCAACCCGTACTGCCAGAGGCGCGGATCGAGCGGGGAGACGGGGAAGACGTCCAGCTCCACCCCCGCCTCGAGCAGGGCCCGCATGTCGCGCTCAAAGAAGGTCGACACGCGCGCGGGATACTTGCTCGTGAATACGGCAAGCCTCACTGCCCGGCCTCCCCCGCCGCGCCCACCCGGCTCACCATGCGAGCTGGAAGTCGCGCATCCATAGCTCGAGAGACAGGACCGTGAAGACGCGCTGGTACAAGCCGCCGCGGCTGATGGCGCCGCCGCGCGCGTTCAGGTCCGTGCGGGCTGCCTGGAACTGGTCGAGCCAGCGCGCGATCTGGCCCTGGTCGAGGACGCCGCGCGTGCGCGCGTCGGGCGCGAGCAGTAGGTCCCGCAACGCCTCGTGGAAGTTTGCCGGTACCATCACGTCGAGCGGCACCGTGAAGCCGTGCTTCGGGTGCCGGACAACCGCGGGCGCGAGCCAGCGGCGCGCGAGCTCGCGGAGCACCAGCTTCCCCTGGTGCCCGTCGGTCTTCAGGCGATGGGGCAGCGTGAGGCCTGTGGCGACGAGATCCTCGTCCAGCATCGGCACGCGCACCTCGATGCTCGCCCGCATGCTCATCATGTCCACCTTGCGGAGCATGTCCGACGGCAGGCTCACGGCGAAGAGATTCTCCGTCACGCGCCGGGACAGCTCTTCCAGGTCGGATACGCCCGGCGGCTGGTACCCGTCGAAGTGCCGGTATACGTCGAGCAGTCCGTCGCGGGCCGGTCGGTTGACGAGCGACCGCTTCTGATCTTCCGAGAGGTAGTTGGAGAGGCCGGCCAGGAGAATCGCCGAATCGTCGCGCCCCGCGCGCGCCAGCCGCATCGCCTTGGACACCTGACGGCCCCAGTCCCGCGTCCAGGCGGCGAGGCGATTGCCGGCCGCATAAGTCGCGAGCGCCACCCACCCCGGCGCCCGCATCAGCTGCACGAGCCGGTTGATGCGCCAAAAGCGCGAGTACCCACCGAACGCCTCGTCGCCCCCGTCGCCCGACAGCGTGCAAATGATCCCTCGATCGCGCACCGCGCGCGAGATCCAGTACATCGGGACGAAGCTGGTGTCGGAGAACGGCTGATCGAAATGACGCACCAGATCGAGAACCGATTCCGGTGTCACCGCCCAGTCGCCCAAATCGATGGTATGGTGGCGCGTCCCGTATTGCTCGGAGACGATTACGGCCAGGGGTGTTTCGTCGTGCGTGCGATCGGGGAAGCGGACGTTGAACGTGTTCGTGGCCTGGCCCGTGGCGAGCCGGCGCGCGGCCACGACGAGCGAAGAATCGATGCCACCCGAGAGGAGCGCGGCGACCGGCACGTCCGCGACCGACTGCCCGTCCACGGCTGCGACGAGCCCGTTCGACACCGCCGTCACCGCGTCGCTCATCCGCCGATCGATGTCCGGCAGGGCCTCGATCCGATCGTAGCGCTTGAGCTCCTGCCGCCCGACATCCACCGTCAGGACCGCGCCGTGCGGGAGGGCCTGGATGTTCGCGAATCCGGTGGCGGGCTCGGGCACGTACCCGAGTCCGAGGAAGTCGTAGCACGCCTGCCGGTCGATCTCGGGTCGGAAGCCGGGCAGCGCCGCGATCGCCTTCATTTCGCTCGCAAACACCCACTGCCCGTCATGGACCGTGTAGAACAGCGGCTTCACGCCGAAGCGGTCTCGCGCCAGCACGAGCCGACCGGCGCGGCGGTCGTAGAGCGCGAACGCGAAGATCCCGCGCAGGCGTGACACCAGCTCGGCGCCGTACTCCTCGTAGAGGTGCACGATCACCTCCGTGTCGGAGGTGCCGCGGAACACGTGGCCCCGGCCCTTCAGCTCGGTCGTGAGCTGGCGGTAGTTGTAGATCTCCCCGTTGTAAATGACCTGGATGCTCTGGTCCTCGTTGCCCATCGGCTGCTTGCCGCTGGGAGAGAGGTCGATCAGGGCGAGCCGGCGGTGCACGAACTCGCAGCGCGCGTCGCGAAAGTGTCCTTCGCCATCCGGACCCCGGTGGGCGAGGAGCGCCGAGGCGCGCGAGTTCCATCCCGGCGCATCGGGCAGCGTCACGGGGTGGAACCGGCCGGCTATGCCGCACATAGGACGAGCGATGGCCTCATGGGGTCACGGGTGCCAAGTGCAAGAGACGTACACTGAGTCTCTCGCTTTAAGTAATTGTCGGTACAGGTGTTAGCGCTTGTGCTGCTGACGCACGCAAACCCGCTGTGGCAGTTTCCTTACAGCTTCGCGCCGGATACAATCGCTCGCCGACTTGGTGCGTCGAGCGGCGGCGCATGCAAGGGCTGCGGTCGCGGCGGCGTGGGTGGAGCGCGAGCAGGGGCGGGAGCGCTCGCATAGGCGTACGTGGCGCTCGCCAGCGCGTAGGCCAGCATGAGCCAGAGCAGCTTCGAGGCGATCCAGTTGCCGCTCATGTTTGCCAGCATGACGCAGGCGAAGAGCGCCAAGGCGAACGCGCCGTGCGCACGGCGCCGTGCCTGCCAGGCCGCCAGACCGCTCAGCGCGATCCCGAGCAGGAATGGGAGCGCGCCGACGGTGCCGTTGGCCGTGAGGACCTCGAGGACGAGGTTATGGGCGTCGCGGCGACGGCGCACTCGCTCGTCCAGGCGAATCCCGAGCTCGTACTTGTTGTTGACGGGTCCCCACCCGAACAGGGGTCGCTCCTCGAACATGCCGATCAATGCGGGATAGATGCGCTCGCGGCCCGCCATGGCACCGTGCTCGAGCGCGTCGGCGAAGCGCTCGCGCATCAGGTCGTTACTGTACGTGAACGCCACGAGGCCGCCGATCGCGAAGACAGTGATCGCGGCGTTCCGAATCCGGGCCCAGGGAGAGCGGGCGTTGGCGAACATGAAAACGGCGAGCCCGAGGCCCAGCGCGACGATGCCGCCGCGGGAAGCGGAGTCGATCACCGCGAGCCCGATCAAGCCGAACCCCGGCCAGGCGAGCCAGCGGCGTCGCGACAGGAACCGGTCGTTCCCGTAGAGCAGCGCGAACAACGCGATGAACCCCGCGCCGAGAATCATCGCGCTGTTGTTGGCGTTCTGCCCGAGGGCGGTCACCCGCTCGCCGCCGCCCCATTCCGTGCGCGCCGTCCGCGCGATCCCGAGGATGGGCAGGAGCGCGCGGCCGACACAGGCGAGTGCGAAGACGGCCATCGTCGACCGGGCCAGCGGCTGCGAGCACAACAGGTTGTAGCCGGTCCACAGCACCAGAATTCCCTGAAGGATCTGGAGGAACTGCTTCAGCACCTGGCTCCAGTAATCCGGGGTGATCAAGGCGGTCGCGAGATGGTCCTGACCACTGATCGCGGCGGAGACCCAGTACAGGTACAGATACGTCACGAAGCACAGAAACGCCGCGGGCTTCCTGGCGTAACACGCGCGCGGCTCCAACAGGGTCGCGAACAGGAAGAGGGTTGCCGTGATCGTGGGGATCTCGATCGGGAACGATCGGTCGGGGAACTCGAATGGGATCGAGAACACCAGCAGGTAGAACGTCCACCGCACCAAGGGATTGAGCGGGCGCACGCCGTTCACCGGAGCCTCCGCGCGAGCTCGCGACCCCGCAACAGCACGGCAGCCCGGGCCTCGGCAGGAAGGCCCGTCACGAGTCCGACTACGAGCACGACCACCCCGGTGGCCGAGACGCCCGCGATCCAGCCGATCCAGTGATGGGCGAGAATCCGGTCGCCGAACCGCGCGGCGGCGGCGAACAGGAGGGCCATCACGATGAGCGGACGCCCGATCGCCCATAGGTCGGGTCGGGAGGTGTCGCCAAAGCAGCGGCGCACCAGGTGGGGGTACGCGATGGACTGCGTCAGCCGTCCCGCGATGATCCCGAGACACAGGCCGACCGTCCCGAAGCGCATGGTGAGCAGCGTGGCGAGCACGACGGTGAGCGTGGCGGCGACAGCCGTGACGATGACCCGCAGGCGCGGCTGGAGCGCGGCATCGATGATGTACGCATCGGAGCGTACGAACGCCGTCTGCGCCATGATCGCGACGATCAGCAGGTTGACCCAGGGTCCAGCGTAGTTCACCCCCCCTACCCAGAGCGTCAGGAAGCTCCGGTTCCACAAGAGGATCGTCGCCCCGACCGTGGTCGCGAACAGCCACGTGAGGGCGAGCAGCTCGTTGCGGAGGCGCACCGCCTTCTCGAACTGGCGCTCGCCGATCACGCCTCCGATGCCGGGGATGGCGCCGCCGGCCGCGAGGGACTGCAGATTGACCGCGGTGCGCGCCGCGTAGCTCGTCAACGCGTACGCGGTCACGGCCGTGGGCGAGAGCACCATGCCCAGGATGAGCACGTCGCTCGCGAGCTGCAGCTTGGTGATCGCCTCGCCCGCGGAGTACCACAGGCTGAGACCGAGGAGCCCCTTTACGTCGGCCCGCGTCGGGCGCTCGATCCCGAACCACGGCACATACTTCTTCACCACCCACCAGAAGGTCAGACCCATGAGCAGCGCGAAGGCCACTTGCGCGCCCGCGGCGCCCATCATGCCCAGGCCGAGGTAGATGGCCCCCGCCATCAACGCGCCGCCCACCACTTCGAGGCCGGCCTGCAGGCCCATCCGCTTGTAGCCGAGATTCATCCCGCGCAGCACCGACTCGGGAAGCGAGGCGAGGTTTCCGAAGACGAGGCTCACGGTCAGGAGCGCCGCGGTCAGCCGCACGCCGGCGGCCAGCGCCGGGGCCGTCTTCGTGATCACCGGGGCGAGCCAGACGAGCGCGCCGCCGATGACGACCACGAGCGGCAGGAACAACAACCACACGACGAGCGCGCCACCGACGTAGCGCCGCTTGGCGGAATCGTCCGGGCTGCCCTGCAGGTTCGACACCACGAGCCGCAACGCCTGCGTGGGACGGCCATCGCCGGCGGTCATGTAGCCCACGAGACGACCGAGCATCTCCCACACACCGTACAGCGTGCGGCCCAGCCCGCTCACGAGGATCGGGACGACCACCACGCCGACGGCCAGCTTGGCGCCGTAATCGAGCAACGACGCCACGACGTTCAGGGTGGCGCGGTGCGTGAGCGTGTGGCGATCGGGTGCAGACCGTTCCGGTGTCGCTGGGACGGACGGCGGCCCGAGCGGCGCGAGCACCGCATGGCTGAGCTGCTCGGTCGAGCCGTCGGCGGCCGCGAGCGTGAGCAGCTCCGGCCGCCCGCCGGCCGTGAGCGCGGCGAGCACGCCGTCGAACGCGGTGCGATAGCGCGCGATGAGGTCGAGGATCTGCGCGTCGGTCATCTGCCGGAAGATGTCGTGGGGCTTCTGGCGCCCGCGGATCCGCGACACGAGGACGGGTTCGGGTGCGTCGAGCATAACGACCCGGTCGAGCACACCCGCCCAGTCCGCGAGCGTGCGGTGCCACCAGGGGTTGAGGCGACCGTTCTGAATGCGGGGATGACCGAACACACGCAGCCAGCTCAGGGCGAACACGGGGCCCTCGTCGAGCACGACGAGGCGCGCGCCACGCGCGCGGCGCCGCACGAACAGGCGCAACGCATTGAGACGCACGATCTGCTCGAGCTCCGCGCGCGGGAATGCCCGCGTCTCGAGGCACATGCGTACCAGCACGGGGAGCGAGCGGAGCGCGCTCTCGAAGATCAGGACGCGAGGCAGGTTCCACACGCTGGCCCGCACGACGTCACCGCGAACGCGCAGGCGGTCGGCCAAGAGGCTCTTGCCCGCCCCCGCGGGCCCGACCAGCTCCATCAACACTACAGCAGCTCCCAGAGAATGGCCTTGATCTCGGCCAGCACCTCCGCCAACGGCCGTGAAGCATCGACGATGTGCACCCGGCTGCCGGTCCAGTCCGTGTCCCACACGAGCTGGCAACGGGCGCGTACGTACTCGGCCGGCTCATCGGTCTTGCGGCGCACGGCGGTCTCCGGATCGACGCGCAGCAGGATCAGGACATCGGGCGCGAGGATCTGTCGGTAGTACGACGCTTCCTTCGCCACGAGCCACCGGCCAACGCGTGTGCGGGCGAGCGGCGCGAGCCCGTCGAGCCGGGGGCCCGACAGCGTCGGGTTCTGGGGTACCGGGTACCGCTCGCACAGGGCGAGTCCGCCCGCGAGCGCGAAGCGGCGGGCATGGAGGTACAGCTGAAAGCGATCGCGCGCGGTGCACACGTCGCGCAGGGCAGCAAGGTAGGCGGGCGTCCGCTCCCGGACGTCGTCCGCGTCGGTCGCGAGCCCCAGCAACCGGGCGACCCGCAGCGCGCCGCCCACCGCCAGGGTGACGAAGGAGCGGGGCGGGCGACCGAGGTGCGCGGTAATGAGGTTGAATTCGTCGGAGAGCCACTTTGCGAGTTCGCGCGTACACGTAGACTTGCCCGCGCCGTCGCCGCCGAGCAGCGCGATCACGGTGCCACCGTGCGCGAAATGCTTGCCGCGCTTCCGGATCAGCTTGAGACGCCCTCCCAGGTTCAGCACCCTGGTGAAGATCCGACTGAGCGTCAGCGTCACGGGCGGCCGGCGCGCATGCGGCAGGAGACGGCGATGCAGCTCGCGCCGCAGGACCAGCAGCCGGCGCCAGCGGGAGTAATGCGGCCGGAGCGACGCGAGGCACTCATCGACGAAGGCCAGATCGAATGTCGGGAGGTACGCCTCGAGGATCGCCGCGATCTTCGCACGATTGGCTTTCGCGATCAACGAATCGAGCTCCGCCTGAATCCCCTTGAGCCAGGGCGGGTGCCGACGTCGCAGCGTATCCAAAATGTTGTACCGCTGGACCATGCGCGCGGCGAATGCGATGAGCTCGTATTCCGGCGCGGCCACCGGAAACACCGCGCCGGGCATCGCGGAGGCGAGCAGCGGCTCCTCGATCGGGAGCCGATACACGGTGCGCCAGATGCCGCCCACCACCAGGCGGTAATGCGTGTGCACGTGAATGAGCCGGCCGGTGGCCGGATCGAATCCGAAATAGCTTTCGATGCCGGCGATCGCGCTCTCGGGCGGCGGGTCGGCGCGACGGAACCCGAGCGACCACAGGACCCCCGAGTACCGCGGCTCGGCCGAGCGGTCGACGAGCAGGTCGATGTCGCCCTCACCGCTCATCCAGCGGGTGCGCTTCCAATTGCCCTTCCACTGGAGGTAGGCGACACGCTCACCGCCCAACGCCTCGCCGAGGCGCTCGACGAGCGAGCGCGTGGTGGCCCGGGGTGGATCGTCAGAGACGAGCGCCGGTCGCGGAGGCGGCGGCATCACAGAAAGTTCGCTGTGCATCTCAGCGGCGTGGTGCAGGAGCCGTGCGCGTGCGCGAAGCACCTAACTCCATCATGGACAGTGAGTTGAAGCGTTGGACAGGCGCGACACTCGGCCGCGCTGTCACACATCTGCCACAGCATTGCGTCAGTGGCAGGTCCCGCTTCCGGAGTCGCTGGCGGTCTGGCCCGCTACCGGGATGAACTGCCAGGAGTAAGACCCATCGGAGAGGGTGAGCTTCAGCACGCCGTACACACTGCTGATGCGGGCCTCGCTGTTCGGAATGATCAACGTGTTGGGCGAGTCCAGCCCGCCCCCGCCGGTCCCTACGATGATCTCGCGAATGCCGTTCGGGTCCGCCGTCCCCGCGGAGTTTTGTGGCGCGAAGCGCTCGTAGTCCTGCATGTGGGCGTTGAGGATCAACTCAGCCCCCGCGGCATAGAGATCATCCCAGAACGGCTTCACCGTCGACGTCGGGTAGAAGGCGGTGGACGTCGTCGAGTAGAAGCGTGGATGATGGAACAGCGCCAACTGGCACTTCTTCGTGCTCGCAGCTAGGTCTGCCTTGAGCCAAGTCTCCTGCGGCGAGCCCACCGCCGTTGAGACGTAGGTGTTGTTGCTGTTCAGTACGACGATGTGCCAGGCGCCCAAGTCGAAGCTGTAGTAGCCCTGTCCTGGGTTACCGGCCACGGCTCCGAAGTAGCCGAAGTAGCCGGCGGCGGTCGTGCTCGAATCGTATTCGTGGTGCCCCACAACTGGATACGTGTTCGCGAGGAACTGACCCCACGTGGGCCCGTAGCAATTCTGGTAGTTCGCTGCGGTGCCGTTGGGATAGGCGTTGTCGCCGAGGCTGAATACCGCGCCACCGACAGAGCTGATCAGAGCCGCAGTCGCTTGCGAATTGGTGTTCGTGCATTTCGCGATATTGCCTGCTCCGACGAGCGTGACGCTCGCGACCTGCTGCGAGACGGTGAGCAACGTCTGTCCGCTTCCCGCGCCGCCGTCCTTGTCGGTGACGGTCACGATCGCGGTGTTGGACCCAGCCGCCGCATAGGTATGCGCGGCGCTGATCGCCGTCTGGGTGGTGACGCTGCCCGCGGTCGCTGCGCTGCCATCGCCCCAGTTGATGCTGTACGCCCAGGGGGCGTCACGCGTCCCGGGATCGCTGAACGTCGCGCTCAGCGTAACGGGGGTGCCCGCGTTCGCCGTGAGGCTCGCCGGCGCGCTCACGATGGGTGCGACGTTCGCCACCGTCACAGTCGCCGCGGCCGGCGTGCTCGGCGCGCCCTTCGAATCCGTGACGGTCAACGAGACCGCGTACGTTCCGTTGTCGGCGTAGGCGTGGCTCGGCGTGGCGCCCGTCCCGGTCGTGCCGTCGCCGAAGCTCCAGGCGTACGTGATCGCGTCTCCGTCGGGATCCGACGAGCCGGTGCCGTTCAAGACGACGGCGGCGCCTTCGTTGCCCGAGTAGGGCCCGCCCGCCACGGCGGTCGGCGGACGATTCGCCGCCGCGACCGTGACGGGTGTCTTGGCAGCGCCGGCGCCGCCGTCTTTGTCGGTGACGGTCACGCGCACCGTGTCCGTCCCTCCTGCTGCGTAGGTGTGGCTCGCCGTGATCGCGGCGGACTGGCTCGTGGCACTCCCCGTCGTGACGGCTGAGCCGTCGCCCCAATCGATCGCGTACGCCCAAGGCGAGTCGTTCACGCCCGCATCCGAGAACGTCGCGCTCAGACTGTAGGCGATGGCGGCGGTGGCGACCTGGTTTGCCGGGAGCGTGACGGCCGGGTTGGCGTTCGCGATCGTGGCCGTCGTGGTGACCGCCGCACTCGGCGCGCCCTTCGAGTCGGTGACGGTGAGGGAGACCGTGTACGTACCGTTGTCCGCATACGTATGGCTTGGCGTCGCCCCGGTGCCGGTCGCGCCGTCGCCGAAGCTCCAGGCGTAGGTGATCGCGTCTCCGTCGGGATCCGACGAGCCGCTGCCGTTGAGAGCGACGGCCGCGCCCTCGGTACCGGTGTAGGGCCCGCCAGGTGCTGCTGTGGGCGGATGATTCACGGCCGCGACCACGACGGGCGTCTTGCCCGTCCCAGCCCCGCCATCTTTGTCGGTGACGGTCACCCGCACGGTGTCCGTCCCACCCGCAGCGTACGTGTGGCTCGCGGCGATCGCGGTGGACTGGCTCGTGGCACTCCCGGTCGTGGGCGTCGATCCGTCGCCCCAGTCGATCGAATAGCCCCACGGCGTGTCGTTCACGCCGGCGTCGCTGAAGGTCGCGCTCAGATTGTAGGCGACGCCCGCGGTGGCCACCTGATTGGCGGGCAAGGTCACCACGGGATTCGCATTCGCGATGGTCGCGGTCGTCGTGACGGCCGCGCTCGCCGCTCCCTTGGAGTCGGTGACGGTGAGGGAGGCGGTGTACGTGCCGTTGTCGGCGTACGTGTGGCTCGGCGTGGCGCCCGTTCCGGTCGTGCCGTCGCCGAAGCTCCACGCGTAGGTGATGGCGTCGCCGTCGGGATCCGAGGATCCGCCGCCGTTGAAGGCGACGGCGGTGCCCTCGGTGCCCGTATAGGGGCCGCCGGGCGCTGCGGTGGGCGGTCGGTTCGCAGTCGTCACCGCCACAGGCGTCTTGGCCGTTCCGGCCCCGCCGTCCTTGTCGGTGACGGTCACCCGCACGGTGTCCGTGCCGCCCGCCGCGTAGGTATGGCTCGCGGAGATGGGGCTCGCCTGACTGGTCGCGCTCCCCGTCGTCTGGGGCGATCCGTCGCCCCAATCGATCGAATAGCTCCACGGCGAGTCGTTGACGCCCGCGTCACTGAACGTGGCGCTCAAGCTATAAGCGGTGCCTGAAGTGGCCGCCTGGTTTGAAGGCAGCGTGACCACCGGAGGTGCGTTGGAAATCGTCGCGGTGGTGGTGACGGCGGTGCTGGCCGCGCCCTTCGAGTCGGTGACCGTGAGCGACACGGTGTATGTGCCGTTATCCGCGTAGGTATGCGTCGGCGCGACGCCCGTGCCGGTGGACGAATCGCCGAAATTCCAGGCGTAGGTGATCGCGTCGCCGTTCGGATCGGAGGACCCACTGCCCGAGAACGTGACGGCGGCGCCTTCCACGCCGGTGTACGGACCGCCCGGCACGGCCGTCGGCGGACTGTTCGTGGCACCGGGCGCGTCGTGACAGCTTCCGCTCCCCGAGTCGGCGTACGTCTTGCCGGGGGCGTGTACGAACTGCCAGCTGTACCCGGTCGACGTCAGCGTGAACTTGAGGACGCCGAACGTATTGTCGTTCCCGGTTTCCCAGTTCGCCGGGTGTGTCGTGGCCTGGCTGAACAGGCCGGAGCCACCCGTGCCCGCCACGAACTCGCGGATGCCGTTGGCGGGATCGGCCACGCCGGCCGCGGTCTGGGGGGCGAAGCGCTCGTAGTAATGCTCGTGACCAACGACGACGACTTCCGCGCCATAGTCGTAGAGCGCCTGCCACAGCGCGCGCGTCGATGTGTCCGCCAAGGGGCCCGACGTGAAGAGCGGGTGGTGCCAGTAGGCGAGGGTGCAGCGCTTAGGACTCGCCGCGAGATCGGCGCGCAGCCACTGTTCCTGCGGCGTGCCCGCCGTGTGCGCGATATTCGAGTTCAGGGCGACGATGTGCCAGTCGCCCAAGTCGTAGCTGTAATAGCCCTTCGCCGGATCGCCCGCGGCCGGCCCGAAGTATCCGAAATATCCCGATGCGCCCGACGTCTGATAATCGTGATTGCCAGGGGCGGGCCGCGTCCGAGATATATGACGGCCCCACGTGGGTGCGTAACAGTTGGCGTAGTCGCTTGGGGCGCCGTTGGGGTAGGCGTTATCCCCGGCGAGGAACACGGTGCCCGGGATGCCGTCCAAGAGGCTCGCGGTGATCGAGTCTCCGGACCCCGTACAATCGGCGATGTCGCCCGCTCCCACCAGCACGTTCGAAGTCACGGGGGCTTGAATCTGAACCCCCACCGAGTCGCGACCCGAGAGCCCGGCGCTGTTCGTCACCACGACCCGGACCGAGTCGAGTCCGACACTCATATAGACGTGTTTGGCGACGATCGGCGAGGTCTGGCTCTGCGCCGTTCCCGTCGTGGAGCCGCCGTCCCCCCACGCAATCATGTACGACCAGGGCGCGTCGGACGCCACAGCATCACTGAACGTCGTGGAGACGGTGACGGTATCGCCGGGATGCGCGAGCAGGTCGGGGCCAGAGTTCACGCTCGGGGTGACCGGCCCGCTCGCAGGCGCTCCGTGACAGGTGGCCGTACCGGCGTCGGTCTG
Organism: Gemmatimonadales bacterium; assembly: GCA_035631795.1. Lineage (GTDB taxonomy): Bacteria > Gemmatimonadota > Gemmatimonadetes > Gemmatimonadales > GWC2-71-9 > AG41. Next base: position 9,543 of record DASQIB010000226.1, on the reverse strand, counting down.
AGCCGGGGTCTGGGCGGGAACGAACTGCCACGAGTATGACCCGTCAGCCAGCGTGAGCTTCAACACGCCGTAGGTGCCGCTGATGTTGACTTGACTGTTGGGGATGATCAGGGTGTTGGCGCCGTCGAGCCCCTCGCCGCCCGTGCCGATGATGAACTCGCGGATGCCCATGGAGTCCGCGACGCCTGCCGAGTTCTGTGGGGCGAACCGCTCGTAATCGCGCATGTGCGCATTGACGATCACGTCGGCGTGGGCCGCATAGAGATCATCCCAGAACGGCTTGACCGTCCCAGTCGGTGAGAAGGTCGCGGTCGTCGTCGAGTAAAAGCGCGGTGCGTGAAACAGCGCGATCTTGCACTGCTTGGTGGTGGCGGCGAGATCGGCCTTGAGCCAAAGCTCCTGGGGGGAGCCTACGGCGGTCGACACGAAGCTGTTGTTGCTGTTCAGGACGATGACGTGCCAGGCGCCCAGGTCGAGGCTGTAGTAGCCCTTCGTGGGATCTCCCGCCTGCGTCCCCCAGTAGGCGAAGTATGCAGACGCCGTGGAACTCGAGTCGTAGTCTTTGTTGCCGAGGAGTGGGAGCGTGCGTGCCTTCTGGGCTCCCCACGTCGAGTTGAAGCACGTCTGCCACCCGCTCGGTACGTATGCTCCATCCCCGGCGACGAAAACGGTGCCCGTGACACTCGTGAGCAGCGCGGCAGTGGCCTGGGCGTTCGCGGTACGGTCACACCGCGCGATGTTTCCAGCCCCGACCAGCGTGACGGATGGTAACGGGGTGGTACTCGCGAGGATCGGGATGTTGGACGCGGCTGTGGGAGCGGTAGGACTGCCGTTTTCACCGCAGGTACTGATGACCGCCCCACCGGCGACCACGAGCGCGGCCAGTACCAGGTGGCGGGTGCCGGTCACACGCATAGGGTGGCGCCGTGCGCTTCGTCGGGGCGTCGCACGCTCTCAACGGCGACCTTGGAGCATGAGGCGTGCACGCAACGGCTCTTAGTGACAATCCGTTACGTCGCATTGTGTTGCGTAGCGCTTCTTCGGTTGGGTCAGTTGTTGTTGTGGTAGGTATGCTACAGCAACGACTCTAAAGCGTTACGGCTGTGCAGGATGCGCAGGAACGGTAGGCCCCGGCCTCAGTGGCAGGTGCCGGTCCCCGAGTCCGTCCCGCTCTGGCCCGCCACGGGGATGAACTGCCACGAGTAGGACCCGTCGCCGAGGGTGAGCTTGAGCACCCCGTACACCCCGCTGATCTGCGCTTCGCTGTTGGCGGTGATCTGGCCGTTGGGCGCGTCGAGCCCGCCCCCGCCGGTACCGACGATGATCTCCCGAATGCCGTTCGTGAGATCGGCAGCGCCGAGGGGTGTCTGCGGCGCGAACCGTTCGTAGTCCTGCATGTGAGCGTTGATGATCAGCTCGGCGTGGGCGGCGTACAGGTCGTTCCAGAACGGCAAGACGCTGTTCGTGGGGAAGAACTGGGTCCCGGTGGGCACCGAGTAGAAGCGCGGGCTGTGGAACATCGCGAGCACGCACTGCTGCGTGTTCGCGGCGAGATCGCTCTGGAGCCACGTCTCCTGGGGCGAGCCCGCAGCGGTCGAGACGAAAGCGGTGTTGCTGTTGAGCACGATGATGTGCCACGCGCCGAGGTTGTAGCTGTAGTATCCCTGGCTTGGATCTCCGGCGACGGCGCTCGGGTAGCTGGTGCCGAAGTACCCGAGGTAACCGTCGGCCGTAGCGCTCGAGTCGTAGTCGTGGTTCCCCGTGACCGGATAGGTCCGGGCCTTGTGACGGCCCCAAGACGGATCGTAGCAATTCGTGTAATTGGTGGGCGTGCCGTTCGGGAAGGTGGCATCGCCGAGCGCAAACACGGTCCCGGGGATGTTGTCGAGCAACGCCGCCGTCGCCTCGTCGTTGGTGCGATCGCAGCGCGCGATGTTGCCCGCGCCCACGAGCGTGACCACCTGGCTCGTGGCCGTCATCGTGGTCGTGCCGGAGCCGGCGGCGCCGAAGTTGTCCGTCACCGTGACCGTCACCGTATTGACACTGCCCGCGTTGTAGACGTGGGTGGACGTAATGGACCCCAGTGCGCTGGTCGTCCCGCTGGTCTGCGGCGACCCATCGCCCCAATTGATCCCGAACGCCCAGGGACCGTCGTTCGCGCCGTCGGTGAACGAGGCGTTGAGGGTCACCGGGCTCCCCACGGTGACCGTCTGCGGCGGCCCTGCGTTCACGACGGGGGCCGCGTTCGCGATGGTTGCGCTGGTCGTGACCGGCGCGCTGGCCGCGCCGCGTGTGTCGGTGACGGTCAGCGTCACCGTATAACTGCCGGCGCCGATGTACGTGTGAGCCGGCTTGACTCCGGTGCCGGTGGTGCCGTCGCCGAAGCTCCAGGCATAGGCGAGCGCATCACCGTCGGGATCCGTCGAGGCGCTGCCATCGAGGGGCACGGCGATGCCCTCGGTGCCGCTGTAGGGCCCGCCGGGCGCGGCCGTCGGGGTCTGATTCGTGGCGGGCGGCGCATCATGACACGAGCCGCTGCCCTGATCGGTGAACGTCTCGCCCGGGATCGGCATGAATTTCCACGAGTAGCCGTTCGTGTGCAGGGTCAGCTTCAGGACGCCGTTCGTGTTGTCGTTCAGGACCTCCGAGTTCACCACCGGTGGGTGCGCGGTGAACAACCCCCCGCCGCCGGTGCCGGCGACGATCTCGCGGATGCCGTACGCCGAGTCCGCCACGCCGTTCCACGACTGCGGGGCAAAGCGCTCGTAGTCGTGATCGTGCCCCACGATGACCAGTTCCGCCCCTGCGTTGTACAGATCCTGAAACAGCGGCGCCACCTCGGGATGGGCCCCCTCGTTGCCGGAGCTGAACAGGGGATGGTGCCAATACGCGAGCGTACAACGCTTGGTGCTCTTCGCGAGATCGGCCTTGAGCCACACCTCCTGCGGCGAGCCCACGTTCATCGCGATGTTCGAGTTCAGGGCGACGATGTGCCAGGTGCCGAGGTCGTAGCTGTAATAGCCCTTGCCCGACTGGCCGGCGGCCGCCCCGAAATACTGGAAGTATCCACTGGCGTTGGCCGTGAGATAGTCGTGGTTACCTGGAACGGGCTTGGTGCGGCTCTTGAAGCGGCCCCAGGTTGGAGCGTAACACTGCGTGTAATTCGCACTCGTACCGTCGGGGTACGCGTTGTCCCCGTCCGCGAACACGGTGCCTGGGATCGTGTCCATCAGGTTGGCCGTGAGCGAATCCTGGTTGCGGGTGCAGTCGGCGATATCTCCTGCGCCGATCAATACGGGCGCTGCGACGACGGTGAGGGCTACCGTGTCCACGCCGGAGATACCGCCGCTGTTGGTCACGGTCACTGGGACGCGGAACGATGCCGCGCTCGCATAGACGTGCGTGGCGGCGATCGGCGCGGTTTGGGTGGCGGTGCTGCCGCTGCTCGACGTGCCGTCGCCCCAGTTGATCGTGTATCCCCATGGGCCATCGCTCGGGTCGGGATCGCTGAACGTCGCGGAGAGCGTGGTCGTGTCGCCCGGATTGGCGGTGAGGTCGGGCCCGGCGTTCACCGTGGGGCGCGCGCCATGACACGCGTCCGTGCCCGAGTCGGTGAACGTCTTGCCGGCGATCGGCACGAATTGCCACGCGTACGTCCCGTCGTCGAGCGTCAGTTTCAAGACGCCGAACGTGCCGCTGTTTCGCACCTGGCTATTGGGCCGCGGAGTGCCACCGAACCCGTCCACCCGCGCGCCGCCGGTGCCGACCACGAATTCGCGGATCCCGCCGGTGGGGTCCGCCACGCCGGCGGGACTCTGCGGACCGAACCGCTCGTAGAAGCCGTAGTGGCCGTTCACGACGACGTCCACACCCGCGGCGTAGAGCGCGTCCCACAGCGGCCGGATGTTGGCATTGGGGTTGTCCTTCGACTCGAACAGCGGCCAGTCCCAATAGGCCAGCGTGCAATGCGCCGAATGGGCGGCGAGATCGGTCTTGAGCCACTGGACCTGTGCGGAGGTCGCCGTCGTCGGCACCAGCTGGGGGCTGCCGGAGTTGAGCACCACGATGTGCCAGGAGCCGAGGTCGTAGCTGTAATAGCCCTGCTTGGGATCACCGGCGGCGGCGCCGAAATAACCGAAATAGCCGGTCGCGTTGGCCGTCTTGTACTCCACGTCGCCGGGGGCTGGTTGCGTGCGCGCGCGATGCCGTCCCCACGTCGTGCCGTAGCAGGTGGTGTACTGGGTGGCCGTGCCTTGGTCCCAGGCGTTGTCGCCCGCCGCGAAGACGGTTCCGGGAATCGAGTCGAGGAGGCTGGCAGTCTGCGCGGCCCCGATCTGGCCGCATTTCGCGATATCCCCCGCGCCGACCAAGGTGACCGGACCGGTGCTCGTTGTAGCGTCGGCGGCCGGCGGGCGCGAGAGGGCGGTGGGGAGGCGAAGGCTCTGATCGTCCGGGCAGGTGGTCACGACCACCAGGACGGCGAACGAGACGACACCGGCGAGCACGCGGCGCATGTCACCGGCGCAAGGCACGAGCCATGCCTCGCGGGGCAGCCTCAACCGACGTTCAGGAGAAAGCTGCGTGTAGCAGCAGCCTTACAATTGCGCAGCGTTACGTTGCGTGGACGCGGCGGGACCAGCGTGCGAAATCGTCGGTTCAGTGCGGGACACGAGACTCAGGAAGGTAGCCACTACTACCAGGAAGTCCTTCCACCGTGTGGCGCGGGCGGCGTACGCCAGGTTGAGCCGAATCTTCTCCGGCATGATGACCTCGACGTACTGCCGCTCCCAATCCGGTGCCTGTGCGAGCAGAGCGCTCTCATCGCGGTACACGATGCTCGCCGGATCGGTGATCCCGGGCACGAGATCGAGAACGCGACGCTGATCCGGCGTGTACAGCGCCACATAGTGGGGGACCTCGGGACGCGGTCCCACGAGACGCATCTGGCCCGCGAGGACGTTGAACAGCTGCGGCAGCTCGTCCAGCTTGGAACGCCGCAGCCACCGGCCGAAGCGCGTGGTGCGGGGGTCGTCGCCCACGGTGAGCGGGCCGCCGCACTGCTCGGCGCGGGCGATCATCGTGCGAAACTTCCACACGCGAAATGGTCGCCCATACCGGCCGACGCGGACCTGACGGAAAAACACCGCTCCGCCATCGTCCAGCTTGATGAGCAGGGCGATGACGAGAAACGCCGGCCAGAGCACGAGGAGACCGGGGATCGTCCAGCACAGATCGAACAGGCGCTTCGTGCCTCGCATTTGGCGGGAATTGAGCGAGGCAGGCCGGTGGGGGACCAGCCTAGAGATCACAAAGAAACTCAGTTTTCCCATTAAGGAGTCACAAAGGAAGCGATCACCACGGGCGTTGCTCGAGGCGGTAGCCCACGCCAGGCTCGGTGACGATGAGGCGCGGGCGCGACGGGTTCTCCTCGATCTTGCGCCGGAGGCTCGTCATGTAGACGCGGAGGTATTGCTGCGGGTTGCCGAAGCGGCGTCCCCACACCGCTCCGTAGATCTGCTGGTGCGTGAGCGTGCTCCCGGTCTGAACCGCGAGCGCACGGAGGATGCCCCACTCAGTGCGCGTCAGGTGCACGGGCTTCCGACCGGCCCGCGTTACGCGCCTACGCGCGAGGTCGATCGTCAACTCGCCCACGTCAAGCCGTGCCGTTCTGGCTGGGCCGAGGTTGACGCGACGCAGCTCTGCGCGCACGCGCGCCGCGAACTCCCGCGCGCTGAAGGGCTTCGTGACGTAATCGTCCGCTCCGGCGTTCAGGAGCGCCACCTTGGCCTCCGCCGAGTCGCGGACGGATAGGACCACGATCGGCATCGTCGCCACGCGACGCACCGCCTTGCACACCTCGAGCCCAGGCATATCGGGAAGGTCGAGGTCGAGGACGACGAGGTCCGGCCGCTCCGCGCGCGCGAGCGTGATACCGATCGCACCGGAGGCGGCCTCGCGGACGTGCTGAGCGAAGGCGGCGACAACATGCTTGACGGCGCGGCGAATCGGCGGGTCGTGGCCGATCACGACGATGGTGTGCGCTCGCACCGCCTCGTCGGACTCTGCGGCCGCGACCTGTTCAGCCGGCATAGATGCACGCTGTGACGATGGCTCTCTCACAGATGTCAGCCCAGGCGTTGCGTCACGGCGTCGGCCGGCGCCAGCGCGAGCAGGCGGCTCGCTTCGGCAAGCTCGGGTGGGTCCGCGAACCGGCGCCGGCCAGCGAGCGTCGCGATGATGACCCACAACGTGCGGCCGACGATGCGGGCATCGTAGAGGAATGAGGCGTGGCGAACGTACACCGCGTCCAAGGCGAGCTTCACGGGGAGCAGCCGCTCCACGTAGGCCGCTTCCGGGTCGCGTCCGGTCAAAAACGCATCCCCGTGCGTCGAGCTGTAGATGCTGCCCGGGCTCGCGAGCCCGGGCCGGACCGACAGCGTCTCGCGTCCCAGGGCGGTGTAGTGCCGCGCCACGATCGCGGGGTCCTCGGGGCGCGGGCCCACGATCGCCATCTCACCCCGCAGCACGTTGATGAGCTGCGGCAGCTCGTCGAGCTTCACGGCGCGGAGCCACGCACCGAGCGGGAACACCCTGGGGTCGTTCGCACCGGTGATGCGGCTCGCGTCCGAGCGACGCCGGAGATGCATGGTGCGCAGCTTGTACATGATGAACGGTCGTCCCCCGCGGCCCACGCGCTCGGCGCGGAACAGGACCGGTCCCGGGCTGGCACGCCGGATGCCGGCGGCCGCGAGTGCGAGGAGCGGTGCCGTGACCACCAGCGCGACGCCGGCGAGCAGCAAGTCAGCCAGGCGTCTGACCGTCACGCAGGGCGCGCCGGATGGTCATGAAGACTTCGGCGGCATCGACGCATTGCTGGTTGCCCCACGCGCGCGCGCGGTGGCGCAGCGCCTCGAGTGAGCGGGGGTGCGGATACTGGCGCACTTCACTCTCGTAGCATGCCATCGCCGCGACCTTCTTTTCGAGCGTGGTCGAGATGTCCACCCATGTGTCGGGCGCGAAGCTCCGCGGAAAGGCCCATTCGGTGCTCGACGCCGTGTCGAACGCATAGACGGCCTCGATGCTTTGCTCGGTCGGACGCGTGGCCACCAGAATCGCCTTGAAGAGGATCTCGTGGTCGCGGTTCACGTCCCGCCCATACTGGCAATAGACGACTTCCGGTTTGACCTCGCGCACCACGCGCTCGAGCGGCGTGATGATCTCGGTCAGCGGCATCGTATCGAGCCGCTGGTCGGGGAAGTTGAGGGAGCGGATGTCGTCCACGCCGAGCGTTTCGGCCGCGCGCCGGGTGTGCTCCGCCTGCCCCACGCCGTTGGGTCCGTAGCGCAGCGATTCGCCCTCGCAGGCGATGACGGACGTCACGCGGTCACCTCGAGTGGCGTGCAGGGCCACCGTGCCGCCGCAGCCAAGGATTTCGTCGTCCGGGTGCGCCGCGATCACGAGGACGCGCTTAGCCAAAGACCCTCGCCGCGGTGTGCGCGGCCTCGACAGCCGAGCGCTCGTGGGGTGACGGTGGAGACGGATCATCGAGCGGCGCGCTCGCATAGCGCTGCTTGGCGCGTTCCATGGCCCACGGGAAGAGGTGCCGGAACAGGCGCTCGCGCCGGCCCAGCGTCACCACGCGCCGAGCCGCCGAGCGGAGCATCCACAGCCGCCGCGGAGCCGCGTGCGCCAATCCCTCGAGCACCCGCGCCAACGCGTAGCGCGAGTCCCGCCACAGATCCGCGCCTTCGGCCAGGCTTGGAGGGACGAGACCCCGGTGCTGCCACTCGTCGGCGTGCCGCTCGAGCCAGAAGCGATAATCCGCGAGCGAGGCCGGCGTGAGGAACCCCTCCTGCGAGGAGAAGAGCACCGAGACGCTCTTCTTCCACCGGCCGAACGCGTCTCGCGGCACCCCCGCCTCTTCCAGGATCCGGCGGCAGATCGGGCGACTGTAGTACGAGCCCGTATGCCATGGCGCGAGCTCGCGCGAGCGGCTCACCGCACGGATGGAAGCAGCTTGACGCCCGCCCGCAAACGGCAGCGGGCAGTGCAGGAAGCCCGCCCACAGGCGATACTCGGACAGCGACAGGCCGGACTGATCGCCGCGGACGAAATCCGCGTCCGTGCGGGCGGCGCGGTCCCACACGCGGTCCCCGTGGAAGCCCGTGAGCAACACGCGGCGGGCCAGCAGGGTCTCGGCCCCCCTGAAGTACACGTCCTCGCCTTTGGCGTCCGCGGCAACGAACGGCACTTCCGCGAAGCTCGACGCGCGCCACGCGTGGCGGGCAAGGATCGTGAGCCGCACGCCAAGCACGTCCGCGATGATCTCACCCGAATCGGGCTCGCCGGACGACGCGCTGCCGAAAGAAATCGCTTCGGTCAGGCCGTAGGGACGCGCGAGGGCGGCGGCCGCGGCCGAATCGTACCCGGACGAGATCGTTCCGAGCAGGCGGTAGCGGTCCACACGCGACGGCGCCTCCATGTTCTCGGCCAGCCGGCCGATGGTCCCCGCGAGAAAGCCGCGATAATCCGCAAACGCCCCGAACGTTCCCCTCCTGAGGCCGGGCGGCTTGGGGGTCTCGATCAAGCGGGTGCCGTCCCACCGCAGATTGTGATAGTAGGTGAGCTGCACCGGACCGGCGGATGTGGCAAGTTGGCGCGTGTACCGGCCCAATCCCTTGCTGATGGACTTGAGGTCGGGGAAATAGCCCGGGTACGTGGGATCGAGTGTGGCGCCCACGCTCCCCAGGAGACAGGGGAGCGAGTTCGACACCCACGTCGCGTCCCCGGCGGCGATCGACTGCAGCCGATCCACCGTCGATCCCGAGGAGACGAAACAGACCCCGTCGCGCTCACGGGCGCGGGCGCCGGATCCGAAGACGAGATCGGTGCGATCGAAGTCCCCGTCCGCGAACGAGCCATCCCACACCGCCTCGCAGAACCAGTCGGCGGCGAGCTCGACCCGCGCGCCGTGGAAGACGTCGATCGCGCCCTCGCCGGGACGGCAGCGGGCGAGCCACGCGAGCGGCGGCCAATCGGCCACGAGGGTGTAGCGGAATCGCATACCGGATCTTATCGCGTTGGGTCAGCCGCCGCACGCGATCGCGACGCACCCAGGGAGGGGGCGGGGGGCCCCGGCGGCAGCGTGCGGGGTGGCGTGCGCCGCCGGCGCTCGAGAGGGACCGGGACCACGCCGCTCGCCTTCAACAGCGCGGCAAACCGTTCGCTCAACGTGCGCGCCGCCCAGAGGAACTGCAGGTAGGCGAAGTCGTACCGCGCGCCGACCAGCACGGCCGGTGTGTCGGGCGGCTCGATGCCCCAGAGCCTCCGACGGAGCAGGTGGTACCCTCGGAACCACCAGAAGGCCATGCGGTTCGCCGCGCGATGCAGGTAGACGAAGCCCGCTCGCCGCCCGTATCGCGCTCGCACCTCGGCGAAGTAGCTCGGCCGGAGCGCGCGGTGTCGCGGCCACGTGTAGGTGTGCACCACGGCCTTTTTCCTTCCGGCGAACATCGCACGCGGGACGCCCGCCTCCTCGAGGAT
>DASQIB010000225.1:0-12377 GCA_035631795.1 Gemmatimonadales bacterium | reverse complement strand
CGCGGGGTTCATCCAGCTCGTGAACGAGCTGGGCTTGAGTCTCGCCATCGTCCAGTATCGCGACCTCACGCGCTCGCAGATCGCCCAGCTCGGCGGGCTGGCGCTCATCGCCGGCGTGATCCTGTTCGGCGCGTCCGTCGCCCTCGCGGGCCCGATCGCGACGTTCTTCGAGCAGCCCGTGGTCCGGTGGATCGTCGTCGCGCTCAGCCTCACGTTCATCATGCGCGCAGTCCAGGTGGTGCCCCGCGCGCTGCTCGCGCGTGACCTCCAGTTCTGGCGGCTCGCCTGGATCGACGCCGGCGAGGCGCTCGTGTGGAGCTCAACCACGCTCGTGGGGGCATGGCTCGGCCTCGGGTACTGGGCGCTCGTCCTCGGCGCCGTCGTGAGCGGCGCCGTCGCCATGATGGTGTTGTGCGTGCAGCGCCCGCATCACCTGTCGTGGCCGCGCGATCTGCGTTCCATCGCGCACGCGATGCACCTCGGCTGGTACGTCGTGATCTCGCAACTCTGTTGGTACGTCTACAGCCACGCCGATCTGACCATCGTCGGCCGGGTCCTCGGCACGGCGTCGCTCGGCGCGTACACCAAGGGCTCGGACATCGCGAGCATCCCGGCTGACCGCATCAGCACGCTCGTCGGACAGGTGACGCCGGCCGTGTTCTCAGCCGCGCAGAACGACAAGACCGCCCTGCGGCGCTACCTCCTCGCGGTCACGGAGGGCCTCGCCCTGCTCACGTTCCCGATGTCCGTGGGTCTGGCGTTGGTGGCGGACCTCTTCGTCATCACGGTCCTCGGCGAACAATGGCGCGCCGCCATCGTGCCCCTGCGCTTGCTGGGGCTGTACGGCAGCTTCCGCTCGATCTTCAACCCACTGCCGCAGATGTTGATTGCCACCGGCCACGCCCGGGTGAACATGCGGTTCAACCTGGTCGCCGCAGCCGCGATCCCCTCGATGCTCTACCTCGGGAGCCGCTGGGGCATCACGGGTGTCGCAGTCGCGTGGATCGTCGGATGCCCCCTCGTGATCATCCCCCTGTTCTTCCGGCGCACCCTCCGCCTCCTCGATATCCGCGCGGCCGACTATCTCCGCACGCTCTGGCCGGCGGCGAGCGCCGCCGCCGGAATCGCAGCGGCGGTGCTGCTGGTGCGTCCCCTCGTCCCCGACGACTGGTCCCCCTGGGTGCGGCTCGGCGTTCGGGTGCTCGCCGGTACCGTGGCGTATGCGGCCGTGCTGCTCGTGGCACACCGGGCGCGCATGAAGGAGGTCGCGGTCCGCGTGCTCGACATCGCCAACGGGCGAAGCCCGCCCAGACCGATCCACGCCACGGCGCCCGCCGCCGCTCGTGCCCGGCTGTTCCTCGTCTCGTATCACTTCCCCCCGGATCCGGCGGTGGGGGCCTTACGGTGGCAAAAGCTGGCGCGCTACGCCGCCGAGCGGGGGTGGGGGCTCGACGTCATCACCCTTCATCCGGCCGAGCTCGAGGCGTCCGATCTCGATCGCCTCGCCGATCTCCCGGCGGGTGTACGGATCTACGGGATCCCCCGCCCGCGGTTGCGGGCCGAGCAAATCGGCGTGCTCGCGTGGCACGTGTTCGACGCCGCGCGGCGTCTGAGACGCTGGCTCGCTCGCGGTGGCCCAGGTCCCGTCGAGCCTGTACCCGAGTCCCGGGCGCGCTCGGAAATCGAGTGGCGGCCGTTCCGGTTTCGGACGATCACGCGCGCGTACTACGCGTGGCTCGACCATGCCGTCGCCGGCCGCTGGGCCGAGAATGGCGCACGCCTGGCCCTGAAGCTGTATGAGCCCGGCGTCCACCGCGCCGTGATCAGCTGCGGCCCCCCGCACATGGCGCACGAGGGGGCGCGGAAGCTCGCCCGCGCAACGGCGCTGCCGTTCATCATGGACCTGCGCGATCCGTGGAGCTTGATGCAGCGACTGCCGGAGGCGATCGCGAGCCCGACGTGGTTCTGGCTCGCGCGGAAACACGAGCGGCGGGCGGTCGCCCAGGCGGCGCTGATCGTCGCCAACACCGATCCGCTCCGCAACGTGATGCGCGGGGTCTACCGGTCGGCCTCGTCGCGCATCATCGCGGTGCCGAACGGGTTCGACGACGAGCCGGTCCCCGCGTCACCAAATGGCACCAGGCGGGGACGCCGCTTCACCATCGCCTACGCGGGCACCATTTACCTCGACCGGGATCCGCGGGTGCTGTTCCGGGCCGCGGCTCGTCTGATCACCGACCGCCGGCTCGCGCCACAGGATTTCGGGATCGAGCTCATGGGACACGTGCAGAGCCTCGACGGCGTGCGTATCGAGCACATCGCACGAGAGGAGGGGATCGCGGACTACGTGCGAGCCGTTCCGCCACGGCCGCGCCGTGAGGCGCTCGAATTCCTGTCGCAGGCGTCCATGCTGGTCGTCCTGCCCCAGGACTCGGACATGGCCATCCCGGCAAAGGTATTCGACTACATGCGGTATGACGCGTGGCTCCTCGCGCTGGCGGACCATGGCAGCGCGGTCGAGCAGCTGCTCCGCGCCAGCCAGGCGGACGTCGTGGCGCCCGACGCTCTCGACACGCTCAGCGCGTTGCTCCACCTGCGCTACATCCAGCATCTCCGCGGCGAACGGCCGGTGCGCCTCTCGATGAACGAGGTGTACAGTCGCCGAGCGCAGGCCGACCGCTTGTTCTCCGCGATCGAAGCGATTACCGGAGCCCCACCCCAATCCGCGCAGGAGGAGGTCACGGTACTATGTGCGGCATCGTAGGCATCGTCCACCGCGACGCCGCGCGACCCGTGGATCCGGAGATGATCCGGACCATGTGCGCGGCCATCCGCCACCGCGGCCCGGACGATGAAGGCGTGTACGCCTCGGGTCCCGTGGGCCTCGGGATGCGCCGGCTGAGCATCATCGATCTGGCGGGAGGGAAGCAACCGATCACCAACGAAGATGGCTCACGGGTGATCGTGTTCAACGGAGAGATCTACAACTACCGAGCCCTGCAACGAGAGCTGACCGATCACGGCCACCGCCTCCGGACCTCGTCCGATACGGAAACGATCGTGCACCTGCACGAAGAGCGGGGTCCAGCCGCGGTCGAGTCGTTACGAGGGATGTTCGCGTTCGCCATCTGGGACGAGCGCGTGCATTCGTTGCTGCTCGCGCGCGACCGCTTCGGGATCAAGCCGTTGTACTATGTGGTCGCGCCGTGGGGACTCGCGTTCGCGTCCGAGCTCAAAGCCCTCGTCGCCGCCGGCCTGACCTCCCGCGCCCTCGACTGGGATGCGCTCGACACGTACTTCCAGCTCGGGTATATCCCAGCCCCCGCGAGTCCCTTCGCCGACGTGCGCAAGCTCCCGCCGGGCCACTGGCTCCAGTGGCGGGCCACGGGAGAGGTTGTCGTGCACCAGTATTGGGACCTGCCACGCCAAGCCGAGGCCGCCCCCCGGGACGTCGCGGCGCGGTTGCTCGAGTGGCTCGACGAATCCGTCTCGGCGCACCTCGTGAGCGATGTGCCGATCGCGGCGTTTCTCTCGGGTGGACTCGATTCGTCGGCCGTGGTGGCGAGCATGGCCCTCGCATCCAACGGCAACGGCATGCCGCAGGCGTTCACTGCACAGTATCACGGATCGGACGCGGCGGCCGCCGACGAGACCGATCTCGCGCGCCGGCTCGCCGAGCGATACGGCGTGCCCCTCAACGTGGTCGACATCACGCCTGACGTCCGCGACACGTTCGAACCGATCATCCGGGCCCTGGACGAGCCGCACGCCGACGACTCCGCGATCCCGACCTGGTCGCTCTCGCAGACGGTCGGGCAGTCGCACAAAGTCGCGCTGACCGGGATCGGCGGCGACGAGCTGTTCGCGGGATATCGGCGCCACCTCGGGCTCGTGGCGGCGGAGCGTTACGCGCGGCTCCCGCGCCCCCTTCGGCGGCTCGCGGCCCGCACCGCCCAGCTGCTGCCCGACTCGGCCGCCAAAGGGCTCACCATCGATCGGCTCAAGCGATTCCTCCGGGTGGGCGACGAGGGGACCGCCGAACGGTACGTGGACATGATCAGTCGCGCCGACGATGCCCTCCGGCGGCCGCTGTACGCCGCCGGCTTGCGCGACACGATCGGAGGCGACGCGGCGCGGGATCGTTTCCGTCGCCTGGAGTGCGATGGGCCGCGCCGTGATCCCCTCACGAGCGCCCTGTACTTCGATTACCGGACCTATCTCGCGGACGACATCCTCGCCCTGTCGGACCGGCTCTCGATGGCGCACTCGCTCGAGATTCGCGTGCCGTTCGTCGATCACGCGCTCGTCGAAAAAGTGTTCCCCCTGCCCGCGAGCGTGAAGGTCGGTCGCTGGGAGCACAAGCGGCTGCTCCGCCGCGCTCTCGCCGATCGACTCCCGCGCGGTCACTTTCAGGCACCGAAGCGTGGGTTCGTCGGGCCCACGGCGGCGTGGCTGCGGCACGAGCTCCGCCCACTGCTCGAGGACGAGCTTTCGGCGGCGCGCACCGGACGCCAGGGCTATTTCGACCCGGCCGCGGTGGCCAAGCTCTCCGCGGATCATTTCTCCCGTCGCCATAACCGCGAAGGGATCCTCTGGGCGCTGCTGTGCTTCTCCACCTGGCATCGGCTCTACGTCGAGCCAGCCGGTGCGCCACCGTATCAGCCGGCGCGTCCCTCGCACCTGCACGCCGGAGCCCTGCCCTGACCGACTCCGCGCCCGCCGCGGTTGCGACGCCGCCGCCGGTCGCCCCACCGGCCACGGGGGGACGGGGGGGGGGACCCGAGACCAGCGCGCGCGACCTCGACCGCTCGCTGATCAAGGGGATCGCGTGGACCGGCGCCATGCGGTGGGGGACACAGGCGCTCAGCTGGGCCTCGACGCTCGTCGTCGCGCATCTGCTCTCGCCGACGGATTACGGGCTCGTGGCGATGGCGCTCGTGTATCTGGGCCTGGCGCAGCTCGTCAACGAGTTCGGGCTCGGCACCGTCATCGTCATGCGTCGGGACCTGACGGAGCATCAAATCGCCCGGCTGGGTGGGTTGTCCGTGTTGCTGGGCGCGGGGTTCGTGGCCGTTTCGGTCGTGGTGGCGGGCCTCGTCGCCCGATTCTTCGGCGAGCCGATCGTACGCTGGCTGGTGATCGTCTCCAGCGCCACGTTCTTGACCGGTTCTCTCCAGGTCGTACCCCGAGCGCTGCTCGCCAAGGACCTGGACTTTCGACGTCTGGCCTGGGTGGACGGCACCGAGGGAATCGTGACCACGCTCGCGACCCTTACGTTCGCCCTCCTCGGCCTGCATTTCTGGGCATTGGTGTTGGGACCGATCGTGGGCCGCACGACGAGTACGATCGTCGTCGCCGCGTGGCGCTGGCACCGGGTGGCCTGGCCGCGCGACTTCGCGAGCATCGCCAGCGCGGTCGCGTTCGGCTGGCACATGGTAGTCGCCCGTGTCGCCTGGTACCTCTACAGCAACGCGGACTTCGCCGTGGTGGGCCGGGTGCTCGGCAAGGTGCCGCTCGGCGGGTATACGTTCGGGTGGCAGATCTCGAGCATCCCGATCGAGCGCGTCACGGCGCTCGTGATGGGCGTGACCGGGCCGGTCTTCTCGACCGTGCAAAACGACAAAGCAACGCTGCAACGGTACTTTCGGAATCTCACCGAGGGTCTCGCGTTCATCACCTTCCCCGTCGCGATCGGGCTCGCGCTCGTGGCGGACGTGTTCGTGCTCACCCTGCTCGGCGAACACTGGCGGCCCGCGATCGTGCCGTTGCGCCTCCTCGCGCTCTCCGCCGCCCTCCGCTCCGTCACGCCACTGCTGCCACAGATCATCGTGTCCACCGGCTCCTCCAAGCAAAACATGCAGTTCACGATGGTCGCCGCGCTGGTGATGCCGCTGCTCTTCTGGGTCGGCGCCCGCTGGGGTACGGGCGGTGTGGCCATCGCCTGGGTGCTCGGGTATCCCGCGTTCGTCCTGCCGCTGTTCCTCGTGAAGGTGCTGCGTATTACGGGGATGACCCTGGGAGGCTACCTGCGAGCCTTGTCGCCCGCGGCGTGGGCCAGTCTCGTGATGGCCGCGGTGGTGCTCGGTGTGCGCGTGGCCACTCCGCCGGGATGGCCTGCCGGCCTCGAACTCGCGACCCAGTCGCTGGCGGGGGCGGCAACCTATGCGGCGGTGCTCTACGCCGTGCACCGGGCGCGGATGCTCGAATTCTTGGGGCTGATCCGGTCTTTGCGGGGCTGAGGGCGCGGCTCATGACTTGAGACTCAGCCGCCACAGGGACTCCAAGAGGAATGGTGCCGGGTCGCGCCAGCGCCAGATCTCTTCCCGGTCGCGCCCCCGGTGAATGCGAAGGAACTCGCGCACCGCGGTCAGCTTGCCACGTGCGCCGCCGCCGTTCCGCAGGCGCAGGTACAGATGGTCGACGTCTCCCCAGAACCACCGGCTGCGGACGCCGACGCGGTAGCCATGGGTCGGCAGCACCGTCGCACCGACAGCGCAGGCCATGAGGAGCGCGGGGAAGTCCACGCCGGCGTCGATCGCGAGCTGCAGCGAGCCCCACAGGCGACCATTCACTTCCATGAAGACGTAGCGTCCGGTCGCCAGATCCCGCTTGCACTCGATCATCGCCACGCCCTGCCAGTCCAGCAGCTCCAGCAGCCTCGTGCCGGCTGCGAGTAGCGCCGCGGGCGGCGCGATGCTCTCGCGGTACACGCTCACGCCCCCCTCGGGGGGTTTTTCCCGCAGCCGGCGGTGCGCGAACGCGGCGACGGGGCGGCCATTCCAGCGCAGCACGAACAAGCCTTCACCGGGACCGTGCACCTGTTGTTGCACCAGGACCGGAAACGCCCCGTGGGGGAGCGTGCTTAGCGCCGCGCGACAAGCGTCAACGTTCTCGACGTATCGCACGCCCGTCTTGCGCTTGCTCCCGTTCCCATGCCCTGCGGGGACCACCGATCGGTGGGGTTTGATCACCGCTGGGAAGAACTCCGGATCGGGCGCGTCGCGCCAATCGGGGCCCGTGACGATAACGGTCTCTGGCACGGCCAGACCGGCGCGACGCGCCAACTCGAGCGACAGCGCCTTGTCCGACGCATGCCGGTACGCTTCCAGGTTCGGAAGCGGCAGGAATACCCGATCGTCGAACACGGCCCGGTACTCGAGCACCGCCTCGACGGACGGGTCGGTAATGGGGAGTAGGATGTCGATGACCAGCCGTTCAACGAGCTGCGCCAGCGCGGCCACGTAGGCCTGGGGCTCGGCGAGAGGATCGATCGGGACGACGCACGCTTTGACGCCGCGGGATACGCCGGCGAGCGACAGTTCGGTCCGAGCCGAGACGAAGACCTCGTACCGAGCCGCAACGAGCGATCGAGCCGCGGCCAGGGCGGCCCGCTCGTTTCCGTCTGTAATGAGGACGCGCATGCGGTTCGTGCAGGCCTTCCGAGAGAAACGTGCCCGCGGGACTCGGCCAGCACTGCGCGCGTCCTGTAGCGCTCACGCGACAGCATCGCACTCGCCGCCCCGATACCGCTCTGGCGTCTCTCTTGCAAAGGACCGTCCGCGTGACTCCTTCTCCAAAGCCAGGGCGACCGCTTCGCGTCGCCTTCATTGGGGCCGGGCGGATGGCCCGCCTTCACCTCCATGCACTCCGACGGGTACGCACCGCCCACGTTGTGGCGGCAGTATGCGATCGCTCGGACGCCGCCGCACGAGCCTTCGCTGCTCAGTCCCGCGCCATGCCTTTCACCTCCGTCGCCGACGCGTTGCGAGAGGCAAAGGCCGACATCGTGCACGTATGCACGCCCGCCGGGACGCATTTCGACCCGGCACGCCAGGCATTGCTTGCCGGCGCGCACGTCTATGTCGAAAAACCCTTCGTCGAAGTGGCGACGGAGGCGCGAGACCTGCTTGCGATCGCGCGGGAGCGTGGCCGCCTCGTCTGCAGCGGTCACCAGCAACTGCGTGACGCGGCGTACCTCGCACTACTCAATCGGCTCCCGGCACTGGGGCCCATCGCTCGCGTCGACAGTCACTTCGCGTTTCGCCCAGTGGGCGTAGTACCGGACCGCGACGGCCCGAGAGCGGTCGCGGCGCAGCTCCTCGACATTCTGCCTCATCCGCTCTACACGCTGCTCGCGACGTTGGAGCACGTGACTCCGGGGTCCCGCTCCGCGCAGCTCGCGGCACTGACAGTCAGCCCCACGGACCTGCACGCGATACTGCGAGCGGGCGAGGTGTTCGCCCGGCTCGCGGTGAGCCTGCGCGATCGCCCCGTGGCGTCGACGCTCACCGTTGCCGGCGCGGGAGGGTCGCTCACCGCGGATTTCATTCGCACCAGCGTCGTTGGCGCTGCGAATCCCGGGACCGGACCGATCGAGAAGGCGGCCAACCCACTCGTCGAAGGATGGCAAACCGCCTTCCGGGGTACCGCGGGCGTCGTGCGGCATGTGTTGCGCGGGGGTGATTATCCGGGGCTGGCCGAGTTGATCGCCGATTTTTACGACAGCGTAGCGGAGGGCCGTCCGTCGCCAATTCCCCCAGACCACATCCAGCGAGTCACGGCGCTATACGAAGAGCTGAGGGTCAACATTCGGAATGCGGCTGACCAGGTCGCGGAGCGTGGGGCATCGCTCGAGCCTCCAGCGGAGGCGCCTCTGGCGGTCGTCACTGGTGCCCGAGGCTTCTACGGGAAGGCGATCACCCGGGCGCTCGTACAACGCGGGTTCCGGGTGCGCGGCGTAAGCCGCACGCCGGACGCGGACGATCCACACGTGCACGAGTGGCGCGCGCTCGATCTGAGTCAGGCGGTCCCACCGGAGACATTCACGGGAGCCGACGTGGTCGTCCACGCCGCGGTCGACACGGCCGGAGGTTACGAGGGACACCAGCGTAATACCATCGATGCGACGCGTCACGTCCTGAACGCCATGCACGCCGCCGGC
This sequence comes from Gemmatimonadales bacterium, assembly GCA_035631795.1. GTDB lineage: Bacteria > Gemmatimonadota > Gemmatimonadetes > Gemmatimonadales > GWC2-71-9 > AG41. The sequence goes on along the minus strand of DASQIB010000225.1, from coordinate 3,436 downwards.
GCATCACAGCTCGTGTACGTGAGTAGTCTCTCGGTGCTGCGCCCGCCACGTACGCTTTGGGAACGCCAGGACGAGCGGACCCCACTCGCCGATCCGGATGCACGAAAGTTCGGGGCGTACGCTTGGGGAAAGACGGAAGCGGAGCGCATTGTGGCAACCGAGGCTCCGGAGCTCGGGATCGAAACGCGGATCGTACGGCCCGCGGCACTCGTAGACTGGACCCATCCCGAGGTCCCCGGCCTGGTGGGCCGTCGGCTTTTCGGCTCGTGGCACTTGGCATTCGGCCGGCCTGGCCTGCCGTTCGCGGCGTGCGAGGTTGGGCGGGCGGCGGCGGTCGTCGCGTGGCTCGCCGAGCGCTTTACGGATGCGGCGCCCGTAGTGAACCTCATCGACCCCGCGATCGACACTCGCGCGCGTCTGCTCGAACGTTTTCGAGCCCATGGCTGGCGCGGGCGCATGGTCTGGATGCCGATCCGGCTATTCGCGCTGCTCGTCGGCGCCGTCCGGCTCGGCCTCAGCCTCGCCAAGCTCCGACTCCCCGCACGGCTCGCCGTGTGGTCGATCTTCCGGCCCCGCCGTTACGACGCCGCGTTGTCCGCAACAGTTCTCGACGCCGCGGAACGCGCCGCCGAAGGCGCACCCCAGGCCCTCGAACCCCAGCTCCAGGTGTGACCGGCCCGCTTCCACCGCCCTCCTGGGCGCACCGTCAGGCGCAGGCCACCGCGGCACCGCTGGCGGCCGCCGAGCCAGACCGGCGCTGGGACTTCCTGCTCGTCTGCCTCGCGGCCTACGTCCTCACGGCGGTGGGGCGCATCCATCAGCTGTTCGCGTGGCTCGAGCCGTTTCACCTCATCCTAGTGTTCGCGGGACTGGCACTGGTGCTCTACGCCGCGGACGGCAAGCGGACGAGGCGCCTGCATCCCGTACTCCGGGACCCTACGACTCGCTGCGTGCTGGCGCTCCTGCTTTGGACCGCCTTGTCCATTCCCGGAGCGCTTTGGCCGGGTGGGGCGTTCGTCGAGCTGACCGACGAGTTCGGGAAGGCCGCCATCATGTACATCGTCCTTGCCGGTGCTCTCCGGGGGTTCCGCGACGTGGAGCGCATCGCGTTCACGTACATGCTCGCGGTCGGTATCTACGCGGCTGTCGTCCTAAGCCGGTACGGCGTCGGCGAATCACAATGGCGTCTTGCGTCGCTCGTGTACTACGACGCGAACGACTTCGCAACGCTCGCCGTGATCGCTTTGCCGCTCGCCGTCTACTTCATGGTCAGACCCGGGCCCATCTGGCGCCGTCTGACAAGCGGAGTTGCCGCGGTGCTGCTCGTGATCGCGTTTGTCTGGGCCGGCTCGCGCGGCGGCTTCCTGGCTCTTCTCGCCATTGGTTTGTTTCTGCTGTTGCGGTATCGGGCCGTTCATCCGGGATGGCGCATTCTCGTCACCGCGCTGATCGTGGTCGTCTTCTGCGCCACCGCGACCGACACGTTCTGGGACAAGATGAAGACGATCCTTCACCCCAAGGAGGATTACAATCTCACGACCGAGGAAGGTCGTGTGGAGGTCTGGAAACGTGGGATCTCCTACATGCTTCAGCGGCCCGTGTTCGGGGTGGGAGCCGGCAACTTTCCCACGGCCGAAGGCACGATCTCGCCCATGGCCCGGGAGACCGCGCGCCGCGGCGTCAAATGGTCCGTCGCTCACAACAGCTATGTTCAGACCGGCGCGGAGCTGGGTGTCCCGGGGCTGATCTTCTTTCTCCTGTTGTTGGTGACTGCCTTCAGGTCCTTGAGAGCGGTGCAGCGCGCCCGATTGCCCCTTCAGCCTGGAGAACGGGGCCCTCCCCAAGCGCAGCTTGCACAGGTGTTGACCGCCGCTCTGATCGGCTTCGTGGTGGGGGCCTTCTTCCTTTCGCTTGCCAATCGAGACTTGCTCTACGTCCTTTTAGCCCTGTGCGCCGCGCTTCGCCGGGTCACGTCCCCCGTCGTGCTGGTGCAAGGGGCTCCCCTTCGCGCCTCTCCATGGCAGCACTAAGCCTGCTGGTGGGCCTGGTTGCCCTGATTCTGCTGTTGCCGACCTGGAGTGATCTCCTCAGCATCACCCGCGTCCTGACGCGTCGCCGGGGGTCAACCCGCGTGCCAGAGCCGGATGTGCCGCCCCGTTTGCTGTTCCTTGTCCCCGCGCACAACGAAGAGCTCCTGATTCGAGCGTGCGTACGCTCGCTCACCTCTCTCCGATACCCCAGAGAGCGATGCGGCATCGTCGTCATCGCAGACAACTGCGGCGATCGAACAGCCGAGATCGCACGATCGGCCGGTGCTCGCTGCCTCGAGCGGGCGGACCCCACAAGACCCGGTAAACCTCACGCTATTGCGTGGGCGTTGGAGCAGCTCCCCTTCGCACAGTACGACGCGGTCGTGATTGTCGACGCCGACACGATGGTCGACGCGAACTTCGCGACGCAGCTCGTTCGAGCGGGTGGACCGGCCATCGCTCGAGTAGCCGTCCAGGGCTACTTCGACGTCAGCAACCGTACCGAGAGCCCTATCACACGAATGGCGGCCGTCCTCGCGACGGCGACGCATCGGTTCGCTTACCGCCTCAAGACCCATGCCGGCATCAACGTCCCGCTCGTCGGGAACGGTATGGCGATCGGCAGGGACGTGCTGACCCGCCACGGATGGCAAGCGTTTTCGATCTGCGAAGATTGGGAGATGTACGCGCTTCTGACCGCGAAAGCGGTACTGATTTTAGGCGCACCTGATGCGCGTATATACTCTCAGGAGGCGCAGTCTCTTCGGCAGAGCTCGACGCAGCGAGAGCGCTGGACCGCCGGCCGGCTCACCGTGCTCGCGCGGCTGGGGCCGCGCATGCTCGCCAGCGGCGCCACCATCCCGCAGAAGCTCGACGTTTTGGCCGAGCTGAGTGCGCCGGGCCCCGCGGTGCATCTCGGCCTTGCCGTACTGCTGGGAGGGCTGTCCCTCGCAATCGCCCTGCCGGGCGCCTCGCTGCTCACCGTGGCTCTGGCGATCACGCTCATCCGACCGGTGGTGTACACCTGCGCGGCACTCGCAGTGCAGCCGGACCCTCTTCGCACCGCGGCGGCATTCGCCTTCCTTCCTTTCTATACCGCGTGGCGCGTCGCCTCCGCGCTGCGCGCGCTCCGCATGGTGGGCAAGGCGCGCTGGATTCGCACCGAGCGCCACCAACACTCCGAGGCACATATCACCGAATAGCAAGGCGCCGGCCCCGGATACGACCCGGGACCGGCGCCTGATGCTCCCATCCGACCGGCCGGTTAGTGGCCGCTCAAGTGGACCTGGTCGAACCAGTAGTAATCCGTTTCCGACTTGGTGTCCCCGATCCCGCCCCACGTCGACGAGAACTCGAACAGGCTAAACCCGCCGCTCGGGAACGCCACCCCGGAATAGTCCCCGATC
>DASQIB010000224.1:0-4699 GCA_035631795.1 Gemmatimonadales bacterium | reverse complement strand
TACGCGCCGCGCGCCCGCAAGCCGTTCACGGTACTCAAGCAGGTCCGCGGCGCCGTCGCCGACGCGGCGGCCCGCGCGTCCGATGCCTCCTGAGCGTCCCACCCTCATCTACGACGGCGAGTGCGGGTTCTGTCGGCAGTGCGTCGACGCCGTGCGCCGGTGGGACCGGGAACATCGGCTCGTGACGATCCCGTTCCAGGATCAGGCCCGCGTGGCCGCGTTCGGGATTCCACTCCCCGCGCTCGCCGCGGCGATGCATTTGGTTCGTCCGGATGGACGGGTGTTCGCGGGCGCCGACGCGGCGCCGGAGATCCTGCGCCTCCTGCCGGGGAAGCGGTGGCTGGCGTGGGGATTCCACATCCCGGGCGTATTGCCGGTGGCACGCCGCATGTACGCTCGCGTCGCGCGCCAGCGCCGATGCCTGGTGCGCGGGTACACGGCCAACTAGGTTCGGGGAAGGGAGTCGATGGTGAGGAGTGATCGATGACGGCGCCCGTGGCGCTCAATGACGACTCGGTCCGCAAGGCGCTCCGGCAGGTAAAGGATCCGGAGCTCGACATGAGTATCATCGATCTCGGGCTCGTGTACGACGTAGAGATCGTCGACGGCGAGGTACGGGTGAAGATGACGCTCACGTCGCCGGGCTGCCCCGCGGGGCCGATGATCACAAATGACGCCTACCGGGTGCTGCGGGCGCTCGAGGGCGTGAAGGACGTAGACATCGAGATCGTCTGGGAGCCCTACTGGACGCCCGAGCGCATGGATCCGAAGGTGCGAGCGCTGATGGGACTCTAAGCGAGCGCGCCGAGGAGCGCGTCGCCGACGGCCTCGACTTGCCAGCGCCGGAGCTCGCCCCCACGGGCGAGCCCGGCGCGATCTCTTGGTAGGGGTTGGGCGCGGGCCACGGCTTCGAGGCTCGAGCGCGCGGCCAGGATCCCCGGATCGAGCCCGAGCTCGGCGGCGACCCGGTTGCGCGCCGCTTTGAGCCGCTCGACGCGTGCCTCAACCGCGGGATCACGGGGCTGACGGGGGGCGCGTTCGATCCGGGGCAGCTCGCGCTCGGGCAGCGCGAGGGCCCGCTGCACCGCTCCGATCAAGGCGGTCCCGTGCCGGCTCGCCAGGGAGTCGGGAAGCCCCACGATGCCTCGCAGGTCCGCCGCGGCGCGCGGCAGCGCTTTGGCGACGGCGAGGAGCGCGTCATTGCCGATGATGCGGAAGGTCGCCCGGTCCTGCTCGGCTGCGACGGACTCTCGCCAGCCGTACAGCTCCCGCAGCGCGGCCAGCTGGCGCGGCGGCAGCACCTTTGCCCCTTTGATGCGCAGAAACGCATCCTCCCCTTCGGAAGTGCCGGTCCACCGTAGGTCTTCGAGTCTGGTGAACTCTTCCTCCGCCCACGCCAGCCGGCCGAGCGCCAGGAGACGCGCCCGCAGCGCCTCACGTAGCGCGGGCAGGTGCTCCGTGTCGGCCGCGGCGTACGCGAGCATTGCCGCGGGCAGCGGGCGCCGCGACCAGTCGGCCTTCTGGTGCTCCTTGGCGAGCTTCACGCCCACGTACTTTTCGAGCAACGCCGCCAAACCGACGGCCGGCTCCCCCGCGAGCTGCGCCGCGATCCGGGTGTCGAACACCCGGCGCGCCCGGAATCCGTAATCGCGATCGAGCGTCCGCAGGTCGTAGTCGGCGTCGTGGAAGATTTTCTCCACGGCGACGTTCCCGAGGAGCGTGCCCACGGGGGAGAGATCCGTGAGCGCGAGCGGATCGATGATCTCGGTACGGGTGGGGCTGGAGAGCTGAATCAGGAAGATCCGATCGCGATAGCGGTGGAAGCTGGCCGCTTCCGTATCGGCCGCGACGCGCGGCTCCTTGGACAGGGCCGCGATCGCGTCGGCGAGCGCTTGGGGCGTCTTGATGTAATTCACTCTTCCTTGCCGAGCTGTTCCAGGCCCGCGGCGATCTCCTCGAGCGCCTTGGCGAGGGTCTTGTAGAATTCGGGGTCGGCCGGCTGGGGTGCGCCTCCCAGCGGATCGCCGGCGCACTTACGGGCGGCACGCGCGGCATGACGGACGTAATCGGTAGAAACCCGCATCGTTTCCTCGGGATCGGGGTGTCGGTGGCTGATCCGGTGCAGCTGATCAAAAAGATACGCGCGGCGCTCGAGCCCCGGAGCCTGGGCAAATGGCCCACGCCGCTCGAGCTCGCACCGGCGCTCGCCGCCGCGGTGGGAGGAAACCTGGAGCTCGCGCTCAAGCGTGAGGACCGTTCGTCCGCCCGATACGGCGGGAACAAAGTCCGTGCGCTCGAGTTTCTCTTCGCCGACACGCCGGCAGGCACCGTGTTCGTCACAGTGGGCGGCACGGGCTCCACGCATTGCCTCGCATCCGCCGTGCATGCGGCCGTGGTGGGGTGTCGCGTGGCGATCGCGCATTTCCCACAACCCGAAACCGCGGAGAGCCGCGCGGTAGCCGACGCCACCGCCGCGCACGCGGCCTTCGTAGTACAAGCGCGCGCCCGCGTGACGCTGCCCCTCGCGGTGGTCGAAGCGTGGCGCCGGGCGCGCCCGCTCGGGCCGCGTCGCTGGATCCCCGGCGGCGGCGCGCATCCGCGGGCCGTCGTGGGTCACCTGATTGCCGGCCTCGAGCTCGCGGGTCAAGTGGATCAACCACCGGACGCGATTGTCCTGCCCTTCGGCACGGGTGGGACCGCGGCGGGCCTCGCACTCGCGGTCGCGACACTCGGTTGGCCCACGCGCGTCGTGGGCGTCCGCGTCGCGCCCGCGCTCGTCGCGAATCGGTACCGTGCCCTGTGGCTTGCTCATGGCGCGCGGCGCCTTCTGGCCACGAAGGGCGTGCCGCTCCCCGCTCCCCGCTCCCTCGTCATCGTTGATGGGCTTGGTCGAGGCTACGGGTGGCCGACCGCGGACGGCGAGACCGCGCGCGAACTCGCCGCGGAGCACGGTGTCGCACTCGACCCCACGTACGGCGCCAAAGCCTTTGCGGTGCTCATGCGACGCGCCGCGGGGAACGTGCAACGGGCTGTATTCTGGCATACGTTTGCCGTCCCAAATCCCACGCTGGAGCCCGCGGCTTGACGCCTTTCCCGCCAGTCGAGGTGACGGTTTACCCGTACGACTGTGACGCGTTCGGTCATTTGAATCAAGCGGCCATGCTCACGCTGCTCGAGCGCGCGCGATGGGACGCTCTGGCGGGCGGGCCCGGGATGGACCTGTTCGACCGCAACGGCGTCTGGCCCGTGGTGCGCAAGACCACCATCGAATACCAGGGGCCCGTCTATGCGCGTGACGTGCTCCGAGTCGAGACGGTCGTGGCCCACCGCGGCACGACCAGCATGACGCTGCGCCATACGGTGCGCCGGATCTCCGATGAGGTGCAGGTGGCGGAGGCCGAGATGGTCTTCGTCTGCATCGATCGGCTCGGCCGCGCGACGCCCGTCCCGGAGGAGATCGCGCGGTATCTCGGTCCTCCCCCTGTTCGGCCCGGCGGCGGGCATCAGGGGCTCCGCGTGTCCGTGGGAGACGCCGAGCTGGCCGTGGAGGTTCGCGGCGAGGGCCTGCCAGTGGTGTTCGTGCACGGCTTTCCCTTCGACCGTACCATGTGGCGGCACCAGCTCGCGGCGCTTTCTCGCGTCCGGCGCATCGCGTTTGACCTGCGGGGTGTGGGCGGATCGGGAGCGCCGCCCACGGTCGACGGGTACTCGCTTGGGCGTTACGCGGACGACGTGATCGCGGTGCTCGACGCAGTCGGCGTCCGTGACGCCGTGCTCTGTGGATTGTCCATGGGTGGCTACGTGATCTTCGAGCTGCTGCGACGGCATCCGGATCGGATCAAAGCGCTGATCCTAGCGGATACTAAGGTCGAGCCAGATTCAAAAGAGGGGAAGCGCGACCGGGATCAACTCATTGCGGCGGTCGAGCGGCATGGCGCCGATGCCCTCACGGATCGGCTGCTCCCTCGCCTGCTCGCCCCGGTGACCCAGACGACCCAGCCCGAGGTGGCGGAACAGCTTCAGGAGATGGCGCAGCGCTGGTCCGTGCCGGCCCTCGTCGGTGCGCTGCGTACGCTGCGGGACCGGCCCGACTCGTCGGACACGCTGCGGTCGGTGCGTCTGCCCACGCTGGTGTTGGTGGGCGACGACGACGCAATCGCACCCCCGGCCACTGCGCTGGCGATGGCCAAGCTCGTGCCGGACGCTCAATACCATGTCGTGCCGGCCGCCGGTCACCTGGCGCCACTCGAGCAGCCGCTCGCCACCAGCCGCCTGGTGGCGGATTTCCTCGGCGCGATCCCCTGACACGCACAGCCCCGGGAGCCCCGGGGGGGGGTCAGTTACGATCCTTTACGCTGGGGTTTGCCGGGTGGGGTCGCACTCTGAAAGACGTCCCGATTCTTGGCGATGTACGACTTCCACTGAGGCGGCGTGTCTTCCTCGGGGAAGATCGCGGTGACCGGGCACTCCGGCTCGCAGGCACCGCAATCGATGCACTCATCCGGGTGGATGTAGAGCTGGTCCTCTCCTTCGTAGATGCAGTCCACGGGACAGACATCCACGCAAGAGCGATCCTTCAGATTGATGCACGGCTCGGCGATGATGTACGTCATGTAATCGCAAACATAGAATCGGTGACACGCGAGTCAAGTCTTCTTCATTGAATCGCGCCTGGGACGGCGATCCTGGTCAGCGCCGC
>DASQIB010000223.1:0-25592 GCA_035631795.1 Gemmatimonadales bacterium | reverse complement strand
GGGTCGTCAGGATGAACTGGCCGCTCGCGATGGCATCCCACTCGACCCGCGTGCGGTTCACGCGGCGCAAGTCCCCCACCCGCGCCGCGAGGGCGAAGAAGACATGGGGCTGCACCAGACGTTCCCAGAATGACACCATCTCCTGCCGCGAGAGCACGCTGAGCAAGTCGACGCGCTCCACCTCGAGGGCCCGAACCGCGCGGGGCAGGAGCTCGGGATGCTGGCGGGTGTCCGCGTCCATGAACAGCAGGAGCTCGCCGCGCGCGGCTCGATACCCCTGGACCAACGCCCATTGCTTGCCGAACCACCCACCCACCTGTGGCAGGTCGGCCCCGCTGACGAGCCGGACTCGCCCCCGTGTCTCAGGGGTGGAGATCAGACGCTCCACGATCTCGCCCGTGCCGTCCGTCGAGCGATCGTCGACGACGATTACCTCGACGGCCTCGTAGCTCGTCGCCGCCGCGGTCGTGATGCAGCTCTCGATGTTCGCGGCCTCGTCCCGGGCCGGAATGATGACCGACACGAGGGGTCCCTGGAGTTGTGGCGCATACGCGCTCAACCGGGGGCGACGAGTGGCGTGGCGATACACGAGCAGCACGAGCAGCAGGGCGTAGGCGACGGGGATGGCCCACGTCATTCGAGCCTCTCGCCCTCCGCGGCGGCGACCACCACCGCGCCGGTCAGCTCGCCGACCACGTTCGTCATCGTGCGGAACATGTCGGGGATACGGTCGAGCCCGAGGAGGAGCGTGAGCCCGGCCAGGGGCAGTCCAGTCGTGGCGAACGCGGGCGCGAGGCTCACGATGCTCGCGGATGGGACGCTCGCCACCGTGAGCGACGTGAGAAACACCGCGGCTCCCGCTTGCGCCCCGCCACGGATGCCGAGCTCGACACCGTACAGCCGGGCCATGAAGAGGACGGCGACCGCCTGGAATAACGCGCTCCCCGCGCGTCCGATGCTCGCGCCCACCGGCAGGACGAAACCCGCCACCGTCCGCGAGATCCGCAGGTCGTTCTCGGCGGCATCGAGCATGACGGGAAGCGTGGCGAGCGACGAGGTGGTGGAAAACGCCATCAGCGCCGACGAGCGAATCGCCCGGAGGTAGCGCCCGATGCCCAGTCGCGTCACCAGCGTGACCGCTGGCAGGTACACGCCCCCGATGAATACCGCGAGTCCGACGATCACCGTCACTACGAACACCGCCATCGTCGCCACCAGCGACCAGCCGAATTGCGCCACCGCTCCCGCAACGAGCGCGAAGATGCCGAGCGGTGCGAGCAGCAAGACCCAATGCACGATGCGTGTCAGCGCCTGCGTGGCGCCGTCGGCGAGGTCGGTGAGGGTGTGCCGCTTCTCGTCGGGAAGGGCCGTCGTCGCGATGGCGAAGATCGTCACAAACACGATCAGCGGCAGGAGACTTCCGTCGACCGCGGCGCGGACCGGATTGGCCGGGATCAGCTCGACCAGGAATCGCGCCCCGCCGGGAATCTGTTCCACCGAGTGGTGGATGAACGATGAGTCAGCGCGCGCCGCGGCGCGTAGCGCCTCCTGTTGAGCGGGCGTGACCGTCGTAAGGGGCAGGCAAAGCGCGCTCACCAGGAACCCGATCGCGATGGCTGCGATAGCGGCCGCGCCGAAGAATCCCAGCGTGCGGACGCCGAGCCGGCCCACCCGACGGAGATCGCCAAGTCCCGCCACGCCGACGAACAGGGCGGTCGCGACGAGCGGGATCACGACCATCGAGAGGAGATTCAAGAACAAGGTCCCGAACGGGCGGAGCCAACCCACCAACGCAACCAGCGCGGGCCACTGTGTCAGCGACGTGGCGAGTCCCAGCGACAGCCCGGCGCCGAGTCCCACGGTCATCCTGATGTGGCTTCTCATCGCTCTCGCGGTATTATTGCCGGGCACTATGATCATCCGCCTTACCTGCCGCAACCGCTAACCTCTGGCCACTCCGCGCGTGCCTTGGCTGCTCACCCTCGACCATGTGCGCCGGGCATTGCGCGGGCACGAGGCCCGCACCATCGAGGTCGCGGACGCGCGTCGCGCCGCCGTGGCGCTCGTCCTGCTCGACGGCCCCCCCTCCCCGCCGGCCACCGGGCTCGAAATCCTGCTCATCCGGCGGGCGGAGCGCCCCGGCGACCCCTGGTCGGGTCAGATCGCCTTCCCGGGCGGCCGATACGAGCCCGGTGACCCCGCCTTGCTCGCCACCGCCATCCGGGAGACCCGGGAGGAAACCGGCGTCGACTTGACGACCGCCGAGCGACTCGGCTCCCTGGACGATCTGTATCCCCGGACCCCCACGTTGCCTCCCGTCGTCGTCCGGCCCTTCGTTTTCGGGCTGAGCCGACGCCCCCCGCTCGTCCCGAGCGATGAAGTCCAGCGAGCCTTCTGGTTGCCGCTATCGCGTCTCGGGGAGGCCGGGGTTCGCCGCGACATCACGCTCACGCTGCGGGGCGTGGAGCGAACGTTTCCCGCGTATCTGTTCGACGACGAGCTCATTTGGGGAATGACCGAGCGGATTCTGACGCCGTTCATCGAGCTTTCCGCCAAACTGTAGCGCCTCGAAATCCACATATTTGCTTGACAGCATCAGTTTATTAGTGTAAACTAACTGTCGGTCTTCTACACTGTCCAAGCTGTTGCCTCGATGCATCATACGAAGCTTCGGTAGTCTGCCCCTCCGGCAGGGAGAAACGGCATGAGCGCCCTTACTCGAGACGCCAACCCCCCCCTGACCCGCTCTGTCGAGGACTATCTCAAGGTCATCTACCACCTCTCGAGTCAGGGCGGGTTCGCGACCACCAGCGACATCGCCTCCAGGCTCGAGGTGGCTCCCCCCTCCGTTAGCGGTATGGTGAAACGCCTATCGGATACCGGCCTGATCGAGCACGTCCCCTACCGGGGAGTGCAGCTCACGGCACAGGGGCGTCGCGAGGCCCTTCGAATGATCCGCCGGCACCGTATCCTCGAGCTCTTTCTCACGCAGCAGCTTGGATACGACTGGGATGGCGTGCACGCCGAGGCCGAGCGCCTCGAGCACGCCGTGTCGGACGTCCTGATCGAGCGGATGGCCAGTGCTCTTGGGCAGCCGCAGTACGACCCGCACGGCGATCCGATCCCGACGGCCGCGGGTGAGATCGAGGAGGCGGAGCTCATGCCCCTGTCCGATGCCCCGGTAGGCGCCAAGCTCGAGCTCCGGCAGGTGGGCACACAGGATGCCGCCCGGCTCCGCTACCTGGCGGAGCAGGGGCTCACGCCGGGCGTCCTGATCGTCGTGAGCGACCGGCAGCCGTTCAACGGGCCGACCGCCGTCTCGCTCGTACCGTCGGGCGATCCACGCATCGTCGGACGCGACCTGGCGCAACTGTTGTGGTGCCGCGAGGTGCCGGTGGAGGATCATGGCCGTCCCGCTGCTTGAGCCAGAGTCGGGGTGGCGTCGCCCGCGCATCGCCCCGAGCCTCGCCGAGGTCTACCGCACTGTCCCCGTTCGACCCGGCGGGTGGTGGCGCAAGGCGCTCGCGTTCGCCGGCCCCGGGTACCTCGTGGCCGTGGGCTACATGGACCCCGGGAACTGGGCGACGGATCTCGCGGGCGGCTCCCGCTTCGGTTACACGCTCCTCTCGGTCATTCTCCTCTCGAACCTGGTGGCGATCCTCCTTCAAGGACTCGCGTCCAAGCTCGGCATCGTCACGGGACGCGACCTGGCACAGGCGTGTCGCGACCACTACTCACGGCCGACGTCATTTTTCCTCTGGGTCATCTGCGAGATCGCCATCGCGGCATGCGACCTGGCGGAGGTGATCGGGTCCGCGATCGCTCTGAATCTCCTGTTCGGCATCCCGCTGCCGTTGGGGATCGCGATCACCGCCCTCGACGTCCTGCTCGTGCTGTTCCTCCAGCACAAGGGGTTCCGTTTGCTCGAGGCGCTGGTCGTCGCCCTGATCGCGACGATCGCCGGCTGCTTCCTGTTCGAGATCATCATCTCGCGCCCGGACCTCGGAGCGGTCGCGTCGGGGTTTGTGCCGAGCGCGTCGATCCTTGCCGACCGCGACAAGCTGTACATCGCGATCGGGATCCTCGGTGCCACCGTCATGCCCCACAACCTGTATCTCCACTCGTCCGTTGTGCAAACGAGGGCGTACGAGGAGACGTCGGAGGGAAAGCGGACCGCGGTCAAGTTCGCGTTCTTCGACTCGACCGTGGCCCTGAGCTTCGCGTTGTTCATCAACGCCGCCATCCTCGTGGTGGCGGCGGCCACGTTCCACCGCTCGGGGCACACCGGGGTCGCCGAGATCCAGGACGCGTATCAGCTGCTGACCCCCCTGCTCGGCGTCGCCGGCGCGAGCGCCGTCTTTGCGCTCGCGTTGCTCGCCTCCGGTCAGAACTCGACCCTGACCGGTACGCTCGCCGGACAGATCGTCATGGAAGGGTTCCTGAACATCCGGATCCGTCCGTGGCTGCGGCGTCTCATCACCCGCCTGATCGCGATTGTCCCGGCCGCCCTCACCGCTATCTTTTCCGGTGAGAGCGGGACCGCGCGGCTCTTGATCCTGAGTCAGGTGATCCTCAGTCTCCAGCTGTCCTTCGCGGTGTTCCCGCTCGTTCTGTTCACCTCGGATCGGGCCAAGATGGGCGAGTTCGCGAACCCGGCGTGGCTCAAGACACTGGCGTACGGCGTGGCGTTCGCCATCGCGGCGTTCAACGTCTGGCTCCTGGTCCAGACGTTCCGGAGCTGGGTCGGCTGATGTACCGCCGCATCCTCGTCCCCCTCGAACACTCCCCCGCGGACGAGACCATCCTCGCGCACATTCGCACACTGGCGAAGCGGCTCGGCTGCGAGATCGTATTCATCCATGTCGCGGACGGCTGGGTGGCCCGCAACATCAAAGAGCTCGACCTCCGGGAATCCGAGGAAATGCGCGAAGACCGGGTGTACTTGGAGAACATCTCCGCCCGTTTCGAGGCGGAAGGCTACAAGGTCGATGCCGTGCTGGCGGCTGGAGACCCCGCCAAAGAAATCGCGGCCGCCGCGCAGCGCGAGAACTGCGACCTGATCGCGATGGCCACGCACGGCCACCGCCTGCTGGAGGATTTGGTAAAGGGCAGTACTGCGACAGCATTACGACATCAAACGACTATTCCCATCCTGATGGTTCGGGCGGACCGCAAATAGCCTAGGCGGTGCGGGCCTGCTCGAGGGCTCGAAGGATGCCGTCCAACCGCCGGTCTCGCGCTTGGCGGAGCTCGGTGACCTTTCCTTTGTAGGCGCGCTCGATGCTGTGGATGAGCGCGCGCTGCTGCTCCGGGTCGAGCCGCTGCCACGTGGCCAGCTGCGCCCACCAGGTCTCGAAGCTGGCGAGCAGCTGCTGCAGGAAGAGCGTCACGCCCCCATCGCCCGCGGCGAGGTGGTACGTGAGCAGCGGTCCCGCGGCGGCCCAGCCGAGCGCCGGCCCGAGCGACACCGCGCGGTCCAGCTGGTCTACGTCGATCACGCCTTGCAGGACCAGATCGATACACTCGCGCCACACCGCCGCGGCGATGCGCCCCGCCACGTACCCCGGGATCGGCTTGTTGAGGACGATGGGGATGCGGCCGAGTGCGCGGAGGTACTCCTGCGTCCGAGCGAGCGTCGCGGGGGACGTGCGGGTGCCCGGCACGACTTCGATGAGGGGGATCAGCTCCGGCGGATTGAGCGGGTGGGTGACGATGCAGCGGTCCTGGCGCCGGCAGCGCCCGAACACGTCGTTCGGCAGCAGTCCACTCGAGGAGCTTGAGAGCAAGGCATCCGGCGCCGCGACCTGCTCGATCGAGTCGAACAGCTTCTGCTTGGCGATCAGGTCTTCGGGGATCGCCTCGATGATCCAATCGGCATCCTTGACCGCCTGCAGCAGGCTCCGCGCCTGCTCGAATTCGAGGAGCCCCCGCTCGACGATTCCCTGCGTCGCCCGCCCGAGCGCCACCAGCGCGCGTGTCCTGCGCGGCACGTCTGCGGCGGCCCGCTCGAGGCCCCGCGCGCTGGCGTCGAATAGGGTCACCGGCCATCCAGCGGAGGCGCAGAGGGCCGCCCAGCCACAACCGATATCCCCACCGCCGATGACCGCGACTTTGCGCGGCATCGACGTCATACCGAGGCTTCTTCCCGCTCGATCGGCGTGGGAGCCTTCCGAACCGCCCAGCGGAACACTCGCTCCGACAGAAGCGGCCGGACGACCGCGAGGTCCACGTGGGTGGCGACCTTGACGGGCGTTCCCGCCGGATCGACGCGGGTGTGCCCGCGATGCTCGCCGTCCTCCAGGTCCACGACCAGGCGGCGCTCGTCGAACCCGAGTGCGCCCGGCTTCACCAGGGCGGCGATCGGCAGCACGTCGTTCACGATGCAGCCATCCAACCCCTCTTCGCGCTGGTGGAACTCGATGTAGAAGCGCAGCGCGTCGTGTAGCCACTGGGCCTGTGGCGCGCCCGAATGGGTCAGGCGCGTCAGCTCGTTCGGGACGAGCACCATCTGTCGCGTGACGTCCAGGCCGACGATCTCCGTCGGGAGACCGGCGCGTAGCACCTCGTCCAGTGCTTCCGGATCGCACCAGGCGTTGAACTCCGAATAGCGGGTCGTATTGCCGCGTTCAGCCACGTTGCCGATCATCGCGATGTGGCGCCCCACCTTGCCGCGCACCAGCTCCGGATCGCGGCGCAGCGCGAGGGCGAGGCTCGTGACCGGGCCGAGCGTCACGAGCGTGACCGGCTGCGGCTGGTCGGCCAGCAGGCGATCGAGCGACTTCACGAAATCGAGGATGACTCCCGCCGGGGGAACCTCCGCATAGCCGAGTCCGGATTCGCCGTGCGTTTCGGCCGCGACCACCAGGGGTCGCTTGAGCGGGCGGCGGGCCCCCACGCCCAGCGTGATGCGCTTGTGCGCACGGCGCATGATCTCGACAGTGTTGCGGTACGCATTCTCCACGACGGTATTGCCGTAGGAGACGGAGATGCCGCGCACATCCAGCTCCGGCGACGCGAGGGCCAAGAGGAGGGCCATCGTGTCGTCGATACCGGGATCGGTGTCGATGAGGATTCGGAGCGGCGTGCGCGAACGGGCCTGTGCGATCACTGTTCAACGGTAGGGAACGCGAACCTCCTTTGCAATAGTCTCATGCAGCTCGCGGAACTCCTCCGGACCGCCGAACCCGAAGATGCGCTCCACAATCCGACCGTGGCGATCGAGCAGCACGGAATACGGCAGCCCCCGGTAATGGTACGTCCCCTTCATCCGACCGCCCCCCACCAGAATAGGAAACGGCGGGTGATACTGCGCCACGAAGGCGAGCATCTTGCCGTGGTCCACGTCGTCTGAAATCGCGGCGATCTCGAAGTCCGCCCGGCCGAACTCGCGATACAGCTGGGCCATGAGAGGGAATTCCTCCCGGCAGGGGTCGCACCACGAGGCCCAGAAGTTCACGAGCGTCACTTTACCGGCGAATCGAGCCTGCGAGACCGTATCGCCATGCAGGTCCGGGAGCGCGAACGCCGGTGCAAAACGCTCCCGCTCGTTCCCGGTCCCTCCCCCGGTGCCCATGGCCTCCAGCGCGGAGTCCCCGTCGAACGTGACGAGCCGGCCTGTTGGATCGAGCGCCACGGCGTTTTCGCGCGGCCCGAGATGGCGCGTGGCGACGATCGTGCCCGTCGCCGTGTCGACCACGTCCACGCGGAGCCTGGTCGCCCCCGAGTCGTCCCCTCCAAGCGCGTACAGCCGGCCGTCCGGTCCGAGCGCGAGCGCGACACTCACCAAGGCGTTGCGCACACGGAGCGTGCTTCCCTTGGCGGGCAGAAAGACCGGATCGGCCTCACTCGGGTATAGGCCTCGCTTGACCATCCAGGAAAGCTGGCCACCGCTCGTGTACTTGCGGATCTCATCGCGCACCAAAGGCGCGTAGTACACGGCGCCTCCCCCCCCACCCGTCGCCACGGCGCCCGCGTTCACGAGGTCGGTGAGGATCGGGAGGGCAGGTTGACGGATCACCGCGAGTCCACCGGTCACGTGGCCGAGCGAGTCCAGGACGCGAATCAACGGTGCGGTGTCGGCCTCGGGCGTAGCTACCTGGGGCACGTAGTACGGGGAGCGAGTTGCGACCACGCGAGGCCCGCCACCCGCGGCGTACAACGAGGCGACGTCCGGGCTGTCCCACTCGCGCACCACCGTGCCCGCGGTATCGAGCACGACGCCCTCCCCGGTGCGCTCGGTCACGAGCAGCCGCCCGCCGCCGAGCGCTGCCACGGCCATCGGCGTAGCGAGGCGCGGATTCGTGAGCTCGCGCACGACGTGCAATGTCCCGTCGAACGCGACGATACGGCTCTTATCAGGATCAGGTGCCCACGAGCGGCCGTCGAGCGAAGCGGCCGGCGAGCGACCGAGAAACAGGAGGGTGAAGCCGCTGGGGGGAGACGCCGGCGCGCGGCAGCTGGCCAGCGCCGCCAGCAAGACGGCGCCTGCCCCCAGCGCACGGCGCATCAGGTCGCGGCAGCGATCGTCTTGATCTCGATCGTGTGCAGCCCGCTCACCATGCGATGCATGCCCGTCACCTTCACCTTGCCCTCCGCGAACGGCTCGAGCTTCGAGTTCTGCGGATCGCCGGGCTTCGAGCTCACCGGCAGGTAAATCGTGCCGTCGCTCGCGAGAATGCCGAGGGGCACGCCCGCCTTGGCGCACGCCTCCGCGCACGCCTTGTGGGCCGCGCCGGACGCGCCATTCGTCGTGTTGCAGTTCAAGTCGACCACCTGGCCGGTGATCGTCATTTCGTTGCCCGCCGTCGCCGCATGACCCTGCGCCGCGAGCGGCAGCGCGCACAGAGCCAATACGGACGTGGTGGCGAGGATGCGCTTCAACATCGTCCATCCTCCTGTGTACGGTAGGGTGACAGATTCGCCTTCGTGTACCATACGTCCCAACCCGGGGTTCCGGATTGGCATATATTGGCCCGATGCAACAGGCCTATCGTGAACTCCTGGAAACATTTGGCCGCGGATGGGAAAGCGGCGCCGTCGACGAAATCGCATCCGTATTCGCTCCCGACGCCGTGTTCCGCGAAACTCCCTTCAGTCAACCCAGCGTTGGCCTCGAGGCGATCCGCGCCTATTGGCGCGACGTGCCCGCCAATCAGGCGGAGGTGACGTTCAAGGCCGGGGAGATTTACATCGCCGGCCCCTGGTTCGCGACCGAGTTTCGTTGTACGTATCGGCGCCGCCGCACCGGCGAATGGGTCGACGCGCGCGGCGCGATCTTTTGTGAGACCAAAGACGGCAAGATCGGCGAGATGCGGATGTACTGGCATCGCCAGCCCTGAGGGTCCGAGCTCCTAGTTTCCCTGTTTGCTCCGCACGTACTCGAGGGCCTGCTCCATCAGCTCCGCGCTCCGCAGGCCCACCCGCAGCGCTTGTTCGACGGCCGATTCCTCGTCCAGCCCCCGGTCCAACATCAGGTAGGGGAGCAGGCTTCCCCCGACGCGATTCCCGCTCGCGCAATAAATGAAGACGGATCGTTTGCCGGCGAGCTCGCGCAACGCGTCGCTCATCTGGGCGAAGGTCGTGTCGCTCACCTTGCCGTGGCCCACGGGAATGCGGCGGTACTCGAGTCCGGCTGCGACGACCGCATCCGGTGTCCGGTACGGCTGCGGCTCCATCGGCTCGCGAATGTCGATCACGACCGCGCATCCCGCTTGCTTCAGGGCGGCGAGGTGCGCGGGTGCGGGTTGGCCTCCGGTGACGATCCCGGGGAGGGGCTCGCAGGCGTTGGGGACGCCCGCGATGGCGTCGAGCAGTTGGCTCACGGGAACGATCGACGATAGCTTTCCGCGCATAATCTAGCCTTCCACGGCCGGTATGGCTCCACCCCGAGGTCCTCGCCGTCCCACGCTCCGCGCCCACTTGAAGCCGCATCACAAGCTGTGGCTCAACTGGGATGGAGCCTTCCTGATGGGCCCGCGCTACCTGCGCTTTCTCGAGGCGGTCGAACGCACCGGCACCATCCGGGCGGCCGGGCAGGAGGTCGGGTGGAGCTACCGCACCTGCTTGAACCGGATTCGCGAGATGGAGCGCGTGCTCGGTGCCAAGGTGCTCGCCACCCGGCGCGGCGGCGCGAGCCGCGGCGGATCCGGGCTCACGCCCGCCGCGCGGCGGCTCGTGAAGCTGTTCGACCAGTGGCGACGCGAATCGCTGCGCCTGAGCGACGTCGCATTTCGAAAGCTGATGCGCCGATAGGCACCTCATTGCCTATCGAATGACGCTGGGGTAGGTTCAGCCGTTCGTCGGCTCCCCTATACCATGAGTCTCACAAGGACGGTCGCCGGTGTGCTCGGCCATCTTCGTCGCGGTCGTCACCATCAGTGCGATGGTCTCCTGCCTCGCGGCTCAGACACCGCCGGCCGCGACGCCCGCGCCTCGAGTTACCGGGTACGTTCAGCCTCGATTCGAGTCCGTGGGCGACTCCGCGCTCTTTTTCCTGCGACGCGCGCGTGTCGCCGTTCAGGGCGACATCACGCCGTGGGCGAGCTACCGGGTGCAAGTGGAGCTGCGCAATCTCGGGACCAACGGTTCCCCCGCGACCGTGACCGGCACGGATCTCTACATCGCCCTGCAGGGCGGCCATTGGGGCGGGCTCGTGGGTCAGTTCAAGGTGCCGTTCTCGCTCGAGGCGCTGCTCGGCTCGAGCACCCTCGAGCTCGCCGATCGCTCCATCGTCGTCGGCGACCTCGCTCCCAACCGTGATATCGGCGCCGCCGCGGAGTGGCGACCGGATCGCGTGCTGTCTGTCCGTCTCGGCGTATTCGACGGCGAAGGGCCCAATCACGCGTCGAATCCCGACCGCAAGATGCTGGTGGTAGGCCGTGCCGTGCTCGCGCCGGCGGCCGGCGTCGAGCTCGGAGGCGCGGCGGCCGGATATCCCGACAGCACCTGGATCGACGCGGACGTGTACGCGCGCCGCGGTCCGTGGACGCTCCGCTCCGAGTATCTCCGACGGGACTCGTTCGCGGCGCACGATCGGCTCGAGGGATGGTACGCGCTCGGCGCGTATCGCTTGCCGCACGAGCCCGTGCAGGTCGTGGGACGGGTGGAACAGATCGACTCGACGCGCGTTCGGCGTGATCGCGTGACCGGATACACGGCGGGCGCTCAGTACCTGTTCAAGGGCGACGATCTCAAGCTGCAAGCGAGCTATGCGATCTTCGTCGAGGAACGTGCGGCCGTGAGCAACAACCGTGTGCTCGTGCAGATGCAGGTGCGCTGGTGAGCGGGAGGTTGGGGACGTTGGGGGAGGTTAGTGGAGGTTGGGGGAGGACCGCCCCGCTCCTGGCTTTGGCTCTGCTCTCCTCCACCACCCTCCACCATCCTCCACCATCCTCCACCACGCAGTCGAAGGACATCATTCTCGCCACCACCACCTCCACACGCGACGCGGGGCTGCTCGATTCGCTGCTCCCCGTCTTCGAGCAGCGCACCGGGTATCGCGTCAAAGTCATCGCCGTCGGCAGCGGGCAGGCGCTCGCCATGGCGCGCCGGGGCGATGCGGACGTGGTACTGTCCCATGCGCCGGAGGCCGAGCGGGCGTATGTCGATTCGGGCTACTTCGTGCGCCGGCGGCTGGTGATGCACAACGAGTTTCTGATCGTCGGGCCCGCGAGCGACGGAGCGGGGCTGCATGGAATGACCAACGCCGTGGCCGCGTTCCGAAAGCTCGCGGCGAGCGGCGCGACGTTCGTGTCGCGCGGCGATCAGTCCGGCACGCATCAACGCGAGCTGGCCCTGTGGAAGGACGGGAATTTGCCGAGCCCTCCGCGCGCGGCGTGGTACGTGGAGTCGGGGCAGGGCATGGGCGCCACGCTCCAGCTCGCCGACGAGAAGCGCGCCTACACCCTCACCGATCGCGCCACCTACCTCGCGTGGCGCGATAAGGTGCAGCTCGTCCCCATGGTCGAGGGCGACTCGCTGTTCTACAACGTCTATCATGTGCTCGAGCTCAATCCCAGGAACGCCCCTCGAATCAACGTGACCGGCGGCAAAGCGTTCGCGGATTTCATGGTCTCGCCCGACACCCAGAAGCGCATCGGACAATTCGGCAAGTCGCGCTTTGGGCGGAGCCTGTTCGTGCCGGACGCCGGGAAGCCGGATCGGTGGTAGATTGTGCAAATGGCTCGATTCTCCGTTCGGATGCTCGCGGCCGCGACCGCGCTTGCGTTGACCGCGGCCACGTCCGGCTTACCGATGTGTGTGAGCCTGCTCGCGCAGGCGACAACGCCCTGCGGTATGCATAGTCACCCATCGCACAGGGCGTCGAGCGTCGACAGCCCGGCTGCGCAATACGTCGCGGCCCCCACGAACCCCGGAGCATGCCACACCGAACAGGGGCCTGGATGTCTCTCCGGCGGGGCGTGTCCGGCGGCGAGTCCTGCAGTCGTCGCGCTGAGCTCCTCCGTTCTCGGTCTTACGGCCCCCGACGGTCCGGTGTCTCGGGACCGGGTCCATGAGTACACCTCCTTCCTCGCACCACCACTCGCTCCGCCTCCACAAGCCTAGTTCGCGTCGCTCGAGAGAATCGTTCGACCGCTGACTAGGAGATTTCACAATGCATGCTTCAACGTTGCGCACCGCGCTCGTCGTGCTGGCGCTCGGCACGCCGGCCGCTGCCCAAATGCCGATGGATATGCCGATGCCCTCTGCCGGCGTACTCGGCATCTCCGACTCACGAGCAGGCTCGGGCACCTCGTGGCTTCCCGATGCGAGCCCCATGCACGCCGCGCATTACCAGGCCGGCGCCTGGACCCTCATGCTCCATGGCGCGGCGTTCGCGCTCTACGACAGCCAGGGCGGCGCGCGAGGCGCCGATCGACTAGCCGCGGTCGACTGGGGCATGCTCGCCGCCCGTCGGAATCTGGGTGCGGGACGCGTGGCGCTGCGAGCGATGCTCTCCACCGAGCCCTGGACCCTGGGGAGCCGAGGCTATCCCTTGCTGCTCCAGTCAGGCGAATCCTACGGTGGCGCTCCGCTGCACGATCGCCAGCATCCCCACGACCTGTTCGTCGAGCTCGCGGCCCTGTACGAACGACCAGTGTCCCGCGACGCCGCGTTCTCTCTCTACCTCGCGCCCGTCGGCGAGCCTGCGCTCGGGCCGGTGGCGTTCCCGCACCGCCCATCCGCGGCGGCCGACCCTTTCGCGCCTCTCGGCCACCACTGGCAGGACGCCACCCACATCACCTACGGCGTCATTACAGCGGGGCTCTTCACCCGGATAGTGAAGCTCGAAGGGTCGTGGTTCAACGGACGCGAGCCGGACGAGAATCGGACCGATTTCGACTACGCCGGTCGCCGACTGGACTCATACTCCACACGCGTGACCGTGAACCCGAGCGCCCACTGGAGTCTGGCGGTCTGGTACGGTTACCTGGCGAGCCCCGAGGCATTGGACCCCGCTGAAGCGCTGCATCGCTTCGGCGCATCGGCGCTCTTCAGCGAACGACGGGGCGCGCGCGGGCAATGGTCGGCGGCCGTGATCCTTGGCGCGAACGCGATCATCGGCGGCGCAGGCCAGACATTGCCGAGCGCGCTGGTCGAGACGACCCTCGATCTCGATGGGACAAACACGGTATTCGGGCGGGTCGAGTGGGTGCGCAAGCGTGCGGAGGACCTCGCCGTTCCGGGTGTTCCCGCGACACTGACGTACGACGTCGGCGCCGTGGGTGGAGGGTACGTGAGAGTACTGGCGCGGCCCGCCGGCATGGACCTGGGGCTGGGTGGTCGAGGAGCCGTGAGCTTCGTTCCGAGCAGCCTCGAGGGCCTGTACGGCTCCCGGGCGCCGATGGGAGGCGCCGTGTACCTGCGCCTCGGTTTGTCCCGATAGGAGACATGTTTGTCTCCCAGGTGGGTCAAAGCGGCGCGGCTGTTAACCTTGCATGGGCTCAGAACGTCGAACAGGAACCGGCATGCTTCTTGATCGGTTGCCTAAGTTGAGGGTATATAGAGGATAGCCCTATGATGCTCGCCCTACTCGTTACACTCGTCGGCTCACCGGCTCCCAAGGCAGCGGTCGCGGCCGTCCGAAGCGATGATCCCCCTGTCAAAGTCTGGCTGAACAATGACAACAATTTCCGACGCGGCGACAAAGCCCGGGTGAACGTCCGGCTCGCCGAAGACGGCTATGTCGTCGTGCTCCGCGCCGACGCTGACGGGCGCGTGCGTGTGCTCTTCCCGCTCGATCCAACGGACGACGACTTCGTGCGGGGGCACGAGACCATCGAGGTGCGCGGTCGCGGAGATCGCGAGGCGTTCTACGTGGATGACCGTCAGGGCTCGGGCATCGTCTTCGTCGCCAGGTCCGTCGCGCCCTTCAAGTTCGACGAGTTCGTGCGCGGCGATCATTGGGATTACCGCGTGCTCGATGCGCGCAACGCGGAGGATGACAAGGAAGCGGCGTTGCTCGACATGGTGCAGCGCATGGTCCCCGACGGTCACTTCGACTATGACGTTGTGACCTATACGGTCGAGTCTCAGCGTGCGTACTATGACGACTACTATCCCTCGACGTACGTGGGATTCGGCTGGGGCTGGCCGTACCGCTACGGCTACGGTTACGGCTTTTACAGCACCTGCTACGATCCCTTCTTCTTCGACCCGTTCGTCTGCAGCTACCCGTTCTTTTACTCGCCGTACCGATACAGCTTTGCGTTCGGCTTCGGTTTCCGGCCGTACATCTACCGGCCGTTCTTCTACCGCCCGTACGTCAATCAGCCCTACCTGCACGGCGGCGGGTTCTTCGTGAACCGGTTGCGGCCGGGAAACACTGGATCGCCCCTGTACTACCGGAGTCGGGTGGGCACGAACGTGGCGTTCAATCAGAACGTTCCGCGCTTCCGCTCGCCACAGGCTACCCAGCGCAGCTTCGTGCGCGAAGGCGGACGGCGTAGCGGCTTCGACGGTGAGAGCTCCATCGAGGGGCGCGATCGGGGCCGCTCGATCGGAGACCGCAACGACCGGCCGTCGGACCGCTCAGCACCCGCGGTTCGCGAGCCCGACCGGCGCGGTGGCAGCCGGGACCCCGGTATGTCGAGCGCTCCCCGCGGCGGTGGCAGTGACCGCGGCATGTCCTCGCGGCCGTCGAATCGCGGCAGTGGTGGGGGCGGTGGCGGCGGGGGCGGAGGTGGGGGGCGGCGCAGCAGCGGAGGTGGCGGGGGTGGTGGTGGCGGCGGACATTCAGGCGGGGGCGGCGGGGGCGGAGGACATCGCCGGCCGTAACCCGATCCAGTCGACGTAACCGAAGGGGCGCGGGTCGCTGCGCCCCTTCGCTTTTCATGGCACATTCTCGGGTCCTCATGACCGAGCTCAAGCAGTCTCTCCGTCTCGTGGACGGCCTCGCGATGGTCGTCGGCATCACGGTGGGGTCCGGCATTTTCCGGACGCCTGGTCTGGTTGCCGCGCGACTCGGCCGGCCGGGCCTCACGTTCGTCGCCTGGATCCTCGGCGCGGGCCTCGCGCTGCTCGGCGCGCTTTGTTTCGCGGAGCTCACCACGCGATTGCCGCGTGCCGGCGGCAAGTATGTGTACATCCGCGAGGCGTTCGGGCGGCGCGGCGCCTTCGTCGTCGGCGTGATGGAGAGTCTCGCCATCAATGGCGCCGCGATCGCCGCGATCGGCGTGGCCGCGGGAGAGTTTCTTGTCCGCTTGGCCGGCTGGTCGCCCGGGCTGGCGCAGGCGGTGGGCGCGGGGTTCGTGGCACTCTTCACCGCGATCAACCTGTTGGGCGTGCAGTCGGGGCGCTGGGTGCAGAACGTCGTCACCGCGGCAAAGGTCCTGGCGCTCGGCGGCGTCGTTGTCATCGCGTTCGCGCGCGGGACGGGAGCGGGCTGGCACGGCGCCCTCGCCCAGGCGCCGCACGGCTGGGCGGTGTGGGGCCCGCTCGCGGCGGCGTCGCCCGCGGTGATCTGGACGTATTACGGCTACCCGGACCTCGCCAAGATCGCCGAAGAGGTGGTAGACCCCGGTCGCACGCTGCCGCGCCTGTTCCTCGGCGGGCTGGCCATCGTGGCCACGCTCTACCTGCTGTTGAACGCCGCGTTCCTCCAGGTGCTTCCCATCGAGCAGATCGCGACATCCAAGCTCGTGGCCGCGGACGTGGCCACCGCGATCCTCGGCGCAAGTGGCGGAGCGGTCGTCGCGGCGCTGGCCCTGCTCGTGGTCCTGGCATCGCTCAACGGAAACGTCTTCGTCACCCCGCGCGTGCTCTTCGGGCTCGCTCGAGATCGCCTCGCGCCCGCGCTCCTCGCCGACGTGAACCCAGGCGGCACGCCCTGGGTGGCTATGCTGCTGGTCGGGGCGGTGGCCATTGCGCTTGCCACCACCGGCACATTCGAGTGGCTGATCGGTCTCGCCATCGTGTGGATCCTCGTGATCGACGGCTGGGCCGTCCTGGCACTGTTTCGCCTTCGACGCCGTGACCCACCGGCTCCGTTCAACGTGCCCCTCTACCCCTGGGTGCCGCTCGCGTTGTTCGCCGTATACGGCGCGCTGTTCGTCGGGACGGCCGTCGCGCAACCGATGCTCATCGTAGAGGCGGTGGCGGTGCTGGTGGGAGTGTACGCGCCAAGCTGGGCGGTAGAGGACGGTAGAGGTCGGTAGAGGATACCGCCATGCAATGGATACTTCTCGGGGCAGCGGCATTCGTCGCGAGCACACTCGCCGCCGTCGCGGGATTTGGCGGCGCCGCGGTGCTCCTGCCCGCGCTCGTCGCCGTGTTCGGCGTACGCGATGCCATCCCGATTCTCACGGTGGCGCAGCTCGTGGGGAACGGCAGCCGAGTGTGGTTCAACCGGCGCGAAATGGCGCTGCCGGTCGTGGCGTGGTTCTCACTCGGCGCCGTGCCGCTCGCGCTGCTCGGCGGGGTACTGTTTGCCACCGCACCGCTCGGCGCCCTGAAACGGGTGATTGGCGCGTTCCTGTTGCTGATGGTGGTATGGCGACACCTGCCGGGCGCAAAAGTGTGGCACCCGAGCGCGCGAGCGTTCGCCGGGCTCGGCGCGTTGTTCAGCTTCATCTCCGCGCTCACCGGCAGCGTCGGGCCCCTCATGGCGCCCTTCTTTCTGGCCTATGGACTCGTGAAGGGCGCGTACATCGGTACCGAGGCGCTCGCCACGGTCGTGATGCACGTGGTGAAGCTCGGCGCGTACACAGGCATGGCGATTCTCACGGGACGCGCGGTGATCGCCGGACTCGCCCTCGGACCGATCATGATCGTGGGATCATACGTCGGGAAGCGGATTGTCGACCGGCTGCCGGAGCGAGTGTTTGTCGCGATTATCGAGCTGGTACTCGTCGGGGCGGGAGTATGGTTTGTAATTGGGCGGTAGAGGTAGAGGTCGGTAGAGGTCGGTAGAGGTCGTAGAGGGCGGTAGAAGTTGAACGAGCACACCTCTTCCGACCTCTACCGTCCTCTACCGACTTCTAGCACTATCTTTTCTGCATGCCCCGTCTCGCCATCGCCCAGCTCCGCCCCAAGAAGGGCGACTACGCCGCCAATCTGGAGAAGATCGGCGGTGTGCTGGCGCAGCTCGCGTCGCTCCAGCCACCGATCGATCTCGTGATCTTCCCCGAGACCGCAACGTCAGGCTACTTCGTGGAAGGCGGCGTGCGGGACGTCGCGGTGACGGCGGGGACGCTATTCCGGGATCTCACGCTCGCCCACGAAGCCGCCGAGGCTCCGCCGGTGGATGTTGCCGTCGGTTTCTACGAGGTGTTCCAGAACCGCTACTACAACTCGTGCCTGTACGCCTCTCTCGGCAACGCCTTATCCGGGAACGCCTCACCCGGCATCAAGCACGTCCATCGTAAAGTCTTTCTCCCCACCTACGGCGTCTTCGACGAGGAGCGGTTCGTGGAACGCGGCCGGGACATCCGCGCGTTCGACACCCGCTGGGGCAAGGCCGCGATCCTGATCTGCGAGGACGCGTGGCACTCGGTGAGCGGGACGATCGTCGCGCTGCAGGGCGCGCAGCTCGTGATCGTGCCGAGTGCGTCGCCGGCGCGCGGCACGGGGATGGACGAGGAAGGCATGCGGCTGCCGACCAGCGTGGTGCGGTGGGAGCGGATCGTGCGCGGGATCGCGGACGAGCATGGCGTGTGGGTCGCCCTCGCGAATCTGGTCGGATTCGAGGGGGGCAAGGGATTCCCCGGTGCCTCGGTGATCATCAACCCATCGGGCGACATCGTGCTGCGCGGGCCGCTGTTCGAGGAAGCGGTGCTGACGTACGATGCCGATTTCGACCAGCTCACCAGAGCCCGTGCGGAATCGCCGCTCCTCGCGGACCTCGAGGTCAATCTGCCGCATCTCATTAAAAGCCTGGGGAGAGGGGAGAGGGGAGAGGGACGCCCCGA
The DNA here is from genome assembly GCA_035631795.1 of Gemmatimonadales bacterium. Lineage (GTDB taxonomy): Bacteria > Gemmatimonadota > Gemmatimonadetes > Gemmatimonadales > GWC2-71-9 > AG41. The sequence continues at coordinate 7,185 of DASQIB010000223.1, read as the reverse complement.
GCGCCGGCCGGCGCCCGTGAGGTTTGACCCCGCAACGAATGGTACCTCTCCCCTCTCCCCTCTCCCCGTTTCTCAGATTCACGTGGTCGGGAAAGGGGTGGAGGAAGGAGACCCTCTCGCCATAGACACTGACCTGGCGCGCCGGTGGCTCGTCAGCTTCCTCAAGGACGAGGTCGTGCGGCGTCGCGGCTTCACCAAGGGGATCGTGGCGCTCTCGGGCGGCGTGGACTCGTCGCTAACGGCGTTCTTGGCCGTCGAGGCGCTCGGGAAGGAGAACGTCATCGGTGTCCGGATGCCGTACCGGACGTCATCCCCCGAAAGCCTCGAGCACGCCCAGCTCGTGATCGACAAGCTCGGCATCGAGTCGCTCACGGTCGACATCAGTGCGGCGGTGGACGGCTACCTGGCGCAGGTGGGAGACGCCGACCCGACGCGCCGCGGCAACGTGATGGCGCGCGAGCGGATGATCGTGCTGTTCGATCTCTCCGCGAAGTACCAAGCCCTGCCCCTCGGCACCGGGAACAAGTCCGAGCGTCTGCTCGGCTACTTCACCTGGCACGCCGACGATACCCCACCGGTGAACCCGCTCGGTGACCTGTTCAAGACGCAGGTGCGCGCGCTCGCGCGTCACGTCGGCGTCCCCGAGGAGATCCTCCGCAAGCCGCCCACGCCGGATCTCGTGCCGGGGCAAACGACCGAGGGCGACTACGGCATCAGCTACGACAAGGTGGATCGGATTCTCTATTATCTGATCCGCGGCATGAAGCCCGAGGAGGTCGTGGCCCGCGGGTTCACGACCGAAGAAGTGGCCAAGGTGGCGGGACGGCTCGACTCCACGCACTGGAAGCGCCGGCTTCCCACGGTGGCGATGATGTCCCAGACGGCGATCGGCGAGTTCTACCTGAGACCGGTGGACTACTGATGCAGCCACGACATCCGCGCGAGTCGGAAGCCGTCATGTCCGAGCTCATGATGCCGCAGCACGCCAACATCATGGGCAACGTGTTCGGCGGCGTGGTCCTGTCGCTCATCGACCGCGTGGCCGCAGTGTCGGCAATACGTCATGCGCGCAAAGCCTGCGTCACCGTGTCCGTCGACAAGGTCGACTTCAAGGAGCCGATCCACGTGGGCGAGCTTCTCACCGCGTTCGCGCGCGTGAACTTCGCGGGCCGCACCTCGATGGAGGTGGGCGTCAAGATCATCGCGGAGAACGTGCTGACCGGGGACAAGCGACACACCAACTCCTGTTACGTGACCTACGTGGCACTCGACGACAAAGGCGTGCCCACGGAAGTCCCCCCGATCGCGCCCGAGACGCCGGACGAGAAGCGGCGATACGATCGGGCAGCCAAACGGCGCGCTGGGAGAGTGATGGATCGGCGGTACGCGACGGGGGCAGGGGAATGACCAATTGCGGATTTCGGATTGCGGATTGCGGATTGGAAGGGCGGGCTTCAAATCCGCAATCCAAAATCCGCAATCCGCAATAGGGTGGGTCGGTGAGGGTAGTGGCGGTGTTTGGTGGGGGAGGCGCCAAAGCCATCGCCCACGCCGGCGCCTGGAAGGCCCTCGTCGAAGCGAACCTCGTCCCATCGCATATCGTCGGCACGTCGATGGGCGCCGTGATCGCGGCCGCGTTTGCCGCGGGGTCGAGCTACGACCAGGTGGTCGGGGCGGCGCTGGCGCTCCAGAGGAAAGACTTCGCCGCCGTGGACGCGTGGTCGGTGGCCAAGGGAGTATTCGCCGGACATCTGTTCAAGCCTGAGCCGCTGAAGCGCACGATCGCGCGGCTGGTACCGGTCGCGCGGTTCGCCGACATGAAGACTCCACTCACGATCACGGCGACGGACCTGGATTCGGGCGAGCTGGTACTATTCGGGGCACCGGTTGAAGGGGCACCTGTAGTTCACCTTGGCGATGACGTACCGCTGGTCGATGCGCTCTACGCCTCGTGCGCGCTTCCTTTGTATTTCCCGCCCGGGCTGATCGACGGGCGGCGACTGGGTGACGGGGGGCTACGGGCGGTGTTGGGGCTGCCCGTGGCGCGACGCGTGGCCGCCGATCTCGTGGTGGCCGTGGACGTCGGCCCGGGGTTCGACGAGCCGCCGGTCGACAAGAAGGCTCCCGTCCCTCCGCTCATTCGGGCGCACGGCGAGGCGATCCGCGTGATGATGGCCGCCCAGACCGAGCACGCGATCGCGGACTGGCCCGACGACGCACCGCGCCTGGTCGTGGTCCGCGCCGTGGCGGAGCGCGAGGCCACGTTCGCGGTGGGAAACGGCGGGCGATACGTGGAGGCCGGGTACGGCGAGACGAAGCGGACATTGGGTGGTACATTTGGTGGTGGCTGAAGCCGCGGCTCGGCAACTGCCGCTGAAGCGGCGCTGTGCCCGTTTACGGGCAGCCGCCGAGCCGGGAGTTCACTCGCGCTCCCAACGGACGAAGTGAGGTCTGGTGCTAGCTCGCGAGATTATGATCCCCGAGCCGTTTGTCGCCGCCGCCGGCGCCACGAGCGCCGAGGTGGCGCTGTTGATGCAGATGAAGGACATCTCGGTCGTGCCGGTGGTGGACAACCCCAAGGACCGCCGCTATTTGGGCACGATCTCGGACCGCGATATCGTGACCGGGTGCGTCGCCGCGGGACACGATCCCACCACGTGCAACGCACAGACGCACGCGCGGCAAGACACGATCGTCGTCACAGGGGACACCGAGCTGACAGGCTTTAAGATCGAACGGCTGGACGAGAAGGATACGCATATACGGTCGACGATAGTGGTCGTGGACGGAAACAAGAAAGTGATTGGATTCATCCCGCATCCGGAGTTCATACAGGGCATAGTGATAGTACGGGAGTAGGATTGAGACGGGCAGTAAGACGCGCAGGTACCGAGGCGCGTAGCGGTTCTTACGAGCTAGGGTGTAGAGTAGCGCGTCGCTGTGTCTCCGACTTTCCGTAGCAGGCCCCAAAGAGTCTTAGCGGTTTCTGTCGCAATCGCATCCAAGCGGGCGTATTCGGTTGCATCGATGTATTCCAGCTCTCGTGCAAGGTCCAACGCGCTCTCGACTTCAGCGAGTGATCCTCGGGCAATGTCCAGATAGCGACGAAACTCCTTTGAGCCTTTCCGTGCGCTTCCTTCTGCGATATTGAGTGGAACGCTAGTCGACGCCCGAAGTAATTGCCCGGCCAGGACCTTCTGATCAACATCTGGGAAACGTTTTGCCGCCCGGCCACACTCGGCGGCCAGCCGCTGCGCGTGCTGCCAGACCTTCAGTGATCGAAACGGAGGCATGGGATCAAGGGATAACACCGGCTACACTGGGAGTGGTATCCGTTTCCCGCAGTTCGGTACCGACTATCCCGCTACTTCTCTCCTCCGCTACGCGCCTGTGCGCCTACGCGCCTTACTATGCACTCAACACTTGGTAGATTAGTTCCGTGCCCCGAAAGTATTTCACCCTCGCCGAAGCCAACCGTACTCTTCCCTTAGTCCGGCGCATCGTCGCCGACCTCGTATCCCTTCACCCCCAATGGCGCGATCTGGTCGCGCGATACGAAGTCGTCGCCGCCGGCGCTCGTCCCGAATGGGGTGAATCGACGGACCAGCTCGCGCTCCGGGCGCGCGTCGAGGACGTAGCGAAGCAGATCAACGATTACCTGCTCGAGCTCGACCAGGTCGGCTGCGTGTTCAAGGGCTTCGATGAAGGGCTCGTCGACTTCTACGGGAAGCTCGACGGACGGGATATCTTCTGGTGCTGGAGGGCAGGTGAAGACAGGATCGAGCATTGGCACGAACTAGAGTCAGGGTACGCTGGCCGGCAACAAATACCGGAAGTGCTGCAGAACACATAGGCGCGGGAAATGCAAAGACTAGACGCACAGACGCACCGCGGAAAATAGTGGGGAGTCAACGGGAAATCCTGTTCACTCAAGCTGTTCACCGCTGTGCGTCTATGCGTCTAGCAGTTGATTGTGTTGCTAACGGCAAACCTGGAGCCCACAATGCGTGGATTTTGGCTGCTCGTGCATGTCCTGGGCTTTACTCTCTGGTTAGGCGGCGGGATCGCGACGATGGTGGCGGGCGTCGGCGCGAAGGGCTTCGGCGCGGCGGAGCGTCTCTCCGCCTACAGATTGATCGGCGCCGTTCAGAAGATCCTCGTAGGGCCGGGCGCGATCGCCGTCGTCCTGTCGGGCATCTTCCTGGCCCAGCCGTACATGAAGGTGGGCACCGTCCCCGGCTGGCTCGGCATCATGATGATCTCGGGGATCCTGGGCGCGCTCGGCGCGGTGGGGATCAGTGTGCCTACAGCCGCCAGGCTCGCGCGGCTCGAGCCCGAAGGCGGGCAGTTACCCGCCGCGTTTCAGACGCTCAGAAAGCGGCAGATTTTCGCGGCGACGATCGCCGGGACGTTCGGCCTGATCGCGATGTTTGCTGCGACGCTGGGTCGCGGGTGAGTTACTTAGCGCCCTCAGCCGTGAGTCGCACCAATCGCTGACGAACGTCGCGTACTAAGGGCTGCAGCTCCGGATCCGCATTCTTCCAAAGGTCGATAAACCGTCCGTAGTAGTCGCGGGCCTTGTCGAGCTGCCCGCGCTCCTCGTACAGCTCGCCCAGGCGACGGTACGTGGGGGCGAGGGTCGTGGCTTGATCGAGCAACAGGTTCATGCCGGTCGTGTTGATCGAGCGCTCGTACACGGCGAGCGCGGAGTCGGGTTGACCCGACCGCTCGTAGGCGCGTGCGAGCTCGAACAGGCCGCAGGCGGCGCAGTTGTCCTCGTCGTACCAGGCGCGGAATCCGGCGATGGCATCCGGTAACCGTCCTTCGGAAAACGCAATTGCTGCCGCGGCGCCGAGCCGGCCCGGCTGTCCCCGCCGCACGCTCTCCGGGACCTCGCGCTCGTACTCGGCCAGGAGGGCCTGTCCGCGAACCGGTTGGCCACTCATGGCGTAGAAAGCCGCGAGCTGCAGATACGGCCGATCCGTGGCGGGCATGGATGAGAACGGGTACCGCTTGAGCGCAGCCTCGACCGCGGCGCTCGCGGCGGCCGTGGCGCCGCGGTAGCGAATCTCGGCAAACGCCTCCACAATCACGTACACGATGTAATTCCCGGGCAACCCCCGTCGCTCGGCCGCCGCGAGCGTCTGGCGCAGGTCGGCCTGAGCAGCGGTAAGTTTGCCGCGGATTTCGTCGAGCCCGAGCAGCGTGACACCCGACCCCTCCTGGAACCCGACATCCTGCAGTTGCGCGAGCCGCCGAGCGTACACCTCGGAGCCATCGAAGTCGCGTTGCGACGCCGCGAGTCCGGTGCGCATCCACCAGACCAACGGATTCGTCGGGGAGCGGCTCTGGGCGAACTGATCGATCGCCTGCGCCGCCGCGGCGTACTTCCCCTGCGCGACGCGCGTCTCGACGGCGTTGACGTACAGCGCCCCGGTCTGGAACCCGCGCAGCGCCAGGCCCTGCGTGATCAGCGATTCGGCGGCCGCCCAGCGGCGTTGCCGGATGTAGACGAGAGACAAGTTGTTCAGCGCGATCCCATTCTCCGGATCGGTCGACAACACGGACCGGTAGGCGGACGTGACCTTGTCCGGGTCGTAGTCGACCGTCCAGTAATAGTAGGCGATCGCCAGGTCGCGCTCGATCGGAGGCAAGCGGTCGCGGTGATTGAACGCAGCGGTCGCCGCGGCGTTGATGCGCGAGGGCGTGTACCCACTGTTGCTCATCGTCACCGCGAGCTTGCGGTACGCCATGGCGAAGCCGGTGTCGAGCTGCGTCGCCTCCCGGAGCAGCGCGATCGACTGCACGGCGTCTCCCGCCTCCCAGAGCCTCACCGCCTGGGAGTACTTCCGCAGCGCGTCGAGCGACGCGGTCGTGACCTCGTCGAGTGGCTCGCTCGCCCGGATCGTCCGGAGCGACTCGCCGATGCGCTCGCGCAGCCGGCGCGACAGGCGATCCACCGCCTCGATGATCGCGCCATCGTCCTTGGCGTTCTCCCGCAGCGAGAGCAATACGGCGCCATCTGCCGCCTTTATGAGATCGGCCGAGACGACGTAGCCACGGCCCACGGGATCGATCTGGCCTTTCACCACCGCCTTGGCGTTCTCGCGCTGCGCCAGCTCCCGCGCGACCACCAGATCGAGCGGCGTGCTGGGTGGCCGTCCCATGCGGCCGAGCGCCTGGGTGATGGCGGCGGCATCGAGCAGCTTGACGACGGGCGATTGCGCGAGATCGACCCGCAAGGCCTCCGTGAGCGACGGTCCGAGCGTCGAATCGGTCGTGCGGTTCTCGACGTCGGCGAGCACGAGGCGATCCTGCTCGGCGAGGACGCCACTCGCGACCAGCGTCCCCACCGGCCCGATACCGAACGCCCGCATCCCCATGTAGAAGGCCGTGGTGAGTCCGAGCCCCGCGAACGCGATCACGCCGCCTGTGAGCGCCTTGCGCCAGGTGAGCCACCGGTGCACGCCCCCCGTCGGAACCACCGTCCCAGTACTGCTCGAGCTCGCGAGTGCGCGCCGGCGCTCCATCACTCCGGTGAACCACACGATCGGGAGGCCGACGGCGAGCAGCAGGGCCACGCCCTGCATGACCCAGCCGGGCAAGCCCAGCTCGTGCATGAGGCCGTACGCCGCGCCGAGCACGGCGAGCGAGGCGACCGCGAAGAGCCCCGCGACTCTGACGGGATGCGACCGCTCCGCGGCGGCGAGCGAGGCGGCCGTGTACGCGGCGCTGCCGCCGCTCGGCGTGGTCATCGGCTCGAGCTGCTCCAGGATTTCGTTGGCGGACTGGAATCGGTCCGCCGGGCGTTTCTCGAGGCACCGCATGATGAGCGCGTCCAGCGCCGGCGGCGTGTTCGGCCGGTACTTCGTGACGGGATCGGGCAGGGTGCTCACGTGCTGGGCGAGCCCCGCCGACGGGCTGGGCCCGATGAACGGCGGCCGGCCGGCGACCATCTCGTAGGCCAGGGCGCCGACCGCGTAGATGTCGGCGCGCTGGTCGGTGCCAGGGTCGGCGGCGGCCTGCTCGGGAGCCATGTAGGCGGGAGTCCCCAGGGCCACACCCAGAGAGGTGAGCGGCGAGTTGTCGGTGCTTTGGGCGACCGCCTTGGCCACGCCGAAGTCCGTCACCAGCGCGTGCTTGCCCGAGAGCAGGATATTGTCGGGCTTCACATCGCGGTGCACG
>DASQIB010000222.1:0-14455 GCA_035631795.1 Gemmatimonadales bacterium | reverse complement strand
CCTGCGCGACAGCGAGGAGCGGTTCCGCCTACTCGTAGGCACGGTGCGGGACTACGCCATCTATATGCTCGATCCGTCCGGCCGCGTGATGAGCTGGAACCGAGGCGCCGAGCAGATCAAGGGGTACACCGCCGAGGAGATCGTCGGCAGGCATTTCTCGTCCTTCTATCCACCGGAGGCGATCGCGGCCGGCACCCCGGAGCGAGCGCTCGCCACGGCCACCGAGCACGGCCGGTTCGAGGAGGAGAACTGGCGGGTGCGGAAGGACGGGTCCCGGTTTTGGGCCGACGTCGTGATCACCGCCGTGCGAGACGACCAGGGAAAGCTGCTCGGTTTCGCGAAGGTGACCCGCGACTTGACCGAGCGCAAGCGCACCGACGAGCTGTTGCGGCGTCACACCGCGCAGCTCGAGGTGGCCAACGCCGAGCTCGACGCCTTCGCGTACTCCGTGTCGCACGACTTGCGCGCGCCACTGCGCAGCATCGACGGATTCAGCCAGGCCCTCCTCGAGGATTACGCCGCTCAGCTCGACGACGCGGGGCGTGACCACCTACAGCGGGTGCGCCTGGCCACGCAACGCATGGCCACGTTGATCGACGACCTGCTGAACCTCTCTCGCGTCACCCGGAGCGAAATGGTGATCGGGTCCGTCGACCTGAGCGGGCTGGCGCGGGAACTCGCGGCCGAGCTCGCCGCGAGCGATCCCGGTCGCACGGTGGACCTCGTCATCGCCCCGGGCCTCGAGGCGCGCGCCGATCGCGGCCTGTTGCGCGTCGTGTTGCAGAACCTCATGGGCAACGCCTGGAAGTTCACGGGCAAGCGCGACGGCGCCCGGATCGAGGTCGGAGTCGTGTCGTCGAACGGTGAACGGGCCTATTTCGTGCGCGATAACGGCGCCGGCTTCGACATGGCCTTCGCCTCCAAGCTCTTCGGAGCATTCCAGCGGTTGCATCGCGCGACCGAATTCCCGGGAACAGGGGTCGGGCTCGCGACGGTGCAACGCATCATCCATCGCCACGGCGGCCGCGTGTGGGCCGAATCCATCGTCGACCGTGGCGCCACCTTTTACTTCACCCTCTCATGACCCAGAAAGCGGCGTCCCAACGCATGATCCTGCTCGTCGAAGATAACCCCGACGATGAGGCGCTGACGCGTCGCGCCCTCGCCAAGAACAACATTCAGAACGAGGTTCTCGTGGCCCATGACGGCGCCGAGGCCCTGGACTGTCTCCTCGGGACGGGCGCGCACGCCGGCCACCCCATCGCACCCGAGGTCATCCTGCTCGACCTCAAGCTTCCCAAGGTGGACGGGCTCGAAGTCTTGCGACGCATTCGCGCGGAAGACCGCACGCGCCTCTTGCCCGTCGTGATCCTGACCTCGTCGCGTGAGGAGCGCGACCTGATCTCGGGGTACGGGCTCGGGGCCAACAGCTACATCCGCAAACCCGTCGACTTCCAGCAGTTCGTCGAAGCGGTGCGTCAGCTCGGCCTGTACTGGCTGGTGTTGAACGAGCCACCGCCACCGCGCCGCCCTGCGGCGTAAAGGAACGAGGCTGGCGTGACCCGGCTCACAGGGCACGCCAGCCCGTTGCTTCCCGCCCCGTCCGGGTGAGTATTTGGTCCCCGAAATGAAAACCGCGAAGCCGGCTGTCTCCCGCCATCAAGACGCTGCCGCCGAGCTCGAGGCGCTGTTCGCCGCGATGAGCGATGTCATTCTCGTGCTGGATGTGACGGGTCGGTACCTGAAGATCGCCCCGACCAACGCCGCCCTGCTCTACCGTCCCGCGCCGGAGCTGCTCGGACGCACCCTGCACGAAGTGTTCGAACCAGCCCTCGCGGAGGAGTACCTCGCGCAGATTCGCAGCGCCCTCGAGCGCCGCGAAACCGTGTACTACGAGTACGCGCTGCCGATCGGCGGGCAGGAGGTCTGGTTCGCGGCGGCGATCTCCCCGCTCGGCCCCGACCAGGTGGTGTGGGTGGCCCGCGACGTGACCGAGCGACGCCGGGCCGCCGAAGCGCTCCGCGCGAGCGAGCAACGCTTCCGCCAGCTGGTCGAGCACTCGAGCGATGTCATCACGCTGCTGGGACCCGACGGCGAGGTGCTGTACGCGAGCCAGTCGACGCAGCCGGTGCTGGGCTACGGATCCACGGAGAACGTAGGCCGGAACGTGTTCGAGCTCATCCACCCGGACGACCGCACCGCCGCGCTCGAGCTGTTCGGCGAGCTGATGCAGAAGCCGGGCCATCTCGTGAAGACGGAGCTCCGGGCGCTCCACAAGGACGGGACGTGGCGCCGCCTCGAGGCGGTTGGGGTGAATCGGCTCGACAACCCGGCCATCGGCGCCATCGTCGTCACGTACCGCGACATCACCGAGCGACAGCGGACGGAGCAGAACCTGCGCGAGACGCTCTCTCTCTTGAACGCGACGTTCGAGTCCACGGCCGACGGCATCCTTGTGGTGGACCTGGCCGGCCGCATCCTGAGCTTCAACCGCAAGTTCGCCGAGCTCTGGCGGATCCCCGATTCGGTGCTCGAGCTGAGGGACGACGCGAAAACCGTCGCCTTCGTGCTGGAGCAGCTGGTGGACCCGGAGAAATTCCTGAGTAAGGTCCGGGAGCTGTACGCGCGTCCCGAGGCGTCGAGCTTCGACGTCCTCACGTTCAAGGACGGGCGCATCTATGAGCGCCTGTCCCAACCTCAGCGCATCGGCGGCAAGAGCGTCGGACGCGTGTGGAGCTTCCGCGACATCACCGACACGCGGCGCGCCGAGCAGGTCCAGCTCGCGACCTACCGGATTTCGGAAGCGGCCCACTCGGCCCGGAGCCTGCAGGATCTGTTCGCCGCCATCCACGTGATCGTCGGCGAGCTGATGCCGGCGAAGAACTTCTACATCGCCCTCTACGACCCCGCGACCGAGCTGCTGAGCTTCCCGTACCATGTGGACGAGATGGACGCGGACTTCCCCTCCAAGCGTCCGGGCAAGGGCCTCACGGAGTACGTGCTGCGGACGGGCCAACCCCTGCTCGTCACGCCTGAGGTGCAGGCGGAGCTCGAGCGCCGTGGTGAGGTGGAGCTGATCGGCGCTCCCTCCATCGACTGGGTGGGCGTCCCCCTGCGGATCGGCGACCGGACCATCGGCGTGCTGGTCGCGCAGACGTATGCCCCCGGCGTTCGCTACGGCGAGACCGAGAAGCACATCCTGCAATTCGTATCCACGCAGGTCGCCATGGCGATCGAGCGCAAGCGCACCGAGGAGCAGCTCCACGACAGCGAGCGGAAGTACCGGCTGCTGTTCGCCACCAATCCGGAGCCGATGTTCGTGTACGACTTCGCGACGCTGCGCATCCTCGCGGTGAACGACGCCGCTATCGCCCGCTACGGCTACTCGGGGCCCGAGTTCTTAGAACGCACCATTCGCGACATCCGCTCACCCGAGGAGCAAGCCCGGCTCGACGACGAGCTCACCAACCGCCCCGAGGAGGGCGCCGTGCGCACGGGGGTGCGGCACCGCGCCAAGGACGGCAAGGTGTTCGAGGTCGACCTCGTGGCGCGACCCATCGAATTCGCGGGCCGTCGGGCGCGCCTCGTGCTGGCCCATGACGTCACCGCGCAGCGACACCTGGAGGAGCAGCTGCGCCAATCGCAAAAGATGGAGGCCGTCGGGCAGCTCGCGGGCGGGATCGCCCACGACTTCAACAATCTGCTCACGGCCATTCTGGGCTCGACACAGCTGCTGCTGCACAACATGCCCCCCGGCGATCCCCGGCGCGAAGATGCGGAGGAGATCAAGCTCGCCGGGCTCCGCGCGGCCGAGCTCACCCGGCAGCTCCTGGCGTTCAGCCGGCGCCAGGTGCTCGCGCCCAAGGTGCTCGACCTCAACGCCGTCGTGGCCAACATAGAGCGCATGCTGCGGCGCTTGCTCGGCGAGGACATCGAGCTCGTCACGTCGCTCGATCCGACGGCCGGCGCCGTCAACGCCGACCCAGGCCAGCTCGAACAGGTGCTCCTGAACCTCGCCGTCAACGCGCGCGACGCGATGCCCCCCCCGGCGGGCGGCCGCTTGAGCATCGAGACCGCGCGGTTCACGCTGCACGAGGAGCACGTCGAGCGCCGGCATCGCTTGCCGCCGGGCGACTACGCCTGCCTCGTGGTCGGCGACACCGGCGTGGGCATGGATGAGGCGACGCAGGCGCACCTCTTCGAGCCGTTTTTCACGACGAAAGAGGTCGGCAAGGGTACCGGACTCGGTCTCGCCACCGTGTACGGAATCGTCAAGCAGAGCGGCGGCTATATCTGGGTGTACAGCGAGCCCGGGCGCGGCACTACCGTCAAGGTGTATCTGCCTCGTGTGCCGGGCGCGGCGGAGGGCCTCCCCCTCCCCGCCGCCGCCGCCCCCGCCCCCGCCCCCAGGGAGCTGCGGGGCGGCCACGAGACCGTTCTGCTCGTGGAAGATGCCGCCCCCGTGCGCGCCCTCGCCCGGCGCAGCCTCGAGGCGCATGGCTACCGTGTGCTCGACGCCTCCGACGGACCAAGGGCGCTGGAGCTCTCGGCCCGGCACGGAGCCCCCATCGACCTTCTCGTCACCGATGTGGTGATGCCGGGCATGAGCGGCCGTGAGCTCGCCGAACGCCTGGCCCCCGTGCGCCCGGGCATGAAGGTGCTCTACACGTCGGGCTATACCGATGACGCGATGGTGCGGCAGGGTGTCCTGACGGCGGGCGTCGCGTTCCTCCAGAAACCCTTCGTGCCGGACTCCCTCGCGCGGAAGGTCCGAGAGGTTCTGGACGGCGGCTGACGGGGGCCGCTTACCCGCGGTCCAGGATGTCGCGCACCTTTTCCAACAGATCGGTTCCCGTCCACGGCTTGCGCAGCAGAGGCGTCGAGGGGTCCGGGCTCGTCGCGCGATCCGGGTCGGAGTAGCCGCTGGCGAAGAGGAACGGGACGTCCCGGCCATCCCGGCGTGCCGCGTCGTACAGCGCGCGCCCACCGAGCCTCGGCATCACCAAGTCCGAGAACACGAGCCGGATGCCGTCCGTGTGGCATAGGGCTTCGAGCGCCTCGAGCCCGTCCGCCGCGGTCACGACCTGGTAGCCCGCGTCCTCGAGAATCCGCTTGGCCGAGCGCCGCAGCTGATCGTCGTCCTCGACGAGCAGGATGGTTTCGCGGCCGCCGCGGATGGCCCGCTCGCGCACCTGGCTCCGGGCGCGCGCCGCAGGCTCATCCATTGTCGGAATGTAAATCCGGAACCGCGTCCCCTTGCGGGGTTCCGACTCCACCTCGATTCCGCCCCCGTGCTGCTTCACGAGACCATAGACCGTAGCGAGCCCGAGCCCCGTCCCCCTCCCCGCTGGCTTCGTCGTGAAGAACGGCTCGAACATGTGCGTACGCGTGTCCTGGTCCATGCCGATACCGGTATCGCTCGCCATCAGGCACACGTGCTCACCCGCGCGACGGGTCCCCCAGGCGACGTGTTGCTCCTGCGTGATCTCCACCCTTTTCGTCTCGATCACCAGGACGCCGCCATTCGGCATCGCATCGCGGGCGTTCGTCGCGAGGTTGAAGAGGATTTGCTCGGCCGCATGCGGATCGGCCTTCACCTCCGGAAGATCCGGTTCGCCGGACACCACGATCTCGACGTCGGCCGGGAGGATCCGCCGGAGGAAGCCGGTCAGATCGGTGATCAGCTCGTCCAACCGCACGGGCTGAAGGTCGAGGCTCGTACGCCGGGCGAAGCCGAGCAGTTCCTGCACCATGACGCGGCCCCGCAGGGCGGCCGCCACGATGTCGCGCAAGTCGGTCTGCGCTTCCGGGCGCTCGGGGGGGATCGCCTTGCCGAGGAGCTGCGAGTTGGCGAGGATGATGGTGAGCAGGTTATTGAAGTCGTGGGCGATACCGCCGGTCAGCTGGCCGATCGCCTCCATCTTTTGCGACTGCCGCAGCTGATCTTCCAGGCCGCGCCGTTCCGTGATATCCTCCGCGATCGTCTCAAAGGCCTCGATGGATCCGTCGCTCTTGCGGACGGCCCGGCCCGAGAGGCGCACCAGGATGCGCTGCCCGCCCCGCCGTTTCCAGGTCACCTCCGCGCCTTCCACGATGTCCCCGGCGTCGAAACGAGCCAGAATTTGCCGGCGCTGCTCGGGGTCGACGTACACCTGCGACGCGAGGTCGACCCCGACCAGCTCCTCCGCCGACTCATACCCGAGCATCTTGACCAGGGCGGGGTTGACGGTCAGGAACCGTCCCTCGGGCGAGGACCGGTAGATCGCGTAGGCGGCATGTTGCACCAGGGCGCGATGGCTTTCCTCCGAGCGCCGCAACGCCTCTTCTGCCCGACGCCGCTCGGTGATGTCTGTCCCCACACCGATCACGCCGACCACCGCACCACCGGGATCCCGGACTGGTGAATACCAGCTCTCGAACACCACACCGAACACTTCGACCACGGACGAGAACGTTTCGCCCGCGAGCGCCCGGCGCATGTCCGCAAGCGCCTGCGGCAGATCGGCGTACAGCTCGAACGCCGAGCGGCCGATCAGGAGTCCCGGCCGAAGCCCGAGGGCGTCAAGGCCGCGCCCCTCGACCATCGTGAAGACGCCGTGGCGGTCGAGCGCGAACAGGACGAGCGGCGCGCCAGCGATGACCGTGCGCAGCCGCTCTTTGTTCTCCCGCAGCGCCCGTTCCTGCCGCAATCGCTCGGTCACGTCGCGGGCATTCACGATCAATTGCGCGAATCCGCTGCCATCCACGCGCGCCTGGCCCACCGCCTCGAGCATGCGCCAGGACCCGTCTTGTGCGCGGAACCGGAACTGCGCGGTCTGCGGCGTCGCCGGTTGTTGGATCGCTCGCGCCAGCGCTTCACCGACTCGCGGGATGTCGTCGGGGTGTACGTAGTCGAAGGCGTTATGCTCCAATAGCTCCCGCGGCTCGTAGCCCAGCACGCGCTCCACCGATGGGCTCGCGTAGCGGAAGACGCCGTTCTCGCCCACGATCGTGACGACGTCCGACGCGTTCTCGATCAAGGAACGGAAATGTTCCTCGCTGCACCGCAGCGCGTCTTCGGTGCGGCCGCGGTCGATCGCGGTCGCCAGCACGTTCGCGATGGCCTGGAGGAAATGTGCGTCGTGAACGGTGAAGTCGCGGCGCGTCGCCGTGTGCGCGCCCAGAATGCCGAACGGGCGATCCTTGCCATGCACGATGACGCTGAGGCTCGACACCACGTCGTGCTGCGTGAGCAGCGGAGCGCTCCCGAACCGCGTGTCCGCCCGGAGATCTTCGACGACCACCTGCCCCGTGGACCGGAGCACGAAGCCGGCGTAGGAGTCCGCGTCGGAGGGCAGCACCGTCCGGCCGACGCTCCCCTCCCGCCAGCCGACCCCCGCCCGCAACAGCAGCGTGCGACTCTCCGGGCGAAGCTCGAGCAGGCTCGCGAACTCCACGTCGAGGGCCCGCGCGGCCAAGGCGACCGCGGCCGCGATGAGCTCGTCCACCGGCGCTCCGGCGAGCGCCTGCTGGCCCAGGTGCGCCACGGCCTCCTGCTGCCGCGCGGTGGCGCGCAGCTGCGCCTCGCTTCGCGACAGCTCAGCGTCTCGTCCCGCCGCGTCCTGTCGCAGCAGCCTGAACCGGTTCGTGCTCACGCGCGGTGCGCCTCTCCCTGGGGCCGTATGCAATCGAGCGCAACAACCTTGCAGCCCGTGACCCGTTTTTCCATTATGACCCCCACAGGAGCCCCGTGCGCCAGATCACGGAGGAACCCGCAACAGGGCCAAAATCAATGATTTGCAAGGGGGCGTCGTGACGCAGTACAACATCCTGCGGGACCTGACGATCATCTTCGCGGTCTCCTTGCTCGTCATCTGGGTCTTCCATCGAATCAAGCTGCCGGCTCTCCCCGGCTTCATCGTCGCGGGCGTTCTCGTCGGCCCCAACGGGCTCGGCCTCGTCTCGGACGTGCATCAAGTCGAGAGTCTCGCCGAAGTGGGCGTCATCCTGTTGCTCTTCACGATCGGGATCGAGTTCTCACTCAGCCGGCTTCGCGAGATGGGCCGTCAGGTGGTGGTCGGCGGCGGCTCGCAGGTGATCCTCACCACGGTACTCGCGACCTTGCTCGCCGTCGCGCTCGGCGCCACGTGGCCGGTCGCGGTGCTGCTGGGCTTTCTGGTGGCTCTGTCGAGTACGGCGATCGTCCTCAAGGGCCTCACGGATCTGGGCGAGATCGACGCCCCGCACGGCCGCCTGTCCACCGGCGTGCTCGTGTTCCAGGACTTGTGCGTCGTACCGATGATGCTCGTGCTCCCCTTCCTCGCCGGGCAGTCGACGGGAGGTGCCACCGGCCTGCTCTTCGCACTCGGGAAAGCCGGTCTCGTCGTCATCGGCGTGCTCGTGCTGGCCCGTACCATCGTGCCGCGCGCGCTGTCCGAGATTCTCAAGACGAGAAGTCGCGAGCTGTTCCTCATCGCCGTCATTCTGGTAGGGACGCTGACCGCGCTTGGCACGGCCGCGGCCGGTGCCTCGCTCGCGTTGGGCGCGTTCCTCGCGGGACTCGTCATCTCGGAGTCCGACTACGGCCACCAGGCGATGGCCGAGCTGTTGCCGTTTCGGGACGTGTTCATTTCCCTGTTTTTCGTCACCGTCGGGATGCTGGTGCAGACCGAGTTCCTGCGTGCACACCCCGTTCTGGCCCTGGGCGGCGTCGTGCTCGTGATGGGTGGGAAAACGCTCCTGGCCGCGGTTGGGCCCGCTCTCCTGGGCTATTCAGGCCGCGTGGCCCTGCTGGCGGGGCTGGCGGTTTCACAGATCGGCGAGTTCTCGTTTGTCCTGGCGCGGGAAGGACGCGGCGCCGGCCTGCTGCCGGAAGGGTTGTACCAGACGTTTCTTCCCATAGCCGTTTTGACGATGCTCGTCACGCCATTTCTGCTCCAGGGCGGTCCCGGCATCCTCGACCGGCTCGAGCGTTTCGTGCCGATCCGGCGCCTCCTGCCCGGCCTGCGGTCGGAGGCCATGGCGATGGCGGACCAGCCGCTCACCGATCACGTGATCGTCGCGGGATATGGACTCAACGGGCGCAATCTCGCCGCCGCCCTTCGGTCGATTCAGGCTCCCTATCTCATCGTCGAGCTGAATGCGCAGACGGTGCAGCAGGCCCGGGCGCGCGGCGAGCCCGCGTTCTACGGCGACGCCACGCGCGAAGAGATCCTACGGGCCCTGGGTGTGGAGCGAGCCCGAATGCTCGTGGTCGCCATCTCCGACCCCGGGGCGACGCGCCGGATGGTGCGCGTGGCGCGAGGCTTGAATCCTCACATCCATATCATCGCCCGGACCCGTTATGTCGTCGAGATCCCCGAGCTCACCCGCCTCGGCGCCGACGTGGTCATCCCCGAAGAGTTCGAGACCTCGATCGAGATCTTCGCGCGCGTGCTGGCTTATTACAACGTCCCGCGCGCCGACATCGACACTCTGGTGGACCGGATCCGCGCGTCGCACTACGAGGCGCTGCGCGGCGGTGACGGTGCCGGCCGACTCCACCTCGGCACGGTCGCCGGCGTTCCGCAGATGGGGCTCGAGCGTTTGCGTCTGACCCCCGAGTCGCCGCTCGTCGGAAAGAAGCTTTCCGCCACGGGCCTGCGCACCCAGACGGGCGCACTGGTGCTGTCCGTGACGCGGGGCGATCAGGAGATCGCGACGCCAGGGCCGCAGTTCCGATTGGCGGCGGGCGATGTCCTGGTTGTCGTTGGCCAACCACACCAGCTCCGGGCGGCCGCGAAGCACGTCGCTGGCGAGCCTGTCGCGCCAAGGCCACGACAGGGGACCTGAACCGTTGCTTCGATACCACCCGAATAATTAGCGAAAACATAAGAAAATTGGGCATTATCGAGCGAGTGTATACTCACTCTTGCTGCTAATGACCGGAAATACATAAACTTACGTGCGCACAAGCCCCCGTGAGGCTACGCAAGACGTTGCCGCGCTTCCTGTTGCGTTTTCCACACGCCCCGGTTTTTCGCCCCCCCGGTAGATTCCCGCCATGCCCTTACCCCCCCTGTACGGCCACGAGGGGACGAGAAACCGGCTGGTAGGCGCCATCGCCTCCGGCCGGTTGCCGCAAGTGCTCCTATTCGAGGGCCCGCGAGGGGTGGGGAAGCAACGCCTCGCACTCTGGTTGGCGCAGGCGCTGGTGTGCGAGAAGGACGAGGCGTGCGGTGAATGCCGGCACTGCAAGCTGGCGCTGACGTTGTCGCATCCGGACGTCCACTGGTTTGTGCCGCTCGAGCCGTCCAAGCGAGCTGTCGACCAGGACCGGCAGATCGAGGCGGTCGAAGAGGCCCTCGCCGAGGAGATGGCGGCGCGGCGAGAACGCCCGCTCTATGACGCGCCGTCCGGGATGGCGCTCCACAGCATCGCCGCCGTCCGCCTGCTGCTGCGGCGACTTCCGTATCGGCCGGCGTTGGCGCGGCGGAAAGTGTTCGTGATTGGCGACGCGGAGCGCTTGGTGCCGCAGCCGGGATCCGAAGCGGCCGCGAACGCGTTGCTGAAGGCGCTCGAGGAACCGCCCGGGGACACGGTGTTCGTCCTCACGAGCGCTGAGCCCGAGGCCTTGCTGCCGACGATCGTGTCTCGCGTCGTGCGGGTTCGCCTGGCACGACTGGCCGACAGCATTGTGGCAGTGTTCGCGCAGCGTGAGCTGGGAGCGAGTGCGCAAGCTCAGGTGCGGCAACTGGTTGGGTTGGCTCATGGGTGCCCCGGCAGGCTCCTTGCTGAAGGGGTCCGTGGGGAGGCGGGCGAGGGGGTGGCCCGGCACTTCCTGCAGGTGGTGGAGGGAGGTCCGGTGCGGCAACTGGCGTTCGCCCTCGCGCAGCAGCCGTTCCAAGCGCGGGGAGGATTCACCGGAATGCTCGACGGACTCCTCGACCTGTTGCGGGAGCAGGCGCGGGGGGGCGGCCGCGACACCGGAAAAGTCGTGGAGGCGATCGCGCGGGTGCTGGAAGCGCGCGGTCTGGCGCAGGGCAATGTGAACCCGCAGCTCGTGTCGGCCGTATTGGCCGCGGATCTGCGAGCCACGACTGGAGCACCGGTGTGAAACTGTCACATGTGGACGAGGCGGGCCGGGCGCGCATGGTAGACGTGGCGGGGAAGCCCGCGACGGTCCGCGCGGCGGTGGCCGAGGGAACGATCCGCATGTCGCGCGAAGCGTTCCAGAGCGTCGCGGAGCAGCAGATCGCCAAGGGCGACGTCCTGGCGGTGAGCGAAGTGGCGGGGACGTTGGCAGCCAAGCGAACCGCGGAGCTCATCCCGCTCTGCCATCCGCTCGGTCTCGATCATGTCGAGGTCGAAGCCAGGCTGGATGAGCAGCTGCCGGGAGTGCGGGTCCGGGCGGCCGCAAAGGCGGTGGGTCGCACCGGTGTCGAGATGGAAGCGCTTACGGCCGTGTCGGTCGCGCTGCTGACGGTTTACGACATGGTGAAGGCCGTGGATCGAGGAATGGAGATCGAGAAGGTCCGCTTGCTCGAAAAGACGGGCGGGACCCACGGCGACTGGCGACGCGACGCGGTGGATTGACGGGCAATTGATGGGGTGGTGCCAGTATGGGCCGCACGGTCTCACAAGAGAGGGCTATGCGTACGACGACTCAGAAGTTGATGTTGCAGGGAGGGCTCATCCTGCTCGGTGCCTTGATCGTCAGCAGCATCGGCGGTTGGGCGCGCCGCGCCACGGCCGACGATCAGCCGGCGCCGCTGACGGCGCCAGCGCTCATCGGAGAGCTGCGGTCGCTCGAGCAGTCGCTCGAGGCGACCCGGGGCGAGCTCGCCGTCGCACGGCTCCAGCTGGAGCGCGCCAACGCGATCATCGACTATTCGACGCATTACAACATCGCGGCCGATCTCGCGGCGGCGATCTACGACGTCGCGCTGGCGGAGGGCGTGGACCCGGCGCTGGCGTTCCGGCTCGTGAAGATCGAGTCCGGGTTCAACCCCAAGGCGAAGAGCAAGGTGGGGGCGATCGGCTACACCCAGGTCTTACCCAGCACGGCACGCTTGTACGAGCCCGGCCTCACGACGCCGCAGCTTTACGAGCGCGGCACCAACCTGCGCCTCGGGTTCCGGTATCTGCGGGATCTCCTGGAGCGCTACGAAGGCAACCCGGACGCGAAGCTGCGCCTCGCGTTACTCGCGTACAACCGTGGACCGGGGAAGGTCCAGGAGCTGTTGGACGCCGGTAAGGATCCTCAGAACGGCTACGCCGCGGCCCTCATGAAGGGGTACCGGCGGAAGACCTGACCGGGAGCGCGGGAGCCGACGAAATGACGAAGGCGTAGGGCGAATCGCCCTACGCCTTCGTGTTTTCGCGATCGCGTGGCGTCAGCAGGTGGTCGAGCACCTCTCCGGGATCTTCAGCACATCCCCCGCGCGCAGCACCGATCCCATCGTCAGGCCGTTGTAGTTGAGCAAGGACGTCAGCGAAATCCCGTAGCGGCGCGCAATCACGCTGGCCGTTTCGCCGCGCCGGATCCGATGGCTGCCACGGCTCGCCTCCGTGCTCGCGACGCGGCGGTACCGTGGCTCGGGCGGCACCGACCACGCCGATGCCGGCACCACCCGCCCGCTCATCGGAATGATGATCCGCTCCCCCACGCGCAGCGCCCGGGCCCGGAGCCGCGGATTCGCGCTCTGGATCATCGCGACGCTCACCCGATAGCGTTGCGCGATCTCCGAGAGCGTCTGGCCGCGCGACACGTAGTGATCGACGAAGGTGATCCGCGAGGTCGCGGGAAGGCTGTCGTAGCGCTCCGCCACCACCGTGCCCCGCCCCCGCGGCACCCGCACCACCACGCTGCGGCTGGGCGGCGTCACGCCGCGGACGAACTGGGGATTCAGCTCGAGCAGCGTGGCCACCGTCGTGTCCGCGAGGCGCGCGATGACATCGAGGCCGGTCGCGTCCGGGACCGTGATCTCGTCGAATGTGAGCGGCGCCAGGGGATCCACGTGGAAGCCGTAGCGCTCGGGCTGCTTGGCGATCAGTGACGCCGCGATCAGCTTGGGCACGTAGTCGCGCGTCTCGCGGCGCAGGTAGCGGCGGTCGGAGAGCTGGAAGAACGTGTGGTCGTCCACCGAGTCGGGCTCGCCGGGCAAGCGGTCGATTCCCCGCTCGATGCGGCCCACGCCGGCATTATACGCCGCGGCGGCGAGGTACACGCTCCCCAACCGCTGCCGCAGGTCCGCCAGATAGTTCACGGCGGCCTCGGTCGCCTTGAACGGGTCACGCCGCTCGTCGACCCACGGATCCACCGTGAGCCCATACAGTCGGCCGGTACTCGCCATGAACTGCCACATGCCCACCGCCCGCGCCCGACTCACGGCCGTGTTCGACAGCCCGCTTTCGATGAGCGTGAGGTAGAGCATGTCCTCCGGAAGGCCCTTGGCGCGCAACCGTTCCCGGATCATCCCCTGGTAGCGCCCCAGGCGCGACAGCCAGATCTCAAACCGATCGCGCGCATCCACCTGGAAGAACTCGAGGTACTCGAGCACGCGCCGGTTGGTCGCGAAGCTCGACACGTCGATGTCGAACGTCGGCTCAGCCGATGGAGCGGCCCCGATGGCGCTCCGCCCCTCGGGGCCGAACAGCCGCACCGCCTCCCGCTCGACCTCTTCGCCCTTCACGGAAGCGTTCGCGGGCGGCGCGCCAGCGACGCTGTCGGGGTGGGGGCGCGGACCGTGCAGGCTGTCGAGGACCTTCTGGTCCGCCGCGGAGTCTTGGGCCGCCTGCGCGGCGAGTTGCGCGATCGAGTCCGCGTGCTGCGCAATCGTATCGTGTGCCACCGGCACGACCGCACTCGCCGCCGGATGGCCTCCGCCGCAGGCAAAGGCCATCATCCCGGCGCTGAGCGCCGCGAACACTCCGAGCCATCGAACCCCTGCGTTCCCCATCATCGTGTCGCGAAAAAATTCCCAAGTATGCGGTTCGTGGCATTCAATACTGCAAGCGCCGCGCCGCGAGGTGGGTCGGTCTCTGCCAAGTACGCGCCGACCAAACGAGAGGCCCGTGACTCTTGACGCGCCGAGAGTGAGACGATCACCACGATCGCGTCGAACGCCCGCACGGCTTTGACTCCCAACAACTCGAAGCCCATCTTCGGCTGGACCACCCGCTCCAACGCCCGAACGGTCGCCTCGGCACAGCACCGCAGCTCGCCAGCCTGGGAGATCACGCCGTCGGACTCGCCCTGGAACTGCCGTCCGTCGGCCCAGGTCAGGACCACCTTCGCTCGGCAGCGTCCGCTAGCAAGCCGCTGGAACTCGAAGTCCTTGAAGCGCAGCCGCTGCTCTGCTCCCCCTCCCCCTCCCCCTCCTCCTCCTCCCCCGCCCTCGGGTGACTCGCCCATCAATGGTGCCGTCACGGTCGTCGCTCCGTCAGTCGAACCGAACTTCGATCTGCTGCCTGGCCCCCCCCTGGTCCTGCGGTT
>DASQIB010000221.1:0-8657 GCA_035631795.1 Gemmatimonadales bacterium | reverse complement strand
GGCGTGATTCACGAGGCACATCCCCTGCAGGTGCGCGTCGCCCGCCCGCTCGGCGATCTCGTAACTCTGCCGGAAGTAGCGGTCCGCCTGGTCGTACTGCCGCAGGTCCGTGTGCGCGATGCCCAGGTTGGCGTACGCAATTGCGCAGCCGTGCTCGTCGTTCGAGGCCCGGTACGCCTCGAGCGAGCCCTCGTAGTGCGCAACGGCCTCGGCCAGATTCCCCTGGATGTTCGCCAGGATACCGAGGTTCTGCTCGACCCTCGCGCTCAACTCGCGGATCTGGCCCCCTCGCTCCAGCGCGTGCAGGAAGTTCCTGCGAGCGTCCTCGATCGCGCCCGTCTTCAAGTCGAGCCCGCCCAGCGTGTTCAGTGCTTCCGCAGCGAGCAGGTCGTTGCCGGCCTCGCACGCTACCGTGTAGCTCCGGCGACACAGCTCACGCGCTGCGTCCGACTCGTTGCGGTGATGGCGCATCACGGCGACCCGCCGCAACGCCTCCGCCAACACCGTCCGCTCCCCCGTGCGGTCGGCGGTGGCGATCGCCGCTTCGTAACAGCGGATCGCTTCAGGAATGCACGCGGCTCGCTCCTGCGCACGCGCGTCGTGCAACAGCTCCGCGGCCGGGCGCGAGACGACGCGCGGACTGGCCTGCGGAGTTGAAACGGCGGTCACGTCGGCGTCACCATGCGACCACGTAGGTCGAAAAGTGGTTGACCTGCCCGGTGACGTACTTGCTGAGCAGATTGTCGAGCGACAACAGGTAATAGAGGATCTGCAGGTTGTCCGTCGTGTACGCGATCTGCTTCGGCAGCAGTTTGCCGAGCAGACTGCAATTCGCATAGCTCATCGTGAGCGCGGCGGGCTTCTGGAACCGCAGCCCGGCCGGCTGGAACTGGACGGCGTTCACGCCCAGCCCGGTGGGCAAGGTCATCGTGATCGTCGTCGGCTGCGCGAGGGCGCCCGGCGGGATGACGAGCGTGTGGGGCCCGGCGCTCAGGGTCCCGCCCCCGCTCCCGATCGTCATGGTGGTCGATGCGTAGGGCAGGTTCGAGCACTTGAGCAACCCCGTCGCGCCGAGCAGCGAGCCGATGAGATCTGCCGAAGGTGCCTGGGGTTCTGGCGCGGTAAGCGTGCGATCGCCGCAGCCGGACGACAACACGACCGCGCACACAACGAGCGCGACCACCAAACAACGAGCGGCCTTCATAGGCCTTCCTTCTCCTCTAGGGCGTAGGGAGTTCGGAGGGGGAGCGTGGTACGGCGGGGACCGCCGATTCCGTCACGCACAAAATGCACACAACTGGCCTGCCGCTCCGTGAGATCGGTCACGAGCGCGGGCTCTTGCTTTTTTGTGTTTTATGGTTTCCTGCGATTTTCGACAAAGCTCGAATCGGCGGCTTTAGCCCAACCCGACTCTACCGAGGAGCGCCGTGAACCTCGCGTCCCCGCGCAGGTCGTCCATGAGCGGCCACGTCTTGAGGTAGGCCAGCCAATTGGACCGCTCCTCGTAGGCCTGTTCGAGCGAGGCAAATGCTTGATCCCGGTCGCCGAGCCCCGCATGGACCAATGCCCCACAAAACGGCGACACATACCCGGCGCGCGCTCGCTGCTCGAGATTCTCCAGGACCTTCTTCGCTTCGCGCCGTCTCCCTGCCCTTCCATATACGTGGCCGAGCACCGCGCTCGTGAACGCGAGCCCTTCGGACACGCTGACCGCGCTCTGCAGCGCGCGGATGGCTTCGTCGTATCGGCACGCCGCCAGGTGAACTTGACCGAGCACGACGTACGTCAACAAGTAGTGCGTATCGAGGTCCAGCACCTTTCGGCATTGGGCGATGGCTTCGTCATACCGTCGTGCGAAGTAGAACGCCCAGCCCAGATTCGCATTCGCCACGAGCGACAGCGGGGCCAGGGCCTGCGCGCGCGATGCTTGCTCGACGCTGTCCGCGGTTCGCCCCATCGCCCATAAGCAGCAAGCGTACCAGAAATGCGCGGTCGGGTAGAGTTCCTTGAGCTGGATCGCCCGCTGGAAGCCTTGTTCTGCGCCCGTCCAGTCCCAGTCGTAGAGCAGGCTCACACACGCGCGTGCCGTGTGCGCTTCGGCGCGGCCGTCGTCGATCGCCAAAGCCCTATCGGCAGCCTCCCTCGCCCGAGGAAATACCTGTTTCGGTGGTAGATAGTTGTAGTACCCGAGCGCGGTGTAGGAGTCGGCCAGCCCGGCATAGGCCAGCGAGTAGCGCGGGTCGAGGGCGATGGCTTGCTCGAAGTACTCGATGCCCTTCTTCAAGCCGTTGGCTGATTTCCGTCTCCAGAAGTAGCGCGCCTTGAGGTACAGCGCGTAGGCCTCCACGTTGTCCGTCCGTGGCTCGACCAGCGCGAGTCTGGGCTCGCTCGTCAACTTCACTTTCAACGCGTTCACGATGGCGCGGGCGATTTCGTCCTGGATCGCGAAGACGTCCTTCATCTCCCGCTCGTAGGTGGCGGACCAAAGGTGAAAGCCGTCCGCGGCGCTGATGAGCTGGGCCGTGACCCGCAGCTTGGTGTCCGCGCGGCGGACGCTGCCCTCCAGGACCGCGCTCACCTGCAGCTTCTCCGCGATCGTCCGGATGTCCTGCGTCGCGCCTTTGAACGCGAACGAGGATGTCCGCGACGCCACGCGCAGTGAGCCCACGGCGCTCAACGCGTTGATGATCTCTTCGGTGATCCCGTCGCTGAAGTACTCGTTCTCGGGTTCGGCGCTCATGTTCAGAAACGGCAGAACGGCGATCGAGTTCGCAGCGGGTGGGGGCTGGACGAGCGGAAGGGCCGGCGACGTGAACGCCAGCGGGCCGTGTTTGGCCAGCGCCGCGATGAAATCCGCGGCCGTGGCGAACCGATCCGCCGGCGACTTCGCAAGCGCTCTCACCACTACCTGCTCGAGCCAGTCGGGCACCGTGTCGCGCACCGCGCGAAGCGGCGGGACGGGCTCGATCGCTTGTCGGGCCAGAATCGCCTGGGCCGACCAGCCCGTGAAAGGCGGGTCGCCCGCCAGCATCTCGTAGAGCACACAGGCGAGGCTGTAGAGATCGCTGCGGCCATCGAGCTGCTCGATCCCGCTTGCTTGTTCCGGGCTCATATATCCGGGGGTGCCGACGGCGATGCCTGACCCGGTAAACCGCTTGACGCCCGCCACGCGGATCGCCCGCGCGATGCCGAAGTCGCTCACGACCGCATGACCGGCTTGGAACAGGATGTTCTCCGGCTTGATGTCGCGATGCACCACGTCGCGGCCGTGCGCGTAGTCCAAGGCGTCCGCCACCTCACGGCTGATGCGCACGGCATCGTCAAGCGGGAGCTGGCGGTTACGGCTCAAGCGGCCACGCAGCGACTCCCCCTCCACGTAGGGCATCACGTAGTACAACAGGCCGTCGGCCTCGCCGGAGTCGTGGAGAGACAGGATGTGCGGATGGGTGAGCCGGGCGGCGATCTCGATTTCGCGCAGGAACCGATCGGTCCCCAGGCTCGCAGCCAGGTCCGGGCTGAGCACCTTGAGAGCGACCGGCCGGCGGTGTTTCAGATCCTCCGCCAAGTAAACGGTGGCCATGCCCCCGCGGCCGATCTCGCGCTCGAGCCGATAGCGCTCGGCGAGCGCGACCTGGAGATGGCCGAGTAGATCGCTCGTCGTGGTCAGACTGCTCCTCTCCAGCCCTGTTCTAGGACGCGCAACGCATTCTGATACAGGATCTTGTCGGCTGCGCTACCGTAGCGGAGCTGGACGGCCTCGACGAGGGCCGGCGTCTCCGCATAGTTCTCGCAGCCCTTCAACGGCTTGATGAAGCCGTCGAGATCGGACCCGATGGCGATGTGATCGTCCCCGGTTCTCTCTCTCAGATACTCAATCGTGTCGAAGAGGAGGGGAAAACCATCCGCTCCGGACAGCTGATGGTGGCGCCGCCGAAGCCAATGCGGAAATAGAATCACGCCGATGACACCTCCCGAATCCGCAATGCGGCGAACCGCGTCATCGGAGAGATTCAGGGGGTAATCGGATTCCCCACGTACGCCGTTGTGCGAGGAAATGACAGGCTGCCCCGGGTAGCCCCTGGCGATGGCGAAAATGTCGGCTTGCGCGCGGTCGGAACAGTGCGTGATGTCGACGAGAATTCTCGCTTGAAACAGGCGGTCGACGATCTCATGTCCGAGTTTGGTCAAGCCAACCTTGGGATCCTGGTCGGGGTTGAGCCAGCGCTCGAAGATTGCGTCGGGAAGGAAAGGAATCGCATTGGCGCACGTCGCCACGCCGCGGAAAAAGAGGTGAGCCACGATGACATATGCCACGCCGCGCTTGGCCAAGGCGGCCACGTTGTCCGGATTCCCTCCCAAGCCGTACGCGCCTTCCACACAATGGAACAGGAACCTCTGTCCGCTCTCGAGGCATCGCCTCAGGTCGGCGGGATTGCGAACTACCGTCGCCTTCCCGTCAACCTCGGTTTCCACATTGGCCATTTGCGCGAGCACGTGTTCGAAGGCTTCCGGAACAGGCTGCGCATCGTGAAAAAACTCGTCCTCGGGATCGCACAGTACCGACCCGATACCTCCTGGAGTCCCCGCCAGCAGCTTCTGCAGTGAGACTCGGGGCTCGCCCGCCTGATAATTGAGGAGTTGGTTCGCGGCCCAGTACTCGAGTTCTTTGCCCACGGGAGGCGGTCCCTGCGCGGTCTCCGGCGGGAAGCGCGTATGCATGGGAAAGTGCGCGTGCAGGTCGAGAAGAGGCATGACGACCCCATCATACGGGTCCGGCGGAGGCGGGGCCAGAAGGGTCACGTTCTGGCGACCTCCAGGGCGGCGAGGACGGGTCGCTGCCAGGCCGCCCACGTGCCACGCCTGTCGTTCCGCCTGACGGTGGGACCGGTGCTAGCGGAGACAGCCGATCCGGGTCGTCGCCACGACCACGTCGTCGAACCACACGCTGCCGGCGGTCGTGTCCGTGATGTAGTTCTGCAGCCAGAGGTGGTTCAGTTGCAGCGCCGCGCTGCTCCGAAACTGAAGGCCCAGCGGACCCGGCGCCGTCGGTGAGTAGTTGCACTGCGCCCCGTCGGCGCCGGCCGGACAGTAGTGGTCCTGCACCCAGTCGCCGATCGCCCCGGCCTCTGGGAAGCGTTGGACGAGGACATCATTCTTCCACACCTCGAGCTCGGCCCCCGCCGCCGATGCCACGTCCGTGTTGAGCTTGGCGTGGACCTCGACGCAAGCCCATTGGTCGTCATCCGCGGTGAAGGCATTGCGGCTCACGAGGGCGTTGCCCCAGTAGGCACCGGCGCAGCTCGAGCACGTGTGCATCGTCATCCAGTAGTCGTAGAAATCGAAGCGCGGATTGGGTGAGCCGACGCCCCACACGGGCTCCATTCCGAAGGAGACGCGGTCGTCGCCGACAGGCCTGGTCCCGGCTTGCGGGTTGGGCCAGTCACTGGGAGGGTTGTAGCCGCCGAACCAGGCGCCGGTATGGTGCCACGGAGCGCGGGCCTGATACTTGACGTACCAGCGCACGTACAGCTCGTCGTAGCCGGATCCATCCGGTTTGAGAAGCTTCTTGTACAGGTCGGTGGCGTCGTCCGTGCTGGCTGGGCCGCCGGACGTGAGTTGCATCGAGGCGGCACCACAGCTCGCCGCTGGCTTGTCCGCGACCAGCGCCATGCCGGCCGGGTTCTTGTAGTCGTTGTAGCGCGCGGTTACCGCCGGTACCGAGCTTGCTTCGAAGTCTTCGTGCCAGACCACTTGCGGATCATTGCCGATCCCACGATCGCAGGGGTAGCGGTCGGCGAGAAAGCCGCCCCCGCCCCCGCCCCCGCCCCCACCCCCGGTCCCGCTCGAAGGTCTGTTGATGTCCGAACAGGCCGCGAGCCAGAGGAAAGCTCCCAGGACTCCACACCAGCGCGTCATGATCAATCTCTACGGCCAGGCTGCCCCGGAGGACGGTGACAAGACTCACGCCACTCCGGGGCATTAGCTCCGCCCCTTCGATCCCAGCAATGAATGCCTGACGACGCTCTCCGCGACCAGGTCACCGAGTCGCAGCACGACGACCGTCTTTCTGCTCAGCCCGAGGTCGAGCTCCACTACCGAATGCCTGTGGTCCCGGGCGATGCGCGACCGGGAGGAGCGGGACGCCCTCCGCCCCTCGCCCGCGGCCCTGAACGCGGCCGCGATCACCTCCGCTGGCGCATCGCCGTCCACCGCGAGCCGCGCGCAGGTGGCGCAGCGGCGCACGCGGCCCGCCTCCACCTTCGCGAGATCCGCCGTGCATACGATTCGACCGCAATACCCACACGCCGCTCGATGTGCGGTGCATGCGTCCCGGCCGCAGACTGGGCACGCGCTCACGCCGGTGGGCGTGAACGCCTGATTATCGACGTGGCAGAGCTTGCGGTGCTCCTCGCAGGCATAGGCACCGTCGGCGTCGGCCAGCTGTGCAAGGTGGACGGTGCAATGTCGCTGCCTATCCGCGACGCATTCCGCGGAGTGGTTGGCGCAGACGTGCTTGCCGCACGACGCGCACGGCGCGACCTCATCCGATGCGAACAGGCTCGCCGCTTCGTAAGCGCAGGCGCCCGCGTGTTGCCCGCACACCAGGCGCCGCGACCCCTCAGCACGGCGCAGATGTCGCGAGCAATGGACCTCCCCATCTACGGCGCACACGGCCTGATGGGCCGTACAGACCGACTTGCCGCAGCTCGCGCACTGCGTCACCTCATCGACGCCCACTCGCTCATTGCTCCCGCCCTCGCACTGCCGCACGCACGCCGGGCAGAGCCGGCGGCTGCCCTTCGGCGCTTCGGCACTGGTCTGTTCGGCGTGCCGGTTGCAGACGACGCGGCCGCAGCTCGCGCACGGCTGGACGCACAGCGAGCACGTCGTGTGATCATCTTCGCTACAGATCCCCTCGTGTGCCGTGCAGTACTGGAGCTGGCACGAGGGGCACGACCGTACGTGCTCCGCACACGCGGGTTCACCGTCCACGCGGCACTGGGCGATGCCGTGCTCGGCGCAGAAGTCCGCGGCGCACACCGAGCAGCGGTACGAGCACGCCGTGCAGGCGCAGTGGTCGTGCTTGCAGACTACGAGCGTCTCGGGCGGGGTGCCGCACTGGGGACACGCGAAGATCCAGTCGCCCGCAGCGGCGGCCGAGCGTTGCGCGCTGAAGGTCGCGCGATGCCCACCACTTTCGACTTGCCACTCGGCGCGCTGTATCAAGACGGTGGCGTCCACGAGCTGGAGCGGATGCACCATCGCGCGCACCTGATTGCGGCGCACCTCCTCTGTGCGACGCCGTTCCGCGAGCGCCCGCACGGCGGCTTCCCCTGCTGCATCGGTCTGGTCCGCGAGGATCGTCGCGAAGTAGCGGTCGAGCCGGGCGAGCGCGACCGCGAGCTGCTGCTCCGCCGCGGCGCGGCGGGCCGCGACCCGCTCGGCCGACTTCTCCCGCAGGTTGCCGACGAGCAGCCGCAGGAGGTCCTCGGGCCGGCGCGCCGCCACCGCCTTGGTCTTCGCCACGACGGACGGGTCCGCAGGCTCGATCCGGCGGGCTTCGAGCTGGTGAAACAGATCGGCGACATCGCGCGCGACCGGCGCGCCGGTCGAGAGGTCGCACACGTCGCTCTCCACCACCGCCTCCTCGAGCGTCGCTCCCGCCCGCAGCACCACCCGGGCGATGAGTCGCCCGACCGGGTGCACGGCCGCCCGAGCCTTGACCGGCTTCGCGACGCCGCCGCGAATGGGAATCGAGAGCTCGGTGAGCGGGGAGCGGGGAGCGGTACCCGCCGGCGACCGTGGGGCAATCAGACCGAGCGACAGGCGCGCTGCCCGCGCGCGGATCGCCTCGAGCAGCTGGGAGAGGAAGGGGCTGCCGAGCACCGCGATCTCGGCCTCGGGATTGCGCTCGAGCGCGTCGAGCGAGAACGCCACACGCACGCGTTCGCGGTCTCGGAAGAAGCGTCGTTCGGAGGGAGGCAGGCTCAGCTCATGGAGGTCGCCCTTTCCCGAGGCTGCCCGCTTCACGCGCGCGAGGCGGCAGTAGCGCTCGACGAGCGGGCCGATGCGGGCGTCGGCGAGCGGCTCGCCTTGCCGCGATGCGGCGGGCTTGCGCTTCATGCCACCTCCACCGCGATATCGACGAGCGTCATGGGCAGGCGGCTCACCTGCGCCACGAGCGAGATGGCGCGGCCGGCGCTGGTCAGGCCGGTGAGCTTGACCAGCTCGCCGTATTGGGGGTGGCTGCCGGCGGGCGCGAGCGGCGTGGCGCCGGCGATCGGCTCGATCGACTCGAGCGCCTCGAGGATCTCCGTGACGTGCACGCCGAGCCGTTGGCGCTTCCTGTCCCAGCCGGGCGCCTTGACCAGCTGGTTCGTGCCGAGGCCGAGGCGCAGCCGGCCGGGGACCGAGACCGTGTCGAAGCGCCGCTCGAGCCGCATGGCGTTGTCATCGGGGGCGATCAGGGAGTTCAGCCGCTCCTGCTCTCGGCCCGCCGCGCTGCTGTGCTCGATGTCCGTGCCGATCGCTTCGACCTGGCGGATGAAGTCCGCTTCGCTCTCCGCCTTGAGCCACTGCTCGGCGAGCCGGCCCTCGAACTGTTCCCGCCGCCGAACTCGCCGAGGATCACGTCCAGCTCGCCCACTACCAGCTCG
>DASQIB010000220.1:0-8001 GCA_035631795.1 Gemmatimonadales bacterium | reverse complement strand
AGCTGCTCCCGCTCACCGGGAGCCTCAAGCTCGAGGTGCTATGATCCGACTGGAGAGCCTGACCAAGCACTACGGCAGCTTCGTGGCCGTGGACGGTATCTCACTCGACGTCCCGCGCGGCGTCCTGTACGGATTTCTCGGACCGAACGGCGCCGGCAAGACGACCACGCTGCGCATGATCGCCGGCATCCTGCGCCCGACCGATGGGCGGGTGCTGCTCGGTGGGGACGATGTGCACCAGAACCCCATCGCCGCGAAGACGCGGCTCGGCTTCATCCCCGACCGTCCCTTCGTTTACGACAAACTGACCGGCGCCGAGTTTCTGCGGTTCGTCGCGGCACTCTACGGCCAGGAGGGCGACGCCGTGGAGCGCCGCATCACGGAGCTGCTCGATGTCTTCGAGCTCGACCAGTGGAAGGACGAGCTGGTCGAAGCCTACAGTCACGGGATGCGCCAGAAGCTCATCATCTCGAGCGCGCTGATTCACCGGCCGCAATACATCGTCGTGGACGAGCCGATGGTCGGGCTCGACCCGAAGGCCGCCCGTCTCCTCAAGGACATCTTCCGGCAGTTCGTGGGCCGTGGGGGCACGGTGCTCATGAGCACGCACACGCTCGAGGTCGCGGAGGCGATGTGCGACCGGATGGCGATCATCCAGCAGGGCAAGATCGTCGCCGAAGGAACCGTGGACGATCTCCGGCAACAGCATCGGGCCGGCGATGCGAGCCTCGAGGAGCTGTTCTTGAAGCTCACGGGTGGCGCGCACGTGCGCGAGCTCGCCGAAGTCCTGGGCGACGGAGAAGCGGCGTGACGCCCGCCCAGCCCTCGCTGTGGCGCGTGCTCGAGCCCAAGTGGCGCACCGCCCGCCAGCGGATCCGGGAGGAGCGCTCGCGCGGCGGCTCGGGCAAGCTGCTCACGCTGATCCTCATGGGGCTGGCATTCTGGGTCGGGGTGTTCGCCATGCTCTACCGGATTCTCAAAGCCCTGCGGGGCGTGGAGGACATCGGACCACTGCTCGCGGGGAAGATCCTCGGTGTCGTGTTGCTGGCGTTCATCGGGATTCTCGTATTGTCGAACGTGATCACAGCCCTCTCGAGCTTCTTCCTCGCGAAGGACCTCGACCTGCTGATCGCGGCCCCGGTCGACTGGCTGCGGATTTACCTCGCCAAGCTGAGCGAGACGCTGCTGCATTCGTCGTGGATGGTCGCGCTGATGGCGGTTCCGGTTTTCGTGGCGTACGGCGTCGTGTTTCGGGGAGGCCCGCTGTTCCTGCCCTACGCGGTACTCGCCGTATTCCCGTTGTTGGTGCTCCCAGCGGTGGGGGGGTCGGCGCTCACGCTCGTTCTCGTGAACATTTTCCCGGCGCGGCGCACTCGAGACCTGCTGTCGATCGTCGCACTCGGAGCCGCGGCCGGATTGATTTTGCTGTTTCGATTGATCCGGCCCGAGCGGCTCGCGTCTCCGGAGGGATTCCGCAATCTGCTCGACTTCATCGCCGTGTTGCGTACGCCGACGTCGCCGTACCTGCCGAGCGAGTGGGTCAGCCAGGCGGTCATGGGGTACCTCCGAGGCAAGGTCGATTGCATGCCCCTCGCCCTGCTGTGGAGCACAGCCGCGGCGTTCGTCACGCTCGGGGCGATCCTCCACCGGCGGCTGTTCGCCCCGGGATTCACAAAGGCGCAGGAGGCGGCGGAGCGCTTCGTACGCGGGAGCGTCTGGCAACTCACGGTCGGCACGGCGCTCGGGTTTCTCCCGGTCGCCAAGCGTGAATTCGTGATCAAGGACATCAAGCTGTTCTTCCGCGACACGACGCAATGGAGCCAGCTGATCCTGCTGGCCGTCCTGGTCTTGGTCTACCTGTTCAACATCAAGACGCTGCCGTTGCACCGGGGCGAGGCCGTCGGATTCTTCTACGTCACCCTCGTGTCGTTCCTGAACCTCGGGTTGGCGGGCTTCGTCCTCGCGGCCATCGCCGCCCGGTTCATTTTTCCCGCCGTCTCGCTCGAGGGCCGCCACATGTGGTTGCTGCGCTCGAGCCCGCTCGACCTCCGCACGCTGCTGTGGTCCAAGTACTGGGTGGGAACGGTTCCGCTGCTCGCGCTCGCCCTGCTCCTCACGGGTCTCACCAACGTGCTCCTGGAAGTGCGGCCGTTTATGATGGCCGTGGGACTCGTGTCGATCGCCGGCTTGACGTTCGCCATCGCCGCGCTCGCGCTCGCGTTCGGGGCGTTGTACCCCCAGTTCGAAACCGAGAACGCCGCACAGATTCCGACGTCGTTCGGCGGGCTCGTCTACATGATGGCCACGATCGTGCTGCTCGCGCTCGTGATCTTCCTCTTGTGGCAGGCGGTCTACCAGTATGTGCGTTCGGTCTATCTCGGGCACCCCATCGTCGTCGATGCGACGATGGTCGTGTGGTTCGCCGTCGCCGCCGCGGTGGGCGCGGCGGTGACGGCGACATCGCTCTGGGTCGGCTTGCGCCGGATGGAGCGGATGGAGTTCTAGCTACAGCGGGAAGTTGAGACCCGCGAGCACGTTGAACGACGTGTGGTCGGCGAAGACGAACCGCGCCTCGAGGAACGGCTTGAACGGCCGCGCGCGCCGGCCCTCCCACCCCGCGAACACGTTCGCTCCCGCATCGCTCCCCCCGTTCGCATGGAGGTACGCGAACCCCGCGCCGATATAGAACAGCCCGTAGACCGTCGGCGGGTGGTACTTCAGGTCCGCGTTCAAGCGGAACGGCGACCCGTTCGCCCCGGGATAGAACTCCGCGGACGGCGCCAGCGCCCAGCGCCGGCCCACAGGCAGGTTGAGCTGGCCCCCGAGAAACACGTGGTCGGCGTCGAAATCGTAGCCGATGCGTGGGCCGACGGCCGGCTGATCCACGAGCACGGCGCGCCCGCCCCGGACGCGTCGCTGCGCGTCCGCGACCGTCGCCGTGACGCAGCAGCCGAGCAGCAGCAGGACGGCGACCCGCAGAGGGATTCCGCTCACACCCGCGCTCCACGTTTGAGGGTCGCACACTGATAGAAAAGCGCGTCGCGAAAATCAAGGGCGTTCACTACTTTGGCGGTATGCGAGCAGCGCTCCCCGTTCTTGTCGCAGCGGCCACCGTCGCCGGCTGCGGCGCCGAGCGACACGGCCGCCCCCGCATCGGCGTCACCCTCCCCACGGATTCCGGCGCACTCACGGCAGACCTCCGGCGTGGCATGGCACGCGTGGCCGATAGCCTGCAGCTCGATGTGCGCGTCGTCACGGCCGGGGGCGACCGCGCGCGCCAAGCTGCACAGGTGGACAGTCTCGCATCGCAGCGCGTCGCGGCGATTCTCATCGATCCCATCGACCCCGCCGCGCTCGGGGACGCCATCCGTCGGGCCGCCCGCGCCAGGATCCCCGTCTTCACCATGGTGACCGCCACCGCCGAAGCCGATACGAACGACATCGCGGCGCATATCGGCAGCGACGACCGGATGGCAGGCGAGCTCGCCGGGTGGTACGTCGGACAGCGGCTGAACGGCGGGGGAAGCATCGCGATCCTCGACCAGCCCGGTCTGCAGGCGTCCCGCGATCGCGTGGCGGGCATCCGCCTCGCCCTCACGCGCGTCCCCAACGTCCGCATCGTGGCGAGCCCCGCCGTGGAGCCTGCCACGCGCGCGACGGCGCGCAACCGCACCGCGTCACTGCTGACGGCCGATCAACGCGTGGACGCCTTCGTCGGCACGAGCGATGAGCTCGCGCTCGGCGCGCTCGACGCGGTCCAGGCGTCGCCGAAATCGGGTGTGTTCATCGTGGGATTCGGGGCGGATCCCGAAGCCCGCGCTGCCATCGCCCGTGGAAGCCCGCTCGTCGCCGAGCTCGTGCCGGATGCCGTCACCATCGGTCGGTATGCACTGCTCGTCGCCGCGTCGCGCCTGCGGGGGAACGTCGTGATGCGGTCGGTGCCGGTGCGTGTGCGCTTGATCGACCGCGACTCGCTCCTGGCGCCATGACCTCGATCCGGACCGTCGACACCGCGGGCTCGATCGACGCACAGGTCGCACGGGCGCTCACCGACCGCGTGATGGCGGGCGAGCCCTTGGCCCAGGTCGCGCATATCGTGCTGATCAGCGTCATGGCGTTCCTGCTCTGGGGCATCGCCTCGACGCCGCTCCTGCTCGCGTGGACCGCCACGGTCGTCGTCGGCATCCTGGTGCGTGCCGCTTCCGCGCGCCACTTGAGCGCGACCAAGGCCGACGCCCAGACCACGCTCCGAGCGGTTCGCCTGGCCGTGACCGCGCTCGGCATCGCGTGGGGCGCGGGCGCCGCGGCCATCGTGTCCGAGGCCCAGCCGCGCTACATGGCGATGTTGCTCGTGGTGCTGTGCGGCCTCGTGGCCGGTGCCGCGCACAACCTCGACGCCGATCCACCGGCGTTTCGGAGATTCCTGTTCGCGGCTCTAGGACCGTTGCTGGTCGGCATCCCGCTGAGCGGCCGAGAGCGCCTTCAGCTGGTCGCCATCGTGTTGATCCTCGTCTATAGCGGCTTCATGCTGGTGCTCAACCGGCGGGCCCACCGCCTCCTCAGCGACCACCTCCGCTCCTCGGCGCTTCTCGGGCTGCGCGAGCAGGAGGCGCAACGCGAGCGGCGACACCTCGATGCGCTCATCGACAGCGCCCCGCTGGGCATCGTGGTGGTGGACCGGGAGAACCGGGTGCAGCGGGTGAACCCCCGGTTCCAAGGCCTCTTCGGGTACACGAGCGACCAGGCCATTGGGCGGGACCTGGACGACTTGATCGTGCCCGCGGCCGACCGGACGACCGCCCGAGACTTGAACCGCCGGGCGCAGGAAACCGGCCGGGCCGTCGCCGAGGTGGATCGGCAGCGCAAAGACGGTGGCATCGTTCCGGTGCGCCTGTCGGCGGCACCGGTCGAGGGCGGCGTGTCGGGCGATCTGTTCGTGCAGTACGAGGACATCAGCGAGCGGCGCCAGGCCGAACAGGTCATGCGCGAGGCGCGCGACACGGCGGAGCGTCTCGCCAAGGCACGCTCATCCTTCCTGGCGAACATGAGCCACGAAATCCGCACGCCGATGAACGCGGTGGTCGGATTCGTGGAGCTGTTGCTCGACACGGAGCTCACCACCGATCAGCGGCGGGCGCTCGAGCTGGTGCGATCGTCCGCCGAGGCCCTGCTCACGATTCTCAACGATGTGCTCGACTTCTCGAAGATCGAGGCCGAGCACCTCGAGCTCGAGGCGATTCCGTTCGACCTCCAAAAAATGCTGCATTCGACCGTGGGGCTGCTCGCCGTCCGCGCCCGGGAAAAGCACCTCGAGCTCATCACCGACATCGGCTTGGACTTCCCGGCGCTGGTGCGCGGTGATCCGACCCGCGTGCGCCAGGTGCTCACCAACCTCATCGGGAACGCCATCAAGTTCACCGACGAAGGGGAAGTCGTGGTCCGCGCCTTCGCGGTACCGGCGGGCGACCACGCCGTACGGGTCGAGTTCTCCGTGCGCGATACGGGGATCGGTATCTCGTCAGAGCAGCTCGCCTCGATTTTCCAGGAGTTCACCCAGGCCGACGCGTCGATGACCCGGCGCTACGGCGGCACGGGGCTCGGGCTCGCCATCGCCCGCAAGCTCGTGACGCTGATGGGGGGGGAGCTCAAGGTCGAAAGCGAACTGGGCAAGGGGAGCACTTTTTCCTTCACGCTGCCGTTCGCCGTGGAGGCGCCGGCGGCACGGGCCACCGGCGCCGGAGTCTCCCTCGGCAGCCGCCGCGTGCTGATCGTGGACGACAACGAAACCAACCGACGGATCCTGCGCGACATTCTCGCGGGCGCCGGGATGGCGTTGCGCGAAGCCCCCTCCGCCGCCGCCGGCATCGACGCATTGCGCGAGGCGCGCGGCAGTGGCGCGTCGGTCGAGCTGGCAATCATCGACGCCCAGATGCCCGAGCAGGACGGTTTCGCGCTCGCCGCCCAAATCCGCGCGACACCCGAGTTCGCCGCGACGCGCCTGCTCCTGCTGACGTCGGCCGGCCAGCGCGGCGACGCGCAACGCTGTCGCGAGGTGGGGATCAACGCCTACCTGACGAAGCCCATCGCCCGGGCGGACCTGCTCGAAGCCCTGAGCGCGCTCTTCGCGGCTCCGGCCGGCGGCGCTGGCCCGGACGAGGGGATCATCACGCGCCACACGATCGCCGAGGCCCGCCGGCGGATGCACATCTTGCTGGCGGAGGACAACCCGGTGAATCAGCAGGTCGCGGCGACGATGCTCCGGAAGCGAGGCCACGAGGTCGACGTCGTCGGCGACGGCGCTGCGGCCGTCGCGGCGGTCCGTGGCACGGGATACGACGTGGTGCTCATGGACATCCAGATGCCCGAGATGGATGGGTTCGCGGCGACGGAGGCGATTCGTGCCATGCCGGAACACGCCAGGCTGCCGATCATCGCCCTCACCGCGCACGCGCTCTCGGGCGAGCGCGACCGCTGCCTGTCCCATGGCATGACCGGCTACCTCACCAAACCGTTCCGGAGCCACGAGCTGTTCGGCCTGGTCGAGGGATGGGCCGATGCTCCGGCTCCGACACCGGCTCCGGCTCCAGCTGCCGCTCCCGACGGGCCTGTCGATCTCGAGCAGTTTCGCCGCACGATGCGCGAGGCGGGTGCCGAAGAGGCGGTCGACTCGATTCTCGATACGTTCCTCGATACCGCCCCCGAGCGGCTGGCGGTCCTCGGCGCCGCGGTGCGGCGGGACGAAACGGCGGGTATCGCCGCGGCGGCGCACGCGTTCAAGTCGGCGGCGGGCAGCATCGGCGCGAAACAGCTCGCGACCCTGCTGGGCGACGCGGAGCGCGCCGCGCGAGCGGGTGACGGTGCCGGCGCGCGGGGCTTGTACGACCGCATCGAGCGCGAGGCCGGCGCGGTGGTCGAGTACGTCCGGCGCGCGAGAAACGACGAGCGGGAGTCGTGATCGCGGATCACGCTCCCGCTTCCTGCCTCCACTGTCGCGCTTCGGCTACTCGATCCGGTACGGAATCCCTACTTCATTGGTCCGATAGTTATCGGCTGTCCCGAGCAACAGGGTGGCCGAATCGAGCGCATCCACGATGAACCGATCGATCCCGGTCTGGCTCGCGATCCAGGTGCGCTGCCACGTGCCGTCCCCATTGTCGACCATGGGGACACGACGCCACACCGTGCTCAGCCGGTTCGCGTGACGAACGTGCAGGAACGCGAAGCTCCCTGGCGTGAACCCCGAGCCGGTGGTGTTCGTGACCGCGGCCACGACCTTCACCGTGTCGCCGAGATGGAACCGCGGAATGCGATTCACCACGTCGAACAGAGCGCTTGGATCGGTGACGTCGACCAGCAGTGTATCATTCCGGTACACTTTGACGTCCGTGACCGCGATCGTCTGCCGGATCGGATCCAGCACGGTCCAGTTCTGCGGCGACAGCTCGACCACCCTCCATCCATGTGGCCGCGATGTATCGCGCACCAGCACGGCGTGCTGGGTCATCCGATCGGCCAAGGGTTTGGAGGTCGGATCGAACACGCCATCGGCACTCGTGTCCACGAGGAGGATGCCGCTGAACGTGATGTCGTGCTCCACGCGAGCCGTGTCACCCTGAATCGTCACATCGCGGTGGTAGATCGGCCGTGGCCCGCCGGGCACGACGCGCAGGCGACCCCAGAAGGTCGGTGCGGTGTCGGCACCCGAGGCCGTGCCGGGCGTCGCGGGGCTGGAGGCCGCGGGATCGGTTGAGGCGCTGGTCGCCGCGGCGCCCGCGACGCCGAAATCCGTGTCCACCATGGCGCCGAGCTGCTCCGACTCGGCGGCGAGGACCTGGGCCTGGTCCGACGACGGTGCTGTGCCCTCCGTGCAAGCCACGGCCGCCAGTCCGACGAGGGCCGCCGCCAGTGTGAGCTCGATGGTGTGCCGCATGAGTGAACGTCTCCTCTCGAAGTTCGGAACGTCATCACGCACTCCGAGCGGTACAGACGGCGGTCTGAAAA
>DASQIB010000219.1:0-29565 GCA_035631795.1 Gemmatimonadales bacterium | reverse complement strand
GTCGCTCCCGATCGACCCCAGGCCATTCCCGTTGTAGATCGACGACCACCCACTCCCGTCGGTCAACGGCACATCGCTCGAGGTCACGGGAATCGCGGTGCCGAACCCATAGTCCGACCACACGCTCAACCCACTCGGCTCATTGGGCCACGACCCCGACGGGGGCGGGAGCGCCGTCACCGTCAGCGCCGCGCTGCCGCTCTGCCCTTCACTCGTGGCCGTAATGGTCGAAGTCCCGGCCACGAGCGTCGTCACGAGCCCCGACCCCGAGATCGTCGCCACGCCGAGCGCGCTCGATGTCCACGTGATCGTCCGGCCGGTCAACACATTCCCGCTGGCGTCCTTCAGCGTCGCCGTGTACTGCTGCGTCCCCCCGACCCCCACGCTCGCGCTCGCCGGGCTCACAGTCACACTGGCCACCGGTGCCCGCGCGCCCGCCGCCGTCGTCCCGCTGGCGACGTTCGACAGGCTGCCGAATACCGCGTTCACCCCGAGCGTGCCACGAAACGCGACGAGCTGGACGCCATAGCCCGTCGATTGATTGAGGCCGAGGATGGTGCAGGTCCGGTTGGCACCTACGGAGCTCCCGGCGACGGGCGTCGTGCACGTGCCGTGACTCACCTCCGTGCCCGAACCCCACGAGATCGTCCCGACGGCGTAACGAACGTCATAGCTCGCCGGGCTGCCCGTGCCGTCGGTCACTTCGGTGAAGGAGATCGTGACCGAAGAGTCGGTGACGGCCGAGATGGCAAGGTCCGTCACCGTGCCGGGGGGAGAGACCGGCGGATTGGTGACTGTCGTGGCCGCGCTCCCACTCTGCCCCTCACTCGTCGCCGTGATGGTGGCCGAGCCTGCTGTCACGCCAATCACCAGTCCACTGCCGCTGACCGTTGCCACGGATCCGTTACTAGTCGTCCAGACGATCGAGCGCCCCGTCAATACGTTCCCGGACCCGTCCCTGGTGGTCGCTGCGAGCTGGACGGTTTGGCCTGCGAGCACGCTCGCGGACGCCGGGCTCACCCTCACCGTCGCTACCGGAACGTTCGAAACCGAAATCGCTGCCGTCCCGCCCTGACCTTCGCTCGTGGCGGTGATCGTTGCCGAGCCAACGGAAACGGCGCTGGCCAGACCGGTCCCGTTCACGGTCGTCACCGCGGGGTTGCTGCTCGTCCAAGTCACCGTCCGGCCGCTGAGCACGTTGCCGGCGGAATCCGTCGTCGTCGCGCCAAGCTGCGTCGTCTGTCCCACGAGCAGGCTGGCGGAGGATGGGCTCAGCGTCACGGCCGCGACGGGGGCAGCCGTCACCGTCACGACGGACGTGTCAGTCGTCGTGCCTGGGTGCCCATGCACGATCACCTTCGCGGTGCCCGTGTCGCTGCCTGCCTTGTAGCGCCCGTAATGCTTGCCGCCGCTCGTGCTGGTATCGATCACGCTGCCGGTCGTCATGCTCCAGGTCACCGCGACGGTTGCCGTGTCGCCGATGGCCGTGAGGCCGACGGCCGTCAAATCGACGGTTTGATTGGTGTGAAGCGTGACAGCTCGAGGAGAGACGATTATTTGAGAGGCAGGAGCGCCACCGGGATCCGTAGCAACGGCAATGGGCTTCTCGCACCCGGCGAGAGCCGCCAGGGTGACGATGACCGCGCGCGATCGAATCCGCGCAAGACGCTGCGACAACTTGAATGTGAAGGGCATCGCTCTGTTGCGCTCCCGCTACACTGATGGTCAAAAAAAAGGGCGCCAGCGTTTTCGCTTTCGCTGGCGGCCCGGCGGACTTAGCGACTCGATCGCCGTAGTCCCGTGGCTCTGCGTCACCGTCTTTCGACGGCTTTGCTCTGAGCAGCGTTCACCCGGTTTGCGGGAACTCTTCCCGCCGCACCTGGCGGGAATTGCCCCGCCGCCGTGCGGAGGCCACAGTAGCGACACGCGGGTGTCGCGTGCAAGTGGTGCAAGCTAAGTGGTGGAAGTGGTGCGGAACTGAGGGGCGAGCCCCGGCGTGAGGGCTCTATTCTTGTGCAATTGTTGGTTTTAGCGAACTCACGCGGCCGGGCGGCTCGTGATCCGTGTCACGCGTCAGTGACCGCTCAAATGCACGTGGTCATACGAGAACATATCGAGTTCCGTCTTGGTGGAACCTATCCCCCCCCAGGTCGGGCTGACCTTGAATTCGCTCAGGGTGCCGCTCGGGAACGGCTGATCGAAATAGTCGCCTATCAACTGGCCGTCGAGCCACCACCGGACAATGCCATTTGCCGGATTCGTCGTCGTATTGTACGAGATCAGCCACTCGATCCGATGCCATGTTCCGAGCTCGACCAGCGTGTGATTCACGTTCGGCACCAACCAATTGATGGGGATGCCGGGGAACTGAGGCAACACGCGCAACTCGAAGGGGCCACCAGGCGGTCCGTACATGGCCAAGTAGATGTCGCCGCCGCTGGACGCGAACGCAAAGGCGATCTTGTTGACGTTGCTCGGGTGCCCCTGCCACGGATTACTCGGCTTCCACCACATCCCCGCATAAAGTTGACGGACCCCACCGAGGTCGTGGGTCATCGTGACGGGGGCGTCTCCGCCGCCGAATCCGACCGGGTAGGTCACCTGGAGGACGTTCGGAGGCGAGAGCGGCGCGGTCAGGTCAACTCCGATCGCGCCGGCGCCGAACTCCATGATCCAACCCAACGACGTGAGGACGTCCCACGGTTGGTCTGAGATCACCTGGAAACCGGCCGGCTCGTGCGGCCACGGCCCGTTTCCCGGTGGCACGACGGTAACGACGGCGGTTCCGACGAAACCGAGAACCGTCGCCGTGATGGTCGCCGTGCCCGGCGCGACAGCGGTCACGACCCCGTTAGCATCAACCACCGCAGTGGCTGGGTCGCTGGTCGTCCAGACCATCGATGTGCCGGGGATCGAATCCCCCGCGGAATCGAACGGCGTGGCCTGCAATCGCCACGAGCCCTGAACGGGGAGTGTCGCCGTATCGGGCTGGACGCTGACCATCGCGATGTTTTTGCGAAAGATGGTGATACTCGCGCGCCCGGATTGCGCGTTCTGCGTAAGGGCATTGGCGATAACACTGAACGTGCCAGGCTGGGTCCCCGCCGTGAACACGCCGTCCTGTGTGATACTGCCCCCCGTGGCGCTCCACACCACCGGCGCACCGGGAATCGTGTCGCCGCCATCGGTCACGCCCGAGGCGGCGAAGGCTTGTGACTCGTCGGGAGCGATAGTCACTGCGTGCGGCACGACTGCGACGGCCACGACCAACCCCCCCCGAGACACGGTCGGGACCGGATGTTCGCAACCAAGGCCGTACGCCGCAGCCACGGCGGCGACGCTTTCGCAAACCAGCGCGCGCGCGCTGAGCCCCGCAAGGGAATGTGCACGTGACATGATAGAGATCGGTGCTCCGATTCGTTCGCCTTCGTGAGCTCTGACGCTCGGCGTCAGAGCACCCACACTACCGACGATCGCCGCAACGAGTGCGCGGTCCACCATGTGTAACCCACCTTTTATAGCAAACCAGTGTCGAACAGATGCCACAAACTCCTAACCCCCGTGTAGCGCGCCTTTGACAGGAGCCGTGCGAGGTGGAGGATTGGCGGCGATCGGCGCGCACACGTGTTGCAGGGGCTCGAGGCCCGTGAGACGGTCGGCAAGATAGGCCGACGCCACCTCGTACCCGCGCGGCGATGGGTGGCCGTCGAACGGCAGGAGATACAATGCCTGGGGGCCGAGTCCGCTCGCCACGAGCGGTGTGAGCAGATTCACGACGGGTAGATTCAATCCGCGTGCCGTCTGCGCGACCCAGGTCATCTGCCCCCGCATCGTTGTCCTCAGCACCGCGTAATGGGACGGGTACGCAATGAAGACCAGCGGGATTCCGCGAGCGGTGAGGGAATCTCGGACGCGCCCGAGATCCTGTCGATACTCTTCCCGGAGCCGCGGCGTGATCGACTCCTGTCCCTGCGCGGACCAGTCGATTCTCACCGGATGCTCGTCTACGCGCTCCTGAGCGCGAGCCTTGAGGGCGAGGTTCCACAAGGCGGTGCGCCGCAGCACCGGATACACCAATGAGAATGGAAAACGAGACTTCGTGCGGCGGTTGTCGGCCAGCCGGTCCCAGGTCGAGACGCGGTTCAGGTCATCGATGTCGTTTTCGCTGAACAGCAGGATAACGAGATCGGGCGAGACCGTCAGTCCGCGTTCGATGAGATGAGCTTCCTCGACGATGGTCGCATCGCCGAGCCCAGCGTTGACGACTCTGACGTCGCCGCAGCGTGCCGTGAGGCGCCGCTCCAACTGCGCCGGCAGGGTCGCATCGTCGTCGACGAAGTCCCCGAACGTGAACGAGTCGCCGGTGAAGAGGATGCGCAGCTCGCC
Organism: Gemmatimonadales bacterium; assembly: GCA_035631795.1. Classification (GTDB taxonomy): domain Bacteria; phylum Gemmatimonadota; class Gemmatimonadetes; order Gemmatimonadales; family GWC2-71-9; genus AG41. The sequence goes on along the minus strand of DASQIB010000219.1, from coordinate 25,179 downwards.
TGGCGGTTTCGACTTCGGGAAGTCCTTACCGCGGAAGCCCAAGCTGTCGATAGTCACGTGATACGGAAGATGTGGATCACGGCGATCGATAAGATCCTGCGCCGGAGCGAAGATTCCCGGAACCGCGCGGAACTCGGAGGCATCCACCGTCGCCAAGCCGTCGGTGGGCGCCAGGTGCGCCAGACGCAAGACTCCCTCGGCGATCAGCAGAGCCACGGTCGTGGCGCCGCCGACCATGCCCACCGGCATGAGAACCCGCTGCAAACGATTCATTGCCTGCGGGCGCCGCAACAGATGTGCCCCCGGTCGCGCCCGAGGGGGTGAAGCGGGTCGAAACACCACCGGATCACGCAACGCAGCGGGATTGCATCCACCGTTGCGCGACCGCGACGGCCTTCGCCAAGCGCGCGCCGGCTACCATCGCTAGCCCCTGCTGGTACCACGGCTTACGCCCCCCCGACCTCCTAGCCCGACCCTTGCTCACCTGCCACCCGGACGGAGCGTATATGGCACCCACCTACATCCTCGGCCTCTCGGCCTTCTATCACGACAGCGCCGCGTGCCTGCTCGCCGACGGCGAGATCGTGGCCGCCGCCCAGGAGGAGCGCTTCACCCGCGAGAAGGGTGACGCCTCCTTCCCCAAGCGCGCCGTCAGCCACTGTCTCGCGACCGCCGGCATCCGTGCGTCGGACCTCGCGTACGTCGGCTTCTACGACAAGCCGCTCCTCAAGTTCGAGCGCATTCTCGAGACGTATCTCGGGGTCGCCCCCAAGGGCTTCGGGTCGTTCCGGATGGCCGGGCCTCTCTGGATGAAGGAGAAGCTCTTCACCGAACGTGATCTGCGGCGCCACCTCGATGGCTATAAGGGCGAGATCCTGTTCGCCGAGCACCACGAGTCGCACGCGGCGAGCGCGTTCTTCCCCTCGCCCTTTGCCGAGGCGGCGATCCTCACGGTGGACGGCGTGGGAGAGTGGGCGACCGCGTCATTCGGGATCGGGCAGGATCATGACATCGAGCTCTGGAAGGAGCTGCACTGGCCCGACTCGCTCGGTCTGCTCTACTCCGCGTTCACCTATTACACGGGCTTCAAGGTGAACTCGGGCGAGTACAAGGTCATGGGGCTCGCCCCGTACGGCGAGCCCAAGTACGTGGATCTCATTTACAAGGAGCTGATCGACCTGCGCGAAGACGGGTCGTTCACGCTCAATCAGGAGTACTTCAACTACCTCGCCGGCCTGACGATGACCAACGGCCAGTTCGCGCATCTGTTCGGCGGGCCGGCGCGCGTCCCCGAGTCGAAGCTCACGCAGCGCGAGATGGATCTGGCGCGCTCGGTACAGGTCGTATGTGAAGAGATCATGCTGCGCTGCGCGCGCACGCTGCATCGCGAAACGGGCATGGAGAATCTCTGTCTCGCCGGCGGCGTCGCGCTCAATTGCGTGGCCAACGGTCGCCTCCTGCGCGAGGGGCCCTTCAAGCGGCTATGGATCCAGCCCGCCGCCGGCGACGCGGGGGGCGCCCTGGGCGTGGCCCAGCTCATCTGGCATCGCTACTGCGACCGTTCGCGGACCGTGGTGCCCGGGAAAGACGGCATGCAAGGCGCGTATCTCGGACCCCGGTTCTCTCCCGAGGAGATCGAGCAGCATCTCATGTTCCGCGGGGCCGTGTATGAACGGCTCGAGCGGCACTGCCTGCTCGAGCGCGTGGCCCAGCTCCTCGCCCAGGAGAAGGTCATCGGCTGGTTCGACGGCCGCATGGAATTCGGGCCGCGCGCGCTCGGCGCCCGCAGCATCCTCGGCGACCCGCGCAGCCCACGCATGCAGGCGCAGATGAACCTGAAGATCAAGTTCCGTGAAGGATTCCGGCCGTTCGCGCCGAGCGTGCTCCGGGAGCGCGTGAACGATTACTTCGAGCTCGATGGCGACTCGCCGTACATGCTGCTCGTCGCGCCCGTGAAGCGGGAGCGCCAGATCCCCATGACCAACGCCGAACAACGGCTCTGGGGCATCGACCAGCTCAACGTCGTGCGCTCGGACATCCCGGCGGTCACCCACATCGACTACTCGGCCCGCATCCAGACGGTCACGCGCGAGACGAACCCCAATTACTACGATCTGCTCAAGGAGTTCGAGCGGCTCACCGGGTGCGCGGTGCTCGTGAACACGTCGTTCAACGTGCGCGGGGAGCCGATCGTGTGCACGCCCGCGGACGCGTACCAGTGCTTCATGCGCACCCACATCGATCACCTCGTGCTCGGGCCGTTCCTGCTGGACAAGGCGCGGCAGCCCGTATGGAAGGAAGGTGCCGATTGGCAACGCCAGTTCCAGCTCGACTGACCGCCGCCGAAGGCCGCCGGTTCGGCTTCACGCTCGGCGCCGCGTTTCTCGCGCTCGGCGGGTTGCTGTGGTGGCGGGGCCGGGCGGGCGCGCCCGTCGCGCTGATCCTCGGGCTCGCCCTCCTCACCGCCGCCGTGGGGATGCCCGGCCGCCTGGGTCCCATTCGCCGCGCGTGGCTCGGCCTGGGAGCGGCGATCTCCAAAGTCACGACGCCGATCTTCCTTGGCGTCGTCTACTTCGGCGCGATCTTGCCGATCGGACTGTTACTCCGCGCGCGCGGCCGGAATCCGCTCACCCGGTACCGCTCGCTCTCGAGCTGCTGGGTGCCGCGGCCGATCGAAGCGCGGAGCCGGCGCGACATGGAGCGTCAATTCTAGAAGGAGAACATCACATGGGTCTCGTGGGAGAGCTGTGGGCATTCATGCGGGTGCGGAAGAAGTGGTGGCTGCTGCCGATCATCGTGGTGATGGTCTGCGTCGGCGCGTTGCTCGTGTTCGCACACGGCTCGGTGCTCGCGCCGTTCATCTACACCATTTTCTAGGCTCGCGCGTGCACGATCGCGCCGGTGGCGACCGCGTCCGGAGCGAGCGGAATGTCGCGCCGGGCCAGCTCGCGGATATCCCGGAAGCCGGCCCGATGGAGCGCCGCGCCGAACGCGGGCGGCGTCGCACCTTCGTCATCCGTCCGCCGGTCGATGTCGAACACGTAGAGGTGCCCCCGGGGCTCGAGCACCCGGTGCAGCTCCGCCAGAATGCCGGCGGGGCCGCGCGGCGCGTGCAGCGCGAGCGTCGCGATCACCCGGCGAAACGCTCCGTCCTCGCAGGGTGCGTGCTGACCGTCCCAGGTCTTGAACTCGAGCTTGCCAGGAACACCGCGCAGCTCCGCCGCCTGCGCCACGAGCAGGGCGGAAGTCTCGATCCCGCACGCATACGCCCGCAGCGCGCGGCGCCAGGCTTCCTCGACGATCCAGCCGTCTCCGCAACCGACGAACAGCAGCCGGTCCCAGGCCTGGATCGTCACCCTATCGAGGACGAACAGATCCAGGTCGCGTCGGGGCTCGCGCTCGGCTTCGACGACGGTAAGTGGCTGGGCCATGCCGGTCCAGCTAGCAACACACGTGCCCGAGCGCCGGTGTCGACGTGATGCGACAGGGTGCGAGCAGAATCGCGCTGCGCTCGGCTTACTACGACGGGTTGCGGGCGCTCCGTCTCCCCGCACTGGTGCGCCGCTGGCGCGACGCAGGTGTCGTGCTCTGTTACCATAACGTGTTGCCCTCCCGCAACGCGGCTCACGTCGGTGAGCCCGCCGTACACCTGGCGATCGAAGCGTTCACGGAGCAGATAGGTTGGCTCGCGCATCGGTACGACGTCGTGTCGCTCGGCGACATCGTCCAGCGCCTCTCGAGCGGGCGATCGCTGCGCCGTCTCGCGGCGCTCACCTTCGACGACGGCTACGACGGCGTGTTCACGCAGGCGTGGCCGGTCTTACGCCAGCTCGGCCTTCCCGCAACGGTTTTCATCGTGTCCGATCGGCCGGATCGTCAGGAAGCGTTCTGGTGGGACCGTCCCGACCCCAGCGCCACGGCGCACCTGCCACGCTCACACCGACCAGCCGGATGGGACAGCGTCCGGGCGGCGGCCCGCGACGGACTCGACATCGGGATCCACACCGCCACGCACGCCTCCGTCACCCAGCTCGATGACGCCGAGCTCGAACGCGAGGTCGTGGCGAGCCGCGACACCGTTCGCGAGAAAACCGGGGCGAGCGCCGAGTTCTTCGCCTATCCATACGGTCTCTGGAATGCGCGCGCGCGAGACGCGGTGCGGACCGCCGGGTATCGCGGCGCGGTCACGCTCGACTACGGCCTCGTGACCGGCCGGGCCGATCCCTGGGGGCTGCGGCGCATCAACATACCCGCTGGGATCTCCCTCCCCGCGTTCGAGGCGTGGGTAGCGGGGTTGCACCCGCGCCAGGGACGCCGCTGAATGCGCGTCGCACATTTGATCGAATCGGACGGGCCCGGCGGAGCCGAACGGATGCTGGCTCAGCTCGCCGCGGCCCAGCAGACGAATGGCAGCTCCGCGTTGGCCATCGTCCCCGCGAACGGTGAAGGATGGCTGGGTCGCGAGCTCGCGGCGGCTGATGTGGCGGTGGAGACCGTTCACCTCGACAAGCCGTTTTCCCCCGCGTTCGCCCGACAGCTTGCCGCGACGCTCCGTCGCCAGCGGGCCTCGGTCGTCCATAGTCACGAGTTCACGATGGCGTTCTACGGCGCCTGGGCGGCCCGTCTCGCGGGTCTGCCGCACGTCATCACGATGCACGGCGGCCGCTATTACGCCGGGCGCTGGCGCCGGCGGGTCGCACTGCGCGCGGCGATCGGCTTGTCGGGCGGCGTGGTGGCCGTATCCGATCCGTTGGCCAGGAGCCTGGCCCGCGATCTCTGGCTCCGGCGAGCCCGGGTGGAAACAATCGCCAATGGTGTGCGGTTCACGGCCGCACCGCGGTCCATGCTCCGCACCGAGCTCGGCTTGCCGGACAACGCGCCGCTGATCGTGGCGGTCGGGAATCTCTACCCGGTGAAGGGACACACTCACCTGGTGGAGGCGTTGACCAGCCTCTCGTCGACCTATCCGCGGCTGCATCTGGCGATCGCGGGCCGTGGCGACTGCGCCCGGGCGCTCGAACGGCAGGCCGAGGACGCCGGGGCGCGGGCCCGCGTGCACTTACTCGGCCTGCGGGACGACGTGGCGAACGTCCTGGCAGCGGCAGATGTGTTCGTGCTCCCATCGCTCTCGGAGGGTCTCCCGATGGCGCTGCTCGAGGCGATGTTCGCTGGGCGCCCGATCGTCGCGAGCGCGGTCGGCGATGTCCCAGGCGCTCTGGCGGGGGGCGCCGCGGGCCTCCTCGTGCGGCCGGGCGATCCTGATGCGTTGGCGGGTGCGATCGCGCGCCTGTTGGCGAACCCAGTCGAGGCGAAGCACCTCGGCTGTAGAGCACAGATCCGCGCGGCGGCGGAGTACGGGATCGACCGTATGGCGGAGCGCTACGCCGATCTGTATGAGCGAGTAGGAGCCTAAGCCCCGTTCGGTAGCAACCGCACGAGCGTCGCGCGGTCTTCGTCCTCCAGCAATGAGTGTGTCGGGAGCGTAACGAGCTCACGCACGAGTTCCTCGGCGCCGGGCCAGCGCCGTGCGCGAGCCAGCCGCCGCTGCACCGCGGGCAGATCCGCCAGCGTGGTGGGATAGCCAGGGGCCGCGCCGGCCCATCGCGCCCGCGCGGGATCGGCAAACCCGTTGATCCCCTGCGCGAGCCTGAGTGGCAGCCGCAGATAGCCGGGCGTCGCGCCCGGCGGCGACGTGAACGTCCCGACCCCCCGACACGATTCGACGCATTGGAGCAAGGCGAGGGCGTTCGCGCGCCGCAGCTCCGCTTCGCGCGTGGCATGCGGTAGCGTGCGCTCCAGGACGGCCGCGGCGGTGCGACTCATCGCGCGCGGCTCCTGCGGCTCCCGATATCGAGTCTCACCCAAGTGGAGCCATGGAACGGCGCTGGGAAGGCCGTACACTTCCGGGCGACCGAGTATCGATTGTGCGAGCGCGCGTATCGCGACCCGAAGCTCGCCCACACCGCCGGGCTGACGCGGCGCACCCTCGCACACACGCGCCTCGTCGCGTACGACGAGCGCCCCACCCTCCCCCGCCGTCCAGCCCTTGCCGCGCCCGAAGCTCAAGACGCTCAGCCTGCCGAGGCTCCCCAGCGGTCGCCCGCGCCAGGCCGCGCCGTGTCCTTGCGCCGCGTCTTCCACGGCCAACGCGCCGAACGCCTTCACGCACTGCTCGATCGCATCCCAATCCACTGGAATGCCGTACAGCGGCGCGACCACGATGACGCCCGCCCCGTCGGCGAGCGTCGCCGTGACGGACGCCAAGTCCGGAGCGAGCGTCGACGGGTTCAGGTCGTACAGTGCGATCTTGGCGTTCGCGGCGACCGCCGCCGTCGCGATGTCGTAGCACCCGTAGGCGGGCAGCGCGACCACGCCCGCTCCACCGTGCGTCACACCTCTCGCCTCGGCCGCCGAGCAGAGCGCGAGCGTCAGCGCCTGGGTGCCACTCCCGACGAGCAGCGCGTCCTCCGCGTGGTAGAGGACACGTACGAGCGACCGCACGCGTGGCCGTGAATCGTGTCCGGCCCGGAGGCCGACCTGGATGCCGCGCCAGGCCGTGTCGAGCTCCAGGGGCGAGTGCACCGGCAGCTGGTGCCAGGGCCAGCGCCGTGATCTCGAAGCGCGCGGCCGGAGCGACGGCCCGGAGGCCAGTCGTGGCACCGGGAGCGCGCTCACGGCAACTGCCTCGCGAGGTGAGGCCCGATCCGGTTGGTCACCGCGAGCGGGAGGCGCCGCCACACGGCCGCCGCGAGCTTGTAGGCCGGCCGGTCGGGCGACGGGGTGGCCACCACGTTGCGGGTCGACCACTGCAGCCACGGCAGGGGAGCGTCCGCCCCGCCCCACTGCAGCTTGAACCGATGCGTGCCCCCGCCGGGCGTGCAGCGGCCGAAATCGAAGGTGCGCACGCCCCGCCCGATGGCGTATTCGAGGAACGACCAGTACAACAGCATGTTGGGCGCGAGCCGGCTGTATTCGCGGAGTGACGAGGCCCAGGTCATCTCGAGCTCATCCTTCCACAGGAACCCGAAGCCGGCCGCCACCGGCCGAGCGCCGTCATAGACGGCGCCGCACACGACCGCGGCGGGGAACGTCCCGGCGATGCGCTCGAAAAAGCGACGCGGCAGGACCGGCGTCCCGAGGCTGCGCATGTTTCTCGCGAACACCTCGTAGAACGCCTCGACCTGATGCACCCCGAATCGCACTACGAACCCTTGCTTCTGTGGGCGGCGGATCTGGCTGCGCAGCTTGGAGTCGAGCTGCCGCCAGAGCGCATCGCTCGACTCGGGCAGGCCCAGCCGGACCGTGATCTTCCGTGACGACACGCGCAGCGTGGTCGAGAGCTCCTCGCGGTTCCGCAGCTCCAGGAGGCGGACGCCGAGCGTCCGCGCACGCCCCACCGCATAGTCGACGAGGGCGGCGACGCCGTCCGGCGAACCGATAGGACCGCCGGCGTTGAGGAACGGCATGGAGATCAGGTAGTCGCCGAACAGCCGGCTTCGGACCCGGACGAGGGGCAGCAACGCGCGACCACGGCCGGCGTCGTCGTACGCCCACGCATACAGGCACTCGTGGCCGAGGACGCCATCCATGATGCCGCGCCAACCGGCCAGATGACACAACGTCCCCCCCCCGCCCCCCCCGCCCCCCCCTCCCGGTGCGGATGCGACGAAGGCGTCCCACGCCGACTCGCGGCCGTCGAGCAGCGCGATGGAAATCACAGGCGGCGCACGGTGTCGACGATCGCCGTGAAGCGAAACTCGGCAAGCAGCCGCTCCAGCCGTCCGAACGTGCCACGCAGGCCCCCGTAATGCCGGACTCGCGTGAGCAACGGAACGTCGAGCCGCGGTTGGTCCGCATCCACCTCCCATGGATGGATGTAGAACGTGCCGGGGACGCCCCGCCGCTCGCAGTCGCGGAACGCGGTGCGCACGACGGCGTAGGGGAGCAAGCGGAAGTACGCCCCGCCCCCGGCGGGAACCTGCGCGCCCCAGCGCCGCAGTGTGGCGGGCGGGACCTCGGCCAGCCGCCCCGTCGGGCGGTCGAGCCAATGGGGGTCCCGGTGGCCGTTGGCGTACCCGTAGCCGTTGCGGCGCACCGGAAACAGGCTCGAGTCGTAGCGGTAGCCCTCTTCGAGCAGCACGTCGAGCGCCCACTCGCGCCCCGGCACGATCGAGAAGCTCGGTGCGCGGAAGCCGACCACCGGCGTCCCGGCCAGGTCTTCGAGCACGATCTTAGTGCGGCGAATGGAGTCTCGGAACGCGACAGGTGTCTGCTCGGTCACCCGGGCGTGATCCCACCCGTGCGACGCGATCTCGTGCCCGGCCGCCGCGATGCGGTGCACCAGCGCCGGCTGGCGGTCCGCCAACCACCCGAGCATGAAGAACGTCGCCCGCGATTGAAACCGCGCGAGCAGCTCGAGCAGCCGGGTCACGCTGCCGCTCACTCGTGACTCGAAGCCGGTCCACGCGTCGTAGCGCACGAACGGCTCGAAGGCGGACACGTGAAAGTATTCTTCCACGTCCACACTGAAGTGATGGACCGTCACCGAAGATGCTCGCTAGGCCGCGCGATGGGCTGGTGCCCCTGACAGGACGCGCACCAGGGTGGCGACGCAGCGGTCGATGCGCCCGAACGACGCCGCGCACACCGTGGCGCGGCGTCCCCAGGGGTCCTCGATCGATCGGGATGAGATCGGCTCGGGGTCGAGATCCCCCAGCAGGAAGACGTCGCGCGGGGAGCGGCCGAATCGCTCGCACACGGCGCGGCGCTGCTCGGCTTCCATGACGACGATCAAATCGGCGGCGCGCACCAGCGCCGGCGTCACGAGCTGCGAGCGATGCCCGCTCAGATCGATCCCGCGCCGGGCCGCGGCCTCGACCGCCTCCTTCGGCGACTCGCGCCCGGGGCCCTGGAATCCCGCTGAATCCACGGCGACGCCTCCGCGCTCCCCGCCGAGCGCCCGGCGCAGGACCGCGGCCGCGAACGGACTCCGGAAGATGTTGCCGTTGCACAGGACCAGGATGGACGCGGGACGCGGGCGCGCTGCGAGCGCCGCGAGCGCGGCGCGCCGCCGCGCCGGATGGAGCAGCCGCTGCGGAAACCGGCGGACGCCGCGCACCAGCCGGGCCGCCACCCGGAGGCTCCACGGTCGCCGGGTCTCACCCGGCGCCCGCCGGATCACGCCGCTTGGTGTCGTCACACGTCCTCGTCTGGATGAGCGGCATCTGGGGTTGCAAGGTTCGAGCCCTTGGTGTCCACCATTGGGCTGTCGCGGACGCGCAACGGCCGCCGTCTTGCGCCGCTCAGCCGCCGTTCAGGCTGAGGTGGATCATCCACCATTCGCCGTCCAGTCGGGACATGAAGGCGCGGCCTCCAAGGATGTCCTGCAGCAGATCGGCATGGCGCGAATGGATCATGACGGGCGGCCCACCGCGTGAGAATACGCACCCCTTCTCCGCCAGCGTTTCCAGAAACGCCGGTTGCACACGGCCCGTGACGGCCACTGAGCCGTCGCGCCACGCGGCGTGGAACAAGTGATCCAGGAGCGCGCCATACCGCTCCTTGGTTGCGCCCAATTGTACGACTTCGCTCACCCCACGGCGGTTGGTGAATCGGAGGTACCACCCGAGCACCTCGCCGGCCGCGGAGCGTACCAGCACGCGCTCGAACTCCTGGCCCCTGGGACCCTGGCCCAGTGCATCCATCAGCCATCGCAGCGTAGGCTCGTGATAGCAAGGACTGGGCGTGCAGACGGGGGCGAGCTCGGCGACGCAGCGTATCAGCTCCGCGGGCGATAGCGGCTCCTCTCGGGTGTCGGGTCGCCTGATCACATAGGGGCTCTTCGCGACCCGCGTCGCCACCGCGTCGAGACCTACGGCCAGCGGGCGGGCGAGGAGACGGGTGGCGAACAGCAAGGGGCCGTTCCGGATCTGGCCGACCGCGTAGCGCAGCGGTCGCAGCGGCCGGACCCAATAGAGACTGTCCAAGGGTGCGACGACGCCGCCGAGCCTTTGCATCAGCCGGCGGCCGGGCAGGTTCGGCGAGTCCGCCAGGGTGACGGCCTGCGGCCCCGAGAGGAGCCGCCGCAGCAGCAACACGCCGGGCACGCCGCGCGATGCCGGGTCCACCATGAAACCGGTCGGCACGGCCGCTCGGATCGTAGCGCCTCGCCACCGGAACGTCCGCCCAGACACGCCGATGAAGCCGACGAGCCGGCCCCGCTCGTTGGTACAGACCAGCGCGGGCAGCTCGGGATCGAGGAGCGGGTTGTCGAAGAAGACGCGCGAGACGGCCGCCTCCCGCGCCTCGGGGGAGTCGTGCGGACGCCAGGAGAAGACCCGCGACCGCAACTCCGCGATCTCCGGGATGTCGTCCGGGCACGCCGGCCGAATCCCCGCCCTGCTGCGCACGACCGCCCCGATCATGCAACCGATTGTGGCAAGTGATGTACCGCGGCATCGCCCCTTGCGCCGCGGAAACACCTGTGGCTTGGCTGCCGCACCGTCCCCGTGAGGAAAAGCGTGCGGCATGGCTGGCGTGGGATGTGCAAGGTCGGGTCGGCATGCGATGTCTCATTACGGGCGGCGCGGGATTCATCGGGTCGCACCTCGTCGAGCACCTGGTCGGCGCGGGACACGACGTCGTGGTCCTGGACGATCTCTCGACCGGCCGCCGCGAGAACTTCGCGGCCGTGCGCCGCCGGATCAGCTTCATGCGGGGCAGCGTCGCCGACCTGAGCACCTGTCGCCGCGCCATGGAAGGCGTCGACTATGTCCTCCACCACGCCGCGGTGACCTCGGTACAGCGTTCGGTGGACGATCCCGGCGCCGCGCACCACGTGAATGCGACCGGTACCTTGAACGTTCTCATCGCCGCCCGCGACGCACGCGTCCGGCGGGTCGTGTACGCCGGCTCCACCTCGGCCTACGGCAACTCCACCAAGCTGCCCAACAGCGAAGAGCACGTGGCGCACCCGCTCGGTCCGTATGCAGGTGCGAAGCTCGCGGGCGAGGGGTACTGCCACGCGTTCTATGCGACGTACGGACTCGAGACCGTGGTCCTCCGCTACTTCAACGTCTTCGGCCCACGCCAGGACCCGAAGTCCCAGTACGCGGCCGTCGTGCCGCGGTTCATCGCCGCGGCGCTCGCGGGCGAGCCACCCACGATCTACGGAGACGGCAGCCAGACCCGCGATTTTGTCTACGTCGCGAACGTGGTGCAGGCGAACATGCTCGCCGCGCGCGCCCCGGCCGCCCGCGTGGCCGGTCAGGTGTTCAACATCGGCAGCGGCAAGAGCGTGAGTGTCAACGAGCTGTGGGATCGCATCCGGTCACTCACGGGCGTTCCCGTGTTGCCGAAGCACGAGGCCGCGCGTGCGGGCGAGGTGAAGAGTTCGCTCGCTTCGACCAGCAAGGCGCGCGAGCTGGTCGGGTTTCAGGCGGCGGTCGATTTCGACGAAGGGTTGCGCCGCACCATCGCCTATTACCAGGAGGCCCGTCGGCAGCGCCGCCACCGTCGGCCGCGCGCGGTGGAGCGGGCGGCCTAACCTCCGGTCAGGCGTTGTTGCTCGTCGAGCTGAGGTTGTACGTGCTTTGTGTAACAGTCGGGGCAGATACTGTGGGTGAATGACGTTTCGAAGCGCTGCTCGATATAGCTCTCGAGCGACTCCCACTCCTCGCGCTCGTTCCGGATCCGCTTGCAGTATGAGCAAATGGGCAGCAGCCCTTCGAGCTGCTCCAGCTCCCGCCGCAGACCCAGGATGCGTTCCGCCACACCGAGACGGGCCTGGAGCTCGTCCGGGTCCACGGGCTTGGCGATGAAATCGTCGGCGCCCGCCTGCATAGCGGTGAGGTACTGCTGCTTGCCGCCTCGCGAGGTGACCAGAATGAAGTAGACGTAGACCTCGTTGCGCCGCGCCCGCACCCGCCGACACAGCTCAACTCCGTCGAGCTCGGGCATGTACCAGTCCGAGATCACGACCCGAAAGCGCGACAGCTTCAGGGCGTCCCAGGCTTCCTGGCCGTTGTAGACCACGCGGACCGAGTACCCCGCGGCCTGCGCGATGGCACTGAGCTGAGCGCTGGACACTTGATCATCGTCTACGATGAGGACTGGAACTTGAGTGCGCATGGCGTGCAAGATAGCACTCCTTACTCACTTCAGGTCAACGTTCCACGCGCGGGCGCAATCCGGGCAGATGCCATGGCTGAACGTTACGTCGCTGTGGTTCCTCACATACGACTCGAATTGCTCCCAGCCACCGTCGTCGGTGTTGACGCGCTTGCAGTTGGCGCAGATGCGCATGAACCCTCGCAGGGTCTTGACCTCGGCAAGGGCGGCCTGGAGCTCGCGGAGGAGCGTCTGCTGGTTCTCCTCGGCCGCCTTGCGGTCGGTGATGTCGAGGGTGAAGACGACGCCGTGGTTCGGTCGGTCCTTGAAGGGCGCGACCCCGAGCACGACGGGGACGCGCTGACCATCCTTTCGGATCAACTCCTTTTCCCACGGCGGCACCCGCTCCCCCGCCGCGAGCCGCTCGAGGACGCGCGCGTCCTCTTCGGCGTATTGCGGCGGCGTCAGCACGCGGAAATTGACCGCACCGGCACTCAGGTCCTGGCGCGTATATCCGATCGTGCGGAGATACTCGTCGTTGGCGTCGCTAATTGCCCCGCTCGCATCCCAGAACCCGATTCCGATGATGTTCGAATCGGCGAGGAGCCGAAACCGAGCTTCGCTATCCCTCAGCAACTCCTCTGTGCGGAGACGCTCGACCAACGCGTCGTGGGCGCGGTGATGCTCGCGCCACATGAACGCTGCGAACGCGACGATAAAGACAATCTCCGTCGCAATGGGGCGCTGTCGCCCGCCGAGCAGTACGCCGATCACCAGTGGTCCGAGCATCGCCATCACGTACAACTTGAACACCCACCGGTCGGCCACCAGCGTGGATACTCCGCCGGCGAGCAGGCCCGCGAGCCCGATCACGATCACGGCCATAGTGGTGAACGGCAGACGCGGAGCCGCGACGGCCGTGCCGATCCCCCAGGCGAGTCCCAAGCCGATCATCGTCATTCGGGCCAAGACGGCGACCGACGCCGGCGGTAGGCGTCGGAGCCGCATCCACCGCCACAACGTGACCCGGGCGACGCTCAGCGACGCGATCGTTGCCGCCCATGCGACGAGGGCGCCCATGGGGATGAGGCCCCAAACGAGCGGCGTGACCAGCGCGACCAGCACGAGATGGGCAAGGGCGGGAGCGCCACGGTCCGCCAGCAGATCGTCGGCGAGCGCAGCCTCGATTGAGCCCTCGATCACTTCGCGTCCAATACGTCGCGCACCTTGCGCGCGAGGGTCGTGGGGGTGAACGGCTTCTGGAGGAAGTTGAGCCCGGCTTCGAGCATGCCGTGATGCACGATCGCGTCGTCGGTATAGCCCGAGACGTACAAGACTCGTGTCTCCGGCCGCGTCGTCGCGAGCCGACGGGCGAGCTCGCGACCGCTCGGGCCGGGCATGACCACATCTGCCACGAGCAAGTGAATCGGGCCCTCGTGCTTTCGCGCCAGCTCGAGCGCCTCCTGCGCGTTGCCGGCCTCGAGCACGGCGTATCCCAGCCGCGTCAGCAGCTCTCTCGCCAGCGGCCGGAGCATGTCGTCGTCCTCGGCCAACAGCACCGTTTCCGTGCCCGCAAGCCGACCGGTCTCCCGGGGGGCTCCCGGAGCCCGAGCGGGAGCGTCGACCTGTGGGAGGTAGATCTTGAACGTCGTGCCGCGGCCGGGCTCACTGTATACCCAGACGTATCCGCTCGACTGCTTCACGATCCCGTACACGGTGGAGAGGCCCAGGCCGGTGCCTTTGCCCTTCTCCTTCGTGGTGAAGAATGGCTCGAAGATGCGGGCCTGGATTTCGGGGTCCATGCCGACACCGGTGTCGGTCACAGCGAGCACGACATACGACCCGGGGGCGACCGGCCGATGCGACTCCACGTAATCCTCGGCCAGCTCGGCGTTCGCGGTCTCGATCGTGAGCGTGCCCCCCGTGGGCATGGCATCGCGAGCGTTCACCACGAGGTTCATGAGCACTTGCTGCACCTGACCGGGGTCCGCGCGCACGTTCCCCAGCTCCTTCGCTCGCGAGAGGCGTAGATCGATGTCCTCGCCGATCACTCGTCGCAGCATCTTCTCGAAGTCCTCGAGCAGATCGTTCAAGTTCAAGACAATCGGCTCGAGCACCTGCTGGCGGCTGAACGCGAGCAGCTGCCGGGTCAGCCCGGACGCGCGCTCGGCCGCCTTGCGGATCTCCCCGAGATCCTGCAGGGTCGGGCTGCCCTCGGGGAAATCCTCGCGTAACAGATCGACGTAGCCGAAGATCGCCGTCAGCACGTTGTTGAAGTCGTGCGCCACGCCGCCCGCCAGGCGGCCGACCGCTTCCATCTTTTGCGCCTGGCGTAGCTGCCGTTCGAGCTGGTGACGCTCGGTGATGTCCTCGCCGATGCTGAGCGTGCCGGTTGGGCGCCCCTGGGCGTCTCGTGGCACCGTATTGTTCCAGGCGATCATCCGCTCCTCACCCGCTTTGGTGACGATCGCGTTCTCGTAGTGGGCGTGGACGTTACCATCGACGAGCTCGTGAAACAGGCCGGCCATTTCGGGCCGTTTTGCTTTCGGGAGGAACTCGAACCAGCTCTTGCCAATGACCTCCTCGCGTGCAAACCCCGAGAGAGTGAGAAAGAAGGGATTCACGTACTCGACGTTGGCCTCCGCGTCGAGGCCCAGGACGATCAAGTTGACGGTCTCGAACAGCGTGCGCAGCCGCCGCTCGCTCGCCACCACCGCCGCTTCCGCCTCCTTGCGCCGCGTGATGTCGAGCGCCACCCCGACGATGCGATACACTTCGTTCTTGTCGTTGCGGACCGGAACGGCGTGGGCGAGCGCCCAGCGGACCTGGCCGTCCGGATGGATGACACGAAACTCGACCTCTCCAGCGTCCTCGCCCTGCTGAATCCGGGCCATGTTCTCGGTCACGCGCCCGACATCTTCGGGGGCGATGGGTTCCAGGAAGGACCGCGGATTCTCGTACACGGAGCGACAGCTGCGTCCCCAGACCTGCTCATAGGCTGGGCTGATGTACAGCGTCTCCCGAAAGTGCGCGTCCACCACGAAGAAGACTTCGCGAATGTTCTCCGCCAGCTGGCGGAGCCGCTCGTCCCGCTCCCGGAGCGCCTGCTCCGTCAGCTTACGCTCGGTGATGTCTTGCTGGACGGCGAGGAAGCGGGAGATGGCGCCCCGGGCATCGCGGATGGGCGATATCGTGACCGCGTCCCAGTACAGCTCGCCGCTTTTTCGACGATTCTGGATCTCGGCCCGCCACGTAGACCCCGCCTGAATCGTGCTCCAGAGTGCGCGGTAGTACTCGGGTGGCGTCAGACCGGACTTGAGGATGCGCGGGGTCTGCCCGACGGCCTCCGCCGCCGAGAAGCCCGTGATTTCGGTGAACTTGCGGTTCACGTACTGGATAACGCCGCGAGGGTCGGTGATGAAGATCGACGCTGGACTCTGGTCCACGGCCAGTCTGAGCCAGCGTAATTGAACCTCCGTGCGCTGGCGCTCGATGGCGTAGCGAATCGCCCGGGCGAGGAGCTGCCCCTCGATCCGCCCTTTGACGAGATAATCTTGGGCGCCCGCGCGCACGGCCTCGAGCGCGAGCGTCTCGTCGTCCAAGCCGGAGATCACGATGATCGGTTGGTCAACGGCGCCCCGGTGCGCGCGGTGAAACGTCTCGATGCCCTCGCTGTCGGGCAGGCCCAGATCGAGCAACACGATGTCCACCGCCGCCTGGCTCAGACGCTCGAGCGCGGGCGCCAAACTGTCCACCGTGTCCAGATCGAACGTGTCCGCCTGGACCTCGCGCAGCATCTCGAGGATCAACCGCGCGTCGCCGGGGTTATCCTCGACGAGCAAGACGTGGATGGGCCGGGACGCAGGCGCGGTGACCGCCGGCCGCCGACCGCCCTTTGCTCGCCGACCGCGGCTCGACATGGATCGATCAGCCCGCGTCCAGTACCTCGCGCACCTTGCGCGCGAGGGCGGCCGGCGTGAAGGGCTTCTGAAGGAAGTGGAGTCCCGGCTCGAGCATCCCGTGATGCACGATCGCATCGTCGGTGTAGCCCGAAATGTAGAGCACGCGCGTGTCGGGCCTCGTCCGCACGACCCGCCGGGCCAGCTCCCGCCCGCTCACCCCGGGCATCACGACGTCCGTGATCAACAGGTGAATCGGCCCGGGATGCGCGTCCGCCAGCGCGAGCGCCCGGTCGGCATTCTCCGCCTCCAACACGGTATAACCGAGCCTCACGAGCAGACCCTTCGTGAGGGGACGCAGGACCTCGTCGTCCTCGGCCAGCACGATGGTCTCCGTTCCCGCGAGCGTGCCCGCTTCCCGAGCCGGCGCCGCCCGCTCCGGGGGCGCGTCCACCAGCGGCAGATAGAGTTTGAAGGTCGTCCCGCGGCCGGGCTCGCTGTACACCCAGATGTAGCCCCCGGACTGCTTCACGATGCCATATACCGTGGAGAGTCCGAGTCCCGTGCCGCGGCCCTTCTCCTTGGTCGTGAAGAACGGCTCGAAGATGCGAGCCGTCGTGGTCGCATCCATTCCGACGCCCGTATCGCTCACCGCGAGCATCACGTACGATCCCGGGACGACGGCCCGGTGTGACTCGCTGTAGTGCTCGCTCAGCTCGGCGTTACCGGTCTCGATCGTGAGCCGCCCTCCGGTCGGCATCGCGTCGCGCGCGTTGACGACCAGGTTCATGAGCACCTGCTGGAGCTGACCGGGGTCCGCCCGCACGTTGCCGGCGTCGCCAGCCAGTGCGAGGCGCAGGTCCACGTCCTCACCCACCACGCGGCGCAGCATCTTGTCGACGTCCTCCACGAGATCATTGACGCTCAGCACCACGGGCGCGAGCACCTGCTGGCGGCTGAACGCGAGCAGCTGGCGCGTCAGGGCCGACGCCCGCTCTGCCGCCTTGCGGATCTCCGCGAGGTCTTGATGCGCGGGGCTCTCCTTCGGGAATTCATCGGCCATCAGGTCGGCGTAGCCGAAGATCGCGGTCAGTACATTGTTGAAGTCGTGCGCCACGCCGCCCGCGAGGCGCCCGATCGCTTCCATCTTCTGCGCCTGGCGTAGCTGCTCCTCGAGGCGCTTGCGCTCGGTGACGTCCCGCGCGGTCGCGAGCAGCGTCCCAGCGGGCAGCACGCGCGCGCTGATCTCGACCGTGATGATCGTGCCATCCTTCCGCAGCAGAGGCCGCTCGTACGAGGAGACGCGTCCGGCGGCGATCTCGTCCAGCTGAAGCTGGACCTCCTCGCGAGCCTCTGTTGGATACGTGTCGACCGCCCGGAGCCGGAGCAGCTCGTCGCGGGTGTAGCCCGTGAGCTCGCACGCCCGCGGGTTCACGTCGACATAGCGGCCCAGACGATCGGCGATGAACACAGCGTCGCCGATGTTCTCGAGGATCATCCGGTAATGCGCCTCCCTGGCTCGGAGCGCTTCCTCCGCTCGCTTTCGCTCGATGGCGTAGCGCAGCACGCGCGCCAAGAGCTGGCCCTCGATGCGGCCCTTCACCAGGTAGTCCTGTGCCCCGGACCGCACCGCTTCGAGCGCCAGCCGCTCGTCGTCGAGCCCCGAAATCACCACGATCGGCTCCTCCGGCGCGCCGCGACGCGCCCGGACGAACGTGTCGAGACCCTGACTGTCGGGCAGCCCCAGATCGAGCAGCACGACGTCCACGCCGGCGTGCGTCAGCCGAGCGAGCGCATCCTCGAGACGGTCGACGCGCTCGAGATCGAACGTCTGCGACTGCACTTCGCCGAGCAGCTCGAGGATCAACCGCGCGTCGCCCGGGTTGTCCTCGACCAGCAGGACCGTGATGGGTGGTGCGGCCGTCGCCGGGGTCACGGGTGGGACAGCTTCACGATCTCGAGCCAAAAATGCTCGATCGATTTGACCACCTTGAGAAACTGCTCCAGGTCCACCGGCTTCGTGACGTACGCGTTGGCGCTCAGGCGGTAGCTCTCGATGATGTCTCTCTCCGCTTGCGACGTGGTCAAGATGACGATCGGAATGTGGCGGAGCCGTTCGTCCTGTTTGATCTCTTGGAGGACTTCCCGGCCGTCCCTTTTCGGCAGGTTCAGATCGAGCAGGATGAGGTCAGCCTTCGGCGCGTCGGCGTACTCGCCCTGGCGCCGCAGCCAACTCAACGCCTCCACGCCGTCCGGCACGACGTGCAGGTTATTCCGTACCTTGGCGTCTCGCAGCGCTTCGCGGGTGAGGCGCGCGTCACCAGGATTATCCTCGACCAGCAGGATCTCGATCGGGCCGCCGCTCGGATCCACGTCAGGCCTCGTTGACTGCGGGCAGTGTGAAGAAGAACGTCGCGCCCTGACCGGCTTGCGACTCGACCCAGATCCGGCCTCCGTGGCGCTCGACGATTTTTTTTGCGATCGCCAGCCCGATGCCGGTCCCTGGGTATTCCTGCTTGCCGTGCAGGCGCTGGAAGATCACGAAGATCCGCTCGAAGTACTGTGGATCGATCCCGATGCCGTTGTCCCGCACGCTGAACAGCCACTCCCGCTCGCGCCGTTGCGCCGAGATCTGGATGATCGGAGGCGCGGTGCTGCGAAACTTGAGCGCGTTCGAGATCAAGTTGAGGAACAGGTGCTCGAGCTGACCGGCGTCTGCGGAGACGACGGGCAACCCGTCGCGGGCGATCGTCGCGCCGCTCTCTTCGACGGCGAGCTTGAGGTTGACCAGGGCGCGCTCGAGCACGCCGCCCGAGTCCGTCGACGTGAACGCCGCCCCCCTGGTACCCACGCGCGAGAATGCCAGCAAGTCCTCGATGAGGCGCTGCATGCGTAGTGCCCCATCGAGCGCATAGCCGATGAACTCGTCCGCGTCCGCATCGAGCCTGCCCTGGTAGCGCTTGGCGAGTAGTTGGACGTAGCTCCCGACCATGCGCAGAGGCTCTTGCAGGTCATGGGAGGCGACGTACGCGAACCGCTCCAGCTCTTCGTTCGACCGCCGCAGCTCGTGCTCGGCGCGCTTTCGCTCCGTGATGTCGACGACCGATGCCAGCACGAACAGGCCTTCGTCGGTCTCGAGCGGATTCAGCCCGATCTCGACCGGCACTTCCCGCCCGTCCTTGCGCAGGCCGAAAAGGTCGCGACCGGCTCCCATCGAGCGCCGTTGCGGGCTTCCGAAGAACGCCCCCCGAAAGTCCGGGTGACGCTCCCGGAACCGCTTGGGAACGAGGACCTCGATCGGTTTCCCCAGCAGCTCGTCGCGCGGGTACCCGAACAGCCGCTCGATCTCGCGGTTGACGAGGACGATCCTTCCGTCGCGATCGATCATCACCATCCCATTGGGCGACGACTCGACCGCCGCGCGGAAGCGAGCCTCCGCTCCCTTGCGCGCGCTGATGTCCACGACGGATGCGATCACAAACATGCCTTCGTCGGTCTCGAGCGGGTTCAGCCCGATTTCGACGGGGACTTCGCGCCCGTCCTTGCGCCGGCCGAACAGCTCACGGCCCGCCCCCATCGCCCGCACTTGCGGATTGGCGTGGAAGGTGCCACGGAGGGAGGGGTGCCGCGCTCGCGTCCCTTCGGGAACGAGCATGTCGATCGGCTGGCCCAGCAGCTCTTCGCGACGATAGCCGAAGAGCCGCTCGATCTCACGATTCACCAGGACGATCCGGCCTTCGCGATCGACCATCACCATCCCGCTGGGGGATGATTCCACCGCCGCTTCGAACCGCTTCCTGAGCGATCCGATCGGGACCCGGAGCCGCTTGGCGCTCATGCCGCCTCCGGCTCGCGCTGCACAAACTGCGCGGTGGCGCGCAGCTTACTCAGCCGGCCTCGAGCGATTGTCAGGTCAGGATGGCGTGGAGCCGAGACAGGACCAGCGGTGCAGCCGCACGACTTGACCATAGTCCAACAAGGGGTGGGACACCCACCCCGCTTCTATCTATCTATATGGCGCGCGCAGAGGGGGCGCCAGAGCGTCCCGAGCCAGGCGCGGCTAACGGATAGGGACGTTCCTATTACGAACCTCTCGTTCAAAGGCTCCTGATGCTCTTCTACCTCCCCATCGCCCTGACCGCGCTCGCCACCACGCTGTACCACGTCGCGCAGAAGTCGATCGTGCCCGGCGTGCACCCGATGGTGTCCCTGGTGGTCACGTACGCGACCTCACTGGTCACGTGCCTCGCGACGATCCCGTTCGCCCCGGGCGGCGCGGTGTTCCTGCGCTCGCTCAAGGACCTGAATTGGGCGACGTACGTCGTGGGACTCTCGATCGTGGGCGTGGAGCTCGCGATCCTCCTCGCCTACCGGGCCGGCTGGCGGATCAGCCTCGCCTCCGTGATCGCCAACGTCACGACCGCTCTCTTACTCGTGATCATCGGCGTCTTCGTCTACCGAGAGCAGCTCGCGGCGCGCCATGTCGTGGGGTTGCTCATGTGCCTTGGGGGGTTGGTGCTCGCCGCACGGCCCTAGCACCGGCTGAAGCATGGCGCGACCGCAACAGCCCCGGATGCCCTCTCTTGAAATTGTTGATCGCGAGCGACGGCCCGGCGTTTGCTTCCGGGAGATGGAGTCCTCACAGGAGTCGGATTTCCTTGGCGGGCGAGCTCAGACGCGGCTACATACCCGCCCTCGATGGTCTGCGCGGCGCGGCCATCCTGCTCGTGCTCGTCAGGCACGCGGTCGCGCTTCCGCTCCACCCTGCGACGCCGATCGACGCCGCGGTGGCTGCCGTCGGCCGTCTCGGCTGGACTGGTGTCGACCTCTTTTTCGTCCTCTCGGGATTTCTGATCACGGGAATCCTGCTCGATACCAAGGGACAGCCCCGCTGGTGGCCCAACTTCTTCGTGCGGCGTGGCCTGCGGATCTTTCCGCTGTATTACGGGGCCCTCGCGGTGATGTTCATCCTCGTGCCCCGTCTTGTCGAATGGTCGAACCCGGACTACGCCGTGCTCCGCGAGCATCAGGCATGGTACTGGACGTACACGGTGAATTTCCTGAATGCGTTCACGCATGGGCGTGGCACGCCATTGTACACGGCGCATTTCTGGTCGCTCGCGATCGAGGAACAGTTCTACCTGATCTGGCCTCTCTTCGTATGGAGATGCAGGCCGGAGACGCTCCTCCGCGTGGCGCTGCTCGCGGCGATCGCGGGTCTGGCGTGGCGTCTCGGCATCGTGCTGCACGATCCTGCCGATGCCGCGAGCACATTTGTCTTGACGCCCGGGCGCCTCGATGGATTGATGACGGGCGCGGCGCTCGCCGTCGTCGCCCGGAGGCCGAACGGCCTCCAGACCTTCACCGCCTGGGCGCCGCGCGTCCTCGGCCTCGCCCTGGTCGCCATCGCGGCCCTGGCTGTCACGCGTGGCGGACTCGAGTACCACGACCCCGTCGTCGCCGTCGTGGCCTACCCCGTGGTGGCGATCGGATTCGGCGCGCTGCTCGTCGCTTCGCTCAGCGCGGCGCCCGGCAGTCTCCTCGCCCGGACATTACGCAACGCGACTCTGCGTCGGTGGGGGAAGTACAGCTACGGCCTCTACGTCGTGCACTACCTTCTGCTCGGCATGGTTCAGGCGCGCTGTCGCTGGTGCGAACGCGGCGTGGGTATGCTCGGTGGTTCCCGCCTGCCGGCCGTCCTGGCGCTCGCGCTGATCGTCGCGGCGGGGTCGTATGGGCTCGCCTGGCTGAGCTATCACGTCTACGAGGGCCCGCTGCTCGAACTCAAGCGTTACTTCGAGCCCCGGCCCGCGGATCGCGAATCCCCGGCGCCCCTTTCGTCTTCACCCGTGGGATGACCTCGGCCGCGAATCGCTCCATCTCCTCGTACTGCGGGCTGAACTGGAGCAGCAGAAGATCCACACCCGCACGCTCGAACTCGC
Organism: Gemmatimonadales bacterium; assembly: GCA_035631795.1. Taxonomy (GTDB): domain Bacteria; phylum Gemmatimonadota; class Gemmatimonadetes; order Gemmatimonadales; family GWC2-71-9; genus AG41. Next base: position 3,230 of record DASQIB010000219.1, on the reverse strand, counting down.
CGATCCGCTCGGCGATCTGCTCCGCGGTGCCCACCAGTCCCGCCCGCAGGCCCCGGTTCGAGACGGAGTAATCCTCGAGACTCACCTGCTGCTCGAGCTGCGTGTTCGCGAGCCAGTCCTGATAATTCGCGTACCCGGCGGCGCTCTGGCGGACGTCCGTGATGCGGGCGACCTCGGCGCGCGCTCGCGCGTCAGTATCCGCGCAGACGACGTACCCGGCGACGCCGAACTTGAGCGGCGGCAGTCCGCCATCGGCTCTGGTCCGGCGCGCGCGCATGTCCGCGACCTTGGCGGCCACGCGCTCGGGCGGATCGCCGTGCATGAGGTACGCATCGCAGTCCCGCGCGATGAGATTCTTGGCCGCCTCGGATTCGCCGCCCGCATAGATCGTGGGACGGGGCCGGGCCACCGGCTTGGGCTCGAGGATCGCGTCCTCCACGCGGTAATACTGCCCCGCGTGGCTGAACCGGCTCGCGGACCACATGCCGCTCACGACGGCGAGCCATTCCACGGTCCGCGCGTAGCGCGCGTCGTGCTGGTCGAACTCCACGCCGTACTGCTTTGCCTCACCCGCCCACCAGGACGAGACCACGTTCAGCGTCAACCGCCCCCCGCTGATCCGGTCGATGTTGGCGGCCTGCTTCGCGAGGAGCGCCGGCGGATGGAACGTGGGCCGAACGGCGACCATCAGCTCGAGCCGATCGGTCACCGCGGCGAGCGCCGCCGCCGTGCTCCAGGCGTCGAGCGACGGGGCGTCGGGGCCCTTGATGTCGTTCAGATTCAGCTCGGCGATGAGCGTGACGTCGAACCCGATCTGCTCGCTCCGCTGCGCCAGCCGGCGCACGTAGTCCCACGTGGGCTCCATGCCCTCGTCGGGCACGTTGCGCAGCCACCCGCCGAACACCGGAAGCCAGTAGCCGAAGCGCACGGTCAGTCCGCCTCCGCCTCGAGGTAATCCACCAGGCGCGCGAACGGATCGAACCCCACCACGCGCGGCGCGTCGGCGACGAAGTTCGAGAGGGCGTTGATGTCGTAGAAATGGAGCCGGCCGTCCCGCTCATCCATCATGTACTCCACGCCCCCCACGTCGATGTGCGCCGCCTGCATGATGCACTCCACCTGCGCGACGATCTCGGGCGGGGGCGTGTAGCCTTCCACGCGCATGTTGTTCTTCGGAGCATCCACGGGGCAGGCCGCGCGCACCAGCTCCGCCCCGCCGACCGTCTGGCACACGTCGGCCGGACAGAGATTGAAGCTTTCTCCCGACGTATAGATCCGGATGGCGTAGAGGTAGCGACCTCCCAACACCTCGACGCGGACGATGCGCTGGTCGGCCGCCGGGATGTACTCCTGCACTAGCGCCGTATGATCGATCCCGAGGTCGAGCGCGCCCGCGTTCGCAGTCTGCTCCAGCTGCTCGGGCGTCTCGAAGCGACGGATGCCGGCCCCCGAACCTCCGATGTTGGGCTTGAGAATGACCGGGAAGCGCAGGCCCCGCGCGGCCGCCGGTGCCTCGGCCGCGTTGTTGATCACGCGGGCCTTGGGATGCGGCAAGCCGAGCTGCTGGAGCAACGCGAGCTGAAGCGCCTTCGACGTCTCGGTGACCCAGGCGTCGTAGCCGTTGATCACCCGCACCCCGTGCCGCTTCAGGTACGCGAGGTAATGGAGCGTATAAAAGATCGCGTTCCCCGCCCCGCGCAGGTACGCCGATGGGCTCATCCGATTGAAAACGAGGGAGTACGGGGGTCTGACACCGTCGGAGGCATCGAACCGGTGACGCGCCGCGTCGAGCCGAACGTATGGCACGTTCCACTTGTCGAGCTCCGTGAAGAGTGGCCGGAACCAGTCCGGGTGCTCGTAGTAGATCGCGATCGGTCGCTCGGTGCTTGCGCTCATCTATCCTCTATTATCTGTGGCGGCGCCCGCGAGGGCCCACGCCTCACGCACCGCCCGGTCCACGGCCTGAACCAATTCGGCCACCGGGTTGCCGTCCTGGAACTGCGCGCTCGTCCCATAAACGCCCGCCGCCACCACCGTGGCGCCGAGGCTCGCGAACAAGGGGCGCAGCCCGTGGTCCACCGCCAGCATGTGCGCCGCCGCGTGTCCCGTCGCGATCGGCACGCCGATCTTGCCAACGAGGCTGTCCTGCGGCAGCAAGTCGAAGAACAGCTTCAGCAGCCCGCTGTAGGTGGCCCGGTAGACGGGGGTTCCGGCAACTACGATCCGCGCGCGCGTCGTGTTCTCGAGTGCCGTCGTGAGCGCCGGCGCCGTCGCGCGTCCGAGCAGCGCATCGGCCGGGAGCGTCGCGAGGTCCACCAGCTCGATCGCCGCCCCGCGCGCCTTGAAGCACGCGAGCGTGCGCTCGACCAGGGCTCGAGACCTGGACGTGCCCGACGGACTCCCCGAGATCCCTACCACCGAAAGCGGTGCGCTAATCCCGCCTTCCTTTCGTCCGAAAAGCAGATCGGCCGCGAGACCTCGTCGGGAATCGCGGCCGATCTCTTGGTACGGCGCTTCAAACCCCTATGACAAGATCGCCCGCCCTGCCGCTCGACTGCGACAGCATCGGCGTGAGCGACAACACATGGAGCGCGTGGCGAGCATCATGGGTCGCAAGCTATCCGCGGCGTTCGGCACCGGCAAGGGCTTGGACGCACGAGGGTCGCAGTGCATAGTAGTGGCGCCATGACCACACCGGTTTCTCCGGCTCCCACCACGATCGCGCCTGCGCGACCCGACCTTCTGGTCACGCCGACCGCGGTCGTGCTCATCGCGGCCAATCTCGTCCCGCTCGCGGGCGTGCTCTTCTTCGGGTGGAGCGTCTACGCCACACTGCTCCTCTTCTGGGTGGAGAACGTGATCGTGGGCGCGTTCAACATCCTGCGGATGCTGGCCGCGACGCCCGATAATCCGCTGGCCTGGGTGACCAAGGTGTTCATGATCCCGTTCTTCACGTTCCATTATGGGATGTTCGTGATGGTACACGGGATCTTCGTGCTTCAGCTGTTCGGCGGGCTTCACATACGCGGCTTCCCGACCCCGTCGACGTTCTGGATGCCGTCCGTGCAGCGGGCATCGCGCCGGCCGCGTGGGGCCTCGCGTTGAGCCACGCCGTCTCGTTCGCCTTCAATTATATCGGCGCCGGACAGTACAAGACGGCGTCGCTCCCGATGCTCATGAGCCGGCCCTACGCACGCGTCATGATCTTGCACGTCGTGATCCTGGTGGGC